>QCFC01000006.1 GCA_003278465.1 Prochlorococcus sp. AG-363-B04
AGAGCGGTATAGAAACTTCTATTTTTTAATGATATTTAGGTCACACGATGGCAAACCCTTTAACCAAGAACAGGCAATAGACCTGCTGGTGTCCTTGGTTGCCACTGATGCGAACTCAGAAAAGAAGTGGAGAGGTTTCTATAACTCCTCCCTATCAAGCACTTAACTGCAGGATGAGTGAGATGACCACTGGAAAACTTGAAGGGATTGCAAGGCACAAAAAAACCTGCTCAAAGGCAGGTTCTCTTGGAGATCTAGAGCGCGTGTTTCCTTGTTTCCACTGCTCGGAGGATCTCAACTCCTCACCTATATAGCTTACTTAGAAGATCAGGTTAGAGACAGAAGAACAGTGGAGTTAGTCAACTGGCACATGTGACAGTTGACTGCATTAGGGCATCAACCAACGCAAAAAAAGGTGCCCTCATCGAGTAGCACCCATATCGAGAAACTTGTGTGAGGAGTCTCGTAGTTCTGTTCTGCTCCAGCAGTGACCCCTGGTCAACAAAGTGGCGAGTCAGAAAATAATTGTTCTAGAAAGCATTCGTTTAAAGATCACTTTCCAAGAGAAACAACGTTTCTTAAAATTAATAGAATTAATCTATTAATTGTTCTGTTAAGTCGTTCTGATTGCTAAATTAGAAGAACAGAAGAAACAACCTCTTTTTGGAACACCGATGGGAAAATTCCAAAAGCACAAATTATTCAGAGAATAATGGCAATTAATCTAGTAATCGATTCTTCGACAATTCCTTATAGTGCAAAAGCGACAGCACCAGCTCCAAGAGCAATAGCAGTGCTACGGAGTTTTATTCAGTTCGTTGAACTACCTAGGCAGTCTAGTTAGGACAGTCGATCTCATCAGAAAGCAGTAGGGTTTGAGAATGGGTACGAGAAGAAATTGATATTCCAATCAGATGACTGCAAATCCTTTAACCAAGAACAGGTAATCGATCTGCTGGTGTCCTTGGTTGCCATAGACACCAAGTCAGAAAAAAGTAGAGAGGTTTCTACAACTCCTTATCAAGCACTGAACTACATGGCATGGTGCTTTAACGGTAGTGAAATGATGTTCGATAGCGATGATGATTACATTGAATATAAATTTCCTGACTATTTGGAAGAAAGTGATTTAAATTATGAATTACATTACCTATAAACATAAGGGAGTTGATTTAAGAAAATTTGACAAATAATAAGTACACTAACGAATAAACTCCAAGATTGCTTTGCCTACAAACAGAACAAATAAACCTTCTGTAAAAAGTATCCATCCAATCGTGGAGTTATTCATCCCCAACCTTCTATACCTATCAATCGTTGAGTCGTGTATTTGACGGATGGTGGCAAGCATTTAGTTTGCTCCCATTAATTTGATTTGATTTCCAGCATCACTTAATTTCATCCACTTTTTTTCTTCCTCCTCACTAAAGGTCTCTACCCTTCTTGCATACACGGCATCTGCATTTAAGTCTTCGATCATTTCATAACCAAAAAATTCCAATAACTCTTCCTGACTGTTAAAGCATCGATCACTCCACTCATAATTTTTATTCCCCTTTGCATTCTCATACTCATAACACTCATAGAAATAAGCAGTGTTATACCTTCTAACTAGAGCAAATTCCTGTTGCTCTAGTTCTGGGAGTTTGTCGTACACGCTCCAACCAATTATCAAGACTGACATTACTTGTTGAGTTGAGAGAGAAGGACTAACTGACGCTTGAGTTTTACGTTCTCGTCTTTTAATTCTTCCATCTCCTTCTGATACTTGTCGATCAAATCCAGAGTCCACTTCCAGTTCTTCTCTTTGCAGTGTGATCTTGCTGCATCCCAATCCATATTGAAAACCTCATTATCAATTGAGTCCTCTTGTCTTTTGTAGCAGAGTCTTATTCATGTCAACAGAACACTTCAAGATCATGAGTGGATAAATAGTTCCTTCTTTGTATTGCATATATGCCTCTTCACACATCGTTTGCCTAATTCCTACCCACTCTTCAAAAGTTTTGGATTTCAGTTCCTGCTTCAACTTTTTATCTAACTGAACAAGTTTGCTGAAAGCACATTCACGCATCGCGTAGGTATTTCCTTCGTTGCAATACCCCTCTTTCTCTTGTGCCAATGCAGGTAAAGGGATGAGTAATAGCAATAGAAGGAAGGATTTCATTTACTCCTGATCATTCATTAAATACAGCACCTCTAAATCTTGTCTTGAGTCGGCGACCTTCCTTCTTAAAAAGGTCAAGGCATCTCCATCCATTTGCGATTCAGCAATCATCGCTTCTGACTGGTCGATGGCATGCTCCAAATTCTTGATTTTGAGTTGTCTAATTTCCTTATCTTTCTTGCACTGCTCAAGTGTGTAGGAATCAATCATCTTCTGTCTCGGTCCTTGGTGAAGACCCTTGTAATTACAATATTCATCACCACAAAGAAAATCACCAATCCAATCGTGGGAGCAAAGATAAACAGTGCATCGGAATAGTTCATCGCTTTATATCGGGCAGGTCTGGTGGTTGATTCCTCTTAAGTCGTTTGTATTCAGCATGAAGAGAACCTAGTCGCCATGCCTCCTTCATTGTTGTTGCTCCTTCGGCCAGCAGTTTGAGGTCATCAATAGAGACAGTGCCTTTAAGTTCCTTGAACTCTTCCCGCCACTCTGCTCCATCTGATTCTTTCCAATCAACAGTCATTCTTCCGCCACCTCCTTAAGAAGGCAATAAACGCTATCTCTATGCATCACACCTGCCCTCGATATTTCTTGAACTCATCCAAGTCACTTATGACGATGCTCTGGTAATCCTCCGGAAAACGCTGCTTCATGATTGCTGGAATTTCCAAGCAATCTGGATAGGGATTATGCAGATAAAAAATAACTTCTTTCTTCTCCTTCAAAACAATGTAATCAGATAGTCCCCCTATATCTTTTTTAGTCATACCGCTAACGCCTCCTGCTCCACGATGATTCTTCTAATGGTTGATAAAGCAATACCTGTTTGTTCTCTTATGGATCTATAAGAACAACCTTCTTTCCTTAGACGCAACACCAACCCTTCTTTGGCAGTACTGGTTTTAGGCCTGCCGCCTAAGTTCCCTCCTGTCTCCTTTCTGTGTTGGATGCTCTCAAGGGTTCTCTCTCTTGTGAGTGAGCGTTCCACTTCTGCAAGACCAGAAAGTAATCCAATTAGAACAGGTGCGAACTTCCCAAGTCCTCTTGTATTGATGAGTCCATCGGTGGATCTGATGTGGACGCCTTTCTGTTGGAGGTCATGGATGAGATTAACGACCTCAACTTGAGTTCTGCCAAGACGATCCATCTTTGCCACCACTAACTCATCACCTTCATCGAGTGCTGCAAGTGCTGCCATCAGTTGAGGACGCTCTTTTTCTCTGACTTTGATGCTGATCGTTTCTTGGAAAACAACACAGCATCCTTCTTTCTTCAGGGCAGCAACCTGACTCTCTGTGGTCTGCCCAGAGGTACTTACTTGCGCATAACCAATTGCTTTGTAGTTCGGTTTGCCCATGAAACTTGGCCTCTCAAATTTGTGCTTTTGGAATTTTCCCATCGGTGTTCCAAAAAGAGGTTGTTTCTTCTGTTCTTCTAATTTAGCAACTAATTACCCTTACTGGAACATATATTTCAAGTAAATACTATATTTTATGCATTTCTATTTGTAGAACTAAATGGTTGGTATCTATTTGATTATTGGAACATTAATTCTACCGTTTTTGCTCTGACCACTTGATCAGACCACCTCTATGAGACTAGTACTTGCGTACCATTAACAGGGCTATGGCGTGGGCAAAAAGTAATAGAGCAGTCGCACCAGCTCATATAAGCGATGAACCTGAAGAATGGGATTATTTCGACAAACTATAATTTAGTCTCTATTAATGAAGGTAAATTCGCTATCTGACTATAGCTATTCTGCGGGTAAATAGAAATTGATTCTTCATTTAGATCCTTTTTAAAATTATGACCACTTACGAAACCAATGCCACCAAATATTATCGCACTAGCAAGGATAATTATAGCTTTCTTGTTTTCTGAATCAGTTGTATCCTCATTGGATTTCTTCCCATACTCTTTGATATTCAAGCCAGTAATATTTTCGGCTAGCCATGTAGCACCAGCACCACCTCCCACCATTAATATCCATTCAGCAAAGAATGCTAATAATATAAGACCTCCTATAATTATTACCCCAGCTCCAGAGCCAGAGCTAGGACTATAAGAGCTATTGAGAAATCCTCCGGCATTACCAGAAGTATGTCTAATGTTTACTTTTTGTTCTGCATGATCTATATTTTTCATTTTTTCTGCCACAGGATTCATACCAATAATCTTGGCGGTTGGATTTCGTTGCTTCGCAGTTATTCTTGCTGATTCGCGATCATTAACTTCATAGGTTTCTTTCCAAGTCTTCCCGCCCACGTAGAAGGTCACTTCCATTTTCATTTGTTTTTCTCCTTGAGGAACGGGTTGGGAATCACAAAGTTATTGGCTACTACGCTATCTCTTTTTAGGTTAAATCCGATTCGCGGTCCTACTTGACATATCTGCTGTTATTTGATTTGCCTGAGGCGAAGACCACAGCACTAGCACGACGATTCCAAGCAGGACTTTTTTGATAAGTTTCTGCTTAAGACTTTTACCTAGTTAATCTAGGTCAACTACGTCCTACCATCTTTTTTCGTCAGGGTTTTGTTCATATCGATTCTGCACTTGATTTACTACTTGGGGTGGGGAAAGATGGTGCCTTTAGAGTATTGCTAATAGCCCTCATTACACTCCTGCTTTCTAATTCTAACTCAGTTCTCAAAGGTCTTGGGTCTCATTACCTTCTTCAATTCCTTGTGCGATCCCATCAATTCTTTAAAACTGAATTCCCATATTGTATAGGTAGTAGGTCCATCGCACTCATTCTGTTCGGTCGCTGATGCAGGTAATGGTATTAACAGGAGAAGAAATAGCAGGGAGTAAATCATTTCCCTTTAACTGACTATAAGATTCGTCTTTTTATTTTTATAGGATAACATCTTTGTAACGCTAAGTCTAACGTTGTTGTCAGATTTAAACACCTGTGAATGCGTAATACCACAGGAAAACAATGAATCAGTCTCCGATGTGAGATATACCCCTGCATGGTTTTCTTGAACGCAATGTATTTTTAAATGTAAGGCATGAATTTTTTACTGGTGAGACAGTTAGTTTTTATCTTTTGAAACCAGTAGGGGCTCAATAATCATATTTTCTCTAAAAAATTCTCTTGGCAGCAGGGGTTCCATATCCTCATTAGGTCTCCCAAACTTAACTTGGGGGTTAACTCTTGCCTCTTTTGAAATTCTTAAATTCAATAAGAAAGACTTCTTAGATTTAAAAAGTTTTTTAAATGCTTCAGTTAAATAATTAGCTTTATCAGTTTCTAGATATTCAATATTATATGCTCTTGCAAGATCTTTATAATTAGGGAAGGAAAGACCTCCTTGAGTCGATGATGCTACGTATTTCGAGGATAGCCATTGATCCTGAGTTTGCTTAATCATTGAATATCCAGCGTTGTTTATTAATATAATCTTAAGTGGAATATTATATTGCTTTAAATTTGCTAGTTCTTGTACTGTCATCATTAAACTTCCATCTCCTATTATACAAATAGTATGCTTGTCTTTGCCAAGAAAATAACTTCCTATAGACGCAGGTAAAGACCAACCCATTGCTGTATTATTAAAGTCATGGAAAACCCTCTGACTACTGGTAAGTTTCAAAGTTTGCATGGACCAAGCAATGGAACAACCTGTGTCTATAAAAAGAGAGCAGTCTTGTGGTAAAAGCTTTGATAATACATCAAATGTATGATATGGATCTAGGAAATCTTGATTAGAGGCTCTATCTTTTTGTATATTAAATAATTTTTTCCATTCTTTAATCTTATTTTTCCACGAAGAAAACTGGAGCTCATCAAAGTCATTTAGATGCTCTTTGATATCTTTAAAGAAATCTCTGAGATCTTGTTGAATTAAGGCATCAAACTCTAGACCAAAATTACTAAATTTCTTCAATTCACAAGGGTCTATATCTATCATTATCTTTTTTGCTTCTCTAGCAAAGGTTGTTACTGGAGAACCTGTAGACTTTGTATCTAATCTAGAACCAAGAGATAAGATTAAATCACTATTTTGTACAGCAAAATTAGCATGACGCATTCCATGCGTGCCAAAGGTACCGACATATAGTTCATGATTATAAGGCAATAGGTCAGAAGCTCCCCAGGTAAGAGCTACTGGTATATCAAGTTTCTCAGCAAAGTCTAGGAATTGTTTTTCAGTATTGCTTAAATGAACCCCCCATCCAGCTATTAATATTGGTCGTTTAGAATTAATCAAAAGAGATTTAAATTGAGTGTAGATATCTTTAACTTTTGGGAAAATAGACCTTCTTTCTTGATTAGTTGGGTAACTATATCCAGCTAATGAACTAGGCTCAATAAATTCTCTTTGCAAATTATCAGGTATATCTATTAATACCGGTCCAGGTCTGTTTGTTAGTGATATATAAAGTGCTTTTTCCAACTCATATCTTATTCTCTGAGGATCTGAAATCTGAACACAATATTTTGTAATAGGCTCTACCATTGATGTAATAGGTGTTTCTTGGAAGCCTATTTGCCTAACACCTGTATTTCCTGTCATTCGAAATGTACTAACTTGACCAGTTAAAACAAGTAACGGAACAGAATCATAATAGCTACAACATATTCCAGTAATAAGGTTTGTAGCTCCAGGACCGCTTGTTGCAACTACAACACCAAAAAGTCTTGATCTCCTTGAATACCCATCTGCAGCCATTGCAGCACCTTGCTCATGATGAGTACATACATAATTAATATCATTCGTAATATCTATGGAATGAATCAGATGAAGAGAAGCACCTCCTGAAACAGTAAATACTGTAGTAATACCTTTTCTAGCCAGAAATTCTGCTACATAATCAGAAAGTTTTACTTTACTTACCATGACATGTTCATTGCAGTGGTGTAAAGGATTTTCAGCCTTGCCATAGATTCACAGCTCCCAGTTGCAGTCAAAGCAGTTATATAAACCAAACCCTTTAAGTAATTCTATAGCTTGCTCTATATATTTGAGATCTTGATCTGGATCACAAGGATGATGAAGCATTGGGAGGCATTTGAACAATTCAAACTCTCTTCCCTACGAAGTGCTTTATCCCAAGACTGTGACCTCACAGGAAGAGGTGGATGAGTTGACGGTTAAGAACTGGGATGATGGGTATCAAGGTTTAATGCTTAGGGCCCCAAATGGTTCATACAAGCTGTGTCGTTCAACGGTGAAGGGGAACACTCTTATAGATCCATCTTGGTTTTTCTGAACACTATTATTATCCCATAATTGTTCTCCAAAGTGACTTTTTGGAACTGCAACCCAAGCATGCGATAAAGCATCTTATTTGAAGGGGTAAAAAATAATTAGAAGTCCAAAAAAACAAGACAAATACTTCTAATGGAGTTGATTTTTATTACAAGGAGAATGTTGTCCTTGTAATAAATCTTACTTAAGAAACTTCTGGACAACAATCAACTTAACTGCCCTTCGACAACCACTTGAATGCCCAATACCCCAACAAAGCAACGATTACCCAAGGGATGAGTGCTCTGATGACCCACAGGGAAAGCAGAAGAACTAACGCAGAAAGGACAACCCGCTTGGTCATTGCCTTCGCGTCATCAGTCATGTATTCCCATCGAGGAATTAGAGACATGGATTCGGAGTTTGTTGCCCTTCCTTTTTAATTGATTTCTTTGCTTTCAGTAAGGCATTAAGAAGGGCGGGGTATTTCGATCCCGCCCTTTGAGTCAAGCACTTATTTTTTAGACCGTTCGTGCTCTGACTCCTGATTCAATTCTAGATCGTTGAGAGCAAGATTCAATGGTGATAAACACCTGTTTTTAAGCAACTTCAGGACACCAACCAATCTCCAGCACTCGCTTCTTCTGCCAATGCCTATTCAGAATGCTTAGCAATGAATCGGGAGTTCTAACTATGGATCGGATGCAGCATGAAAATACTGCACAGAAAAGAACTGGAAGTGGACACTGGACTTGATCGACAAGTGCCAGAAGGAAATGGAAGGACTAAAAGATGAGAACTTAAAACTCAAAAGGCAATTAGTTCTCAGGTCTCAACTGAACAAGTAATACGAGTCCTCATCATTGGTTTGGAGTGTGTACGCAGCTTTCCTAGGGAAGAGCAAAAAAGGAGTTTGCTTAAGAGCTTATAGGACTGATTATTTTTATGAATGCTATGAATTCTGTTGTACCTATTACAACATCTTTGAAGGGCTTTTCTAAATAATTTATTTGTATTATGTTCCTCTAATTTATTTCTTATTCTAATCACAAAAAATAAGAGAGTGACTTTTAGAACTCTGATGCTTTCTAAATTTAAATTGATTAGATTTTGATTCTCCTGTATATGAATAACGATAACTTAGTAGATTAAAGTCTTTTTTTAGTAAAGGATTTAATTCACATCAAGTTTGCGACCTTTTAGAACTAGCTACTTATAGCGAAAAGGGATAAGAGATAGCAGACCCTGGGGAGGATTTAAATGGCTCAAACGTAGAACATCTGCAAAGTATGTCTTGGCTTTTACTTATCACATAAAAAGGATCTAAAAAATTAAATATAGTTTATTTAGGAGATCAAAATTTTTGTAATTTTGCAGAAATAGAAAATTTCAGTTATCTTCATTAGGAACATTAACCATTTGTTGACCTATGCTTCGCAAACAAGAAAAAAATGCTGTCACAAGAGGACTCTTACTCGGTATTGGCTGGGGATGGGGTTTAGATAGGTTTTATGAGGGTGATAAAAAAGGAGGAATTCTTTCAATCATTGGATGGGGGATTATTTTTACAAGTTTTTTCTATTTAAAGTGCTCTGGCATTGAATACATTGATGGAGTAAAGAATTATTCGAACTATACTCCTAATCCATTAATCGTATTTCCATTAATTGCTGGTTTATATGGAGCGTATTTGATTATTAGAAAAGCCTTTAACTTGGCTAAACAATTTGAAAATGCCGAAGACTGAATGTCATCGTTTAAAATAGATATCCATAAGCTTTGTCTGGACATCTTTTTTCTATTTCTTTTCCATTTGATCGGTAGCGGACTAAATAAAAAGCCCCCAGCAATTGCAGGGGGCTTTTTATAATTATGAAAAAGTTTATCCCTGGGATTTTTTTGCTAGAAACTTCAAAGGATAGGGATTCGTAAATTAACTATAAAAAATGAATTACGAGGATATTTTTTTTCAGTTAATTGAGATTCACCTAGGCTTGATCATCTTTTGGGAATCTGACATAAAAAATGGATGGAAATTAATATCAGTACAAAGATAAACCATTACCTTTCCTTTATGTAAAGGTTATTATTATAAGTGCATGGATGAATTTCGTTTGATCTAAAATTGGTGCGAATTTATGCACTAAAGTATTGGAAGGATATTATAAAAATCTGTTCTATTTTCGCTTCTCGATTATGATTAGTATTAAAATAATAGAGAATTTTACTATTTCGTGTAGATATGATCCAAACGAGATTTGTATCGGTGCAGCACTTGTAATAATCTGAGTTTGACCTGTCAAGATCAAATTCTTTTTTTATTCACTTTCCTGATTAAGGGAAGTCTAGATTTATTGGATTTGGTGCTTCCTTTTCTCATCCACTACTAGAATTGGTTTATCATCTTCTAATCAAGCATAGGCCTTGATTTTAATTAATGGAAATTTCAAATAAAGCTTTTCCTAATAATAGTTTTCTAGAGATTAAGTTAGATAGACATATAGTAGATTATTTATGGGAAGTAATAATCCAGGGAAAGAAGAAAAAAGAAGAATATAAATCAAGGTTAATCGGTAATATCAGCCATAGTTATGGACTTATAGATGCCAATGAATATTTTTATAAAAATGTCTGTATTAAATTAGTAAAGCAATATCGAAAGAAAAATGGTGGTTTGGACCCTTTCCAGTCAAATATGATTGTGAACTCTAAGACTCCATTAATGTTGGAGGAGTTTTGGGTAAATTATCAGTATCAAGCAGAATTCAATCCATATCATTCTCATGGAGGCGTTTATTCATTTGTTATTTGGATGAGAATTCCTTATAGTGTTAAGGACCAGTTGGAATTGCCTCAATTTTATGGGACAAAAAGGGTAAATCTAAAAGCAGGTACTTTTGAGTTTGAATATATTGATTTACTTGGAAATATTAGGAATATAAAATATGTACTTTCACCGGAATATGAAGGGACGATGCTTTTCTTTCCAGCAGCATTAAGACATTGTGTATATCCATTTTATGGTACAGAGGAACCTCGTGTTTCGATATCAGGCAACCTTTGGTTTGTACCTGTAGATCAGTAAAATGTTGTAAAAATCTCCTAACAATGCAGTTCACAAAAACATATTAAGCTTGAATCTTGAGAAGTCTGTGAATTATTATTTGATTAATTGCGAGAAAGAAGTAATTGTACCAAATAAGTTTCTTGAAACCTGGATTCCTTCATCTTATAGGTAATCATTTCATAATATTGCATCTTATTATTTGATTCTTATACAGCAGTTTGATGGGTACTAGCAATAGAAGCAGCGATCTCATTTACTCATGATTATTCATTAAATAAAGCATTTCCAAATCTTGCTTTGAGTGGTTAACCTTTCTTCTCAAAAAGGTCAAAGCACCAGTATTCAATTGTTATCCAGCAATCATTGCTTCGGACTGTTCGATGGCATGTTCTAAGTTTTTTATTTTGAGTTGTCTAATCTCCTTATCCTTCTTGAGCTGATCAATCGAGTAGTCATCAATCATTTTTTGTTTCTATCCTTGATGAATACGCTTGCGGTTTAAATGTTAATTGCCACAAGATAAAATTAGAATTCAATTGTAGGGTATATATGAAGAGCACATCATTCTTAAACTAGAGCACTTATGCATTAGGAAGAAAGTTTTGTTGCACCCAACTACGATGCTTTGTGGCGCTCAGCAAAAGACTCTATCCAAGTTGGTTTGTCAATATCACTGCGATCTCCTATGAATATGGATGAAAACCTCATTTCCCTTTTCGCCCAGGGTTGCAGAGGAATGTTCGGAATTTGTATTCCTCCGCAATATTTGCTAGATGCTCTATTTAGGATAGTTGGCTTTTTGATGGTTCTAGGTGAAACGTTTTGATCAGTCTCGTTTCTTAGTAGCACTTGAGCTGAGAGGACTTTTCTGCGTAATAATGATGTTGTTGAAGGGGCTTCAATTATATTTAGATTTATTGATATATTAATCATTTTTCAATTCTGAGATTATTTTCAGATGGTGAAAAATTCGACTCTAGATTTTTAATATAATGATAAGGCTTAAAGCATCGGATCTTCTTATTAAGATATTAGTAGATTTTGGTGTTACAGGAGGTTGAATATTGGATTCATTTGAGTCAGCTCATAAATTGGAATGGAAGATGTTTATATGCACCATGAATAGGCGGCAAGTCTTCTGGTGATGCGGCTAATAGAGTAACTGATACCCCTCAGGTGTGTTTTGTCACAATTGCACATCATCATCTAATTATAACTATATTTCTAATGAATAATTTTGGATATCAGGCAATTATGGATACGCAAAAGACCTATTTTATTGGTAATAGATTTTTGGTTGAATCAGATTCAGGCTTGTCTTTACCTAACTTCTCAAAAATACTAGAGGCATTTAATTTAAATTTTTGTAGATTTAGGGGTCCAGACCTCCTAGGAGAAAACAGAATAATAGAATGGATTAAAAAGAAGGGACCATTAGTATTAGATGTTCTTACCCCGATGAATATTCCTATGACACCGTATACTGAGATTGATACTTCTTGTAATCAGACAGTAGCTATTTTATTGCCAACTACAGTTCCCAAGATACCCCATTTATCGAATAAAATACTGGACGAAATCTTTCAAACAAGTAATTTGTAATGTTAACAATAATAGTCTCCGTTACTTCTGATATTGGATTTGAACTATGCAAATCACGTATTAATTTGTCAGAAAACGTAATCGGCACATATAGAAATAAAGGTAATTTCCCAATTGATAGTTTGTGTAAGGAATCTATTTATTTAGATTTAGACAATCCCTCAACTTTTGATAACTTAACAGAGGCTTTAATATCTAATTCTCTTCATTGGGATAAGTTAATCTTCTGTCCATGTCAGCCTTATCCTTATAAGAAATTTTTTAATTCGGAGTTTTCAGAATGGGAGCAAAGTTTTAACTTAAATAGCTTGTTACAACTTAATTTACTTCATAAATTATACCGATATAGATCAAATTTATCAAGAGTTATTTTTTTTGCTGGTGGAGGAACAAATAGTGCTGTGGATAGTTTCTCTTCATATACAAGTGCTAAGATACACCTTATAAAAATGACTGAATTATTGGATTTTGAAAATCCTGATATGGTTTTTACAATATTAGGTCCAGGATGGGTTAATACAAAGACTCATCTTCATGCATTAAAGTTTAATGATGTTAATTCAGAAAAATATAGGGAAACTAAAGCTCATTTAGAAAATACAACTTCTATGACACCATTAAAGGATATATCTATGTGTGTTAACTGGTTACTTTCTCAACCTAAGGATATAGTTGGAGGTAGAAACTTTTCGCTTGTGTATGATCCTTGGGGAGAAGAGCATCCTGATAATAAAGCTATGAAGGATTTGCTAAGGTTAGATTCAAACACCTATAAGCTTAGAAGGTTGGGAAATAATCTTCTCTCAAAAAATAGATATTCAAAATAATAACAGAATAATAAGTATAGATCTACGATTTACTCTGTTCAAATGGAAAGCTTCAAGGAAAAAGGATATTTCAGATATTAGAGAGTAGTAACAAATTAGACGAAAAAGGATATGAGGAAGTACATCTAGAGATACTATATCCTGACTTCCCAACTACCGGAATCTAATTCGAGAGGTTACTAATGCAGTAGAAAATGAATTTGTCAGTTATAAGTTTATCATTAATTCATCTAAGGAAATATCTATAGGAATACTAGTCATTGAAGAAGAAATGTTTAGAATAAAACCAACTCTTATGATTCAGGCAATTACATTAATAACAAGAGCTATTATAAGTAATTTTCCATATAATCCTACATGAAGTTTTTGAACAAAGGATCATATTGGATCTCTTTATGAAATAGCAGAAAATCATGTAATGTACTTGATTTCTACCGATAAATCTTCTTATAACCTTGTTTCCTGAAGTTTTCTTGGCAGCAAGTCTAGATATTTATTCAGGAACGTATGGAGAAGGGTTTATTAGATTCTGCTCTGCTTGTTCTATGCAAAATTGCAGCATTCAGATAAGAGAAATAGTATATTTATAGCTTCTTTATCCTAATAACTTTTTCATTATGGCTTAAATCTATTGGTTCCATTTATGCCTTCTTGAAATGAATATTGACCCTTCTCTATGTGTTACTGGAATATCTTCTAATTTAGTAGCGACTTGCCAGCCTGTTTTCTGAGTATATACAGGTAAATCCAATTTCTTAAAGAATGACCATAATAGATCTCTTGTTTCTAATGTTGAAATCTCAACTATGAAATCAGTAGAGTTAAATGTTATTGGATCTAGACTAGTTAATACATCCCCTTCAGAACCTTCAATATCCATTTTTATAAGGTCATATTGTTTTGGAAGATTCCTTGCACTAATCACGTCTACCTCATACCTTTCAATTGGACCATATCCATTTTTCAAGTCATTAAGGTAACTCCCAGTTGTGTTATTTATGACTCTATTAAAAATGGCCTTCCCGTCATAATTTGAAACTGCTTTCCGATAGATTCTATTATTTACATATTTTCCAACAAATTGAACCAACAATTTATGGTGTTTCTCGTCCGGCTCGAATGAATCAACCTTATAACCCAATTCACATAAAATCTTACTATGTAGACCACAATTGGCACCTACATCAGCAACATTATAATACCTTGAACGGTTTCTTTTGTAGAAATCATAAATTAACAGTTCATCTATTCCAAAGAAATGTCTAGATGAAATTGAACCAAATGTAAGAGAGGGAAAATCTATTTTTATTCCTAGAATTGAGTCAACATAATCATTATTGTGGTAATGTACTGCATATTTTATAATTAAGAGTTTTTTAAATAATTGGTAAACGGGTGACTGTATAGATTGGAATTCCGGGTTGTTTGACAAGTATGTAATTAGCTCATTAGTATCAAAGTTTATATCGCTAATTTTTATCTCATCTAAGTCAGACTCACTTAGTTTATCAACAATACTTTCTAGTTCCTTTGGTTTCATTAGCTTGTTTTGCTTATTAATTTATACCATCTCTGTTTGGATGAGCAACCTGATGTTCTTTTGTTGACTAGTAGTGTTACGTTTTTCGAAATCTAATGATTGAAATCGGTTTGCTGCAGAAATGATGGCCTCCAGTTTTTTCATTTTAAAACCTAAATATTAGGTGTTCTAAAAAATGCTTTTCCATTGTAACATCCTACCAACTAGAATGTGTTGTCGGAACATTAGCTCTTTGGATAAAATCTTTTTTGAATCATATTAATTTTCAGAAGTGACTGTAAATCTCAACTCTCTAGAATAATTAATTTTTTAATTGTGTCCTTTTGAGTATTAAGCCTCCTATTAGAGGAACCATATTCTTTATTACTCATTCAAGACCGGGATTGTTTAGATGCTCAATAAGAGAGAGCGTTTTCATTGAGCTTTCAAAATAATACAAGCAGCCTAAAAATACCTAGTTTAATTCTTTGAATTCCTCTAGCAGAGGAGATAATTAAGGACTAGATCTAGTTTCATAAAAATAGATTCGAAATACTTTTATGTGAACACAACTATTATTTTCTACAGTCTTCTCATCCCTTTGTTTTCAGCCCTGACTCTAATATCGAGCATTAGAACTTTTCTAATGCCTCTTTTGGTTATTAATAGTAATTATAATGAGAGCTGTAGATTTATTTGTGGAGTTTTTTTAAGGAATTTAGTTTTAGTACCTTACTCATAGCTATTACTCGTTCATCAATAGAAAACATAAGTCTTTGTAACATTATTTTCTTGAATCTACGCAAATGATGTCAAAATCATCTTGTCTATAATTGATTTTAACTTTGCATTGCATGGATTTCCATGAGCTCTGCCAATTGGACCACATATTTAGGGCAATATTATGATCTCATATGAGCATTAAATTGTATTTTGACTTTTCTCTATTGAATCAATGATGTAGAAAGCTTCAAGGTTCTCAAGGCTATTATCAAGAATAATATTTTGCCCTTTAAACGAGTTTAAATTAGTATTTACAATATATTCTATTGTTTGCAGGATATCAGAGTATGGTGTTATCCCAATATTCTTATTTAACTTCGATAATTTCTCTAAGATATATCTTTCTGATGAGACGTTTCTTGCCATTAATCCAGGGCTAATTGTATTACAACTAATTTTCTTACTTAATAATCTAACTGATAAGTATTTTATTAATGAATGAGCTGCTGACTTACTTGCAGAATATATAGGTGATTCCATTAGTGATACTCTTTCTGAGAGAACAGAGCCAATATTTATTAAGTGATTTGACTTATCCTTGTCTTTTCCTGTGAAATTAGAAATGCAATATTTTTCCATTGTATCAGATATTATCAGTAGTGAATTTATATGTAGTTCAATAAGATTATTTTCTGATTTTATATATTCCTTTAGCTGACATTCACCACGTATCCTACTGCTAGGTATCGCACAATATATTGAACAAATTGGCTCTTGAGTTTGCCTTATTATTTGCTCCAGAAGATTGCTAAAGTTTTCGATATTCCTAAAGTCAATTACATAATCTGTTGTTTCTGAATCATTAAGATCTAGTCCTAAAGTATTTAATTGATTAGAATTAAGACTATCAATTAGGAAGCTACCTAATGCTCCAGAAGAGCCAAATACGATGAATAACATTAGGCTTTGATAGGTCTACTAGATATTAGGTCAGGGAAGGTATCAATTCTTGATGATTCAAGCATAGTTATAATCAGATCCATATCATATGAATTTATTGTGGATTCAATTTGTTGAGCACCAGAGAATTTTGTTTGACAGGTACCTAACCTTAGACAGCATGCCCTAACAGAAATTGGTTTCTCATTGTTTATATAATTAACTAATTGTTCAAGCGCCAACTTAGAAATGGAGTATGAAGATAGGTCTTTTGGTCTACTTATGCTGGCAGTACTTCCAAGATAAATAAACTTCGTATTATCAATATTTCTTCCAGCTTCAAAATAGCCTCTATAGGCATAATAGGCTCCAATTAAATTAACATTAATGTCATTTAGCCACTCTTCTGGATTTGAACTATTTAACTCGGAATTGTTAGCAGAACCGGCACAATAATATATTGAATCTATCTTGTCTATCTCTTTAAAAATTAAATTATATGCAGCAATAATGTTATTATAATTAGTTAAATCAGTTTTTATAGAATGATCTGCCACTTTTAATCGACTTATCAGCTTGTATTGAATATCATGTTTTTCAAGGGATCTTGAAATCCAATTCCCTATCGTACTATTTCCTCCAAAAATTAATGAATGCTTTTTCAATGTCAATCTCTCCATCCATTTTTTTCTCTTCGGTCATGTATCTGATTTAAAATTTTCATGGTGTTATTTGGCACAAGTTTTTTAGGTGGGTCAATATTTAAAAGTCTCGCACTGCTATCTTTTGCTGTTATATCAGCTAAGGTTAGTAATTCGGGGAATGATCGAACTCTTTTTTGCCAATATAGACTATCTAAAATGATTTTTTCAGTTTTATGTTTAAAATCTTCTGATAGATCTCTTCTCCCAATAAGTTTGTATGAATGTGATAGTGCTGCAGTCATTGATGCGTCATATGGATATGCAGCCTGAATTGCAAGCAACCAATTTATTAATTTTTTGGTAGCTTTTTCGGATTTGTAGCATGGATTATCGAGGAAATTTGCTACCAGGTTAAAAGTAAACCAAATTTCATTATGTTCAGTTGCGTCAAAAATTCTTTTATCTTCCATTTTAAAGATCCCCCAGCCAGCTTCTAATGACTTTATGGTTTGTTGTTGTTCTGTGTAGGCAAATTCACCTCTTGCGGCACTTCTCCCAGGATTAATAGTTTTTCTATAATTTTCTTCTTTTGCTCTTGGATCCATTAAATGTTGAAAACTACTAAATAGATCAGTTCCCTTTAAAGGCTGGCATACATAAAAGCTTGCCCAATCACAAGAAAGTCTTCTTGCAAAAGAAAAGCTATCCATCATTTGTGAAAATGTTTCACCAGGGAAACCAACAATAAAGTTCGCACTAAAGAATATATGAGGATACATTCTTATTAATTCTGCTTTGTCCAATAACTTCCAAAGAGTTGTTGGCTTCCTAATTTCTTTTATAATCTGTGAACTTCCTGACTCAACTCCAATCTTAAATGCAACTAATCCAGATTCTGACATCGATTTCATTAGTTTTTCAGTTATAGCAACTCCAATTAGACCATTACTTGCTGTCCATATAAGGTCAGGAAACTGTATGGCAATTTTTGTGAAAAGTTCAAGATTAAAAACTTCGTTATAAAGCAAATCGTCATCTAACCAATCTATATGCCTAACACCATTCGAATATAAATAATC
This sequence comes from Prochlorococcus sp. AG-363-B04, assembly GCA_003278465.1. GTDB lineage: Bacteria > Cyanobacteriota > Cyanobacteriia > PCC-6307 > Cyanobiaceae > AG-363-B04. The sequence continues at coordinate 17,772 of QCFC01000006.1, forward strand.
TATTTCTTTAATTACTGAATCAACAGTTCTTAGCCTGAGTCCCTTTCCATTAAATGATCTAACAGTACAAAATGCACAATGAGCCCTACATCCTCTTTTTGTTAAGACTGCACTGTAGGGTAATTTCTTACCAGCATGATTTTCTACTAATTTAGAAAATGGTCCTAAGCCTCCATATTTGTAATAGTCTTGAATCTGAATTTGCTTATAATATTTTGACAAGTCCCATTCCAGGTCAATTGGCTGAGAATCTTCTCCAGAGTTGATTTCATTGCCTGCGTCCGAAACCAGGCAAATACCTCCGGGTATATTTCTAGTATCAATTATGTTTTTAGTACTAGATTGCTTTATCATGGAGTGGAGTAAGTTTGTTATATATTGAATTTGCAGCTCTCCTTCATGTAAGCAAACTATATCTGCTACACTTGTAGTTAGTATTTCCTTTTTGTCGAATGTTGCTTGTACACCGCCGGTAATGATTAATGAATCCTTGTATATACTCCTTATAAAATTAACAGTATTAATATAACATTCTTTTGTGGTCCCGAACATATAACTTACTAAGAAGACTAGTATTGAGTCGCATTTATATAGATTTTTAAGTTTGTTTTTCCACATACAATATTTAAATTCTTTAGATTCAATAGCATATTTTAATAGGTTATTATTTAAATCAATTACTTCAGTGGATACATTTTTTAGTTTTAATGAATCAATGCTTGCACATAAGTACATAGAGCCTGTAGGAGGAAAATTGTAATACCCACATCTCTTTGCTACTTCTATGTCGAATGGTTTTTCAGGGACTAATGGCGGACTAATTGCATAAAAACTTATTTTCTTCTTCCCCTTTATATTAATTCTACTATTGACAGCATTCACTAAATCTTCAGAGAAGGATGCAGGGTGTGGCTTACTAATTAAAGATGTCATCCTCCTTCAGGTTTTCATATGATTATACACCACTTAACTCTTTAACCTATCCTATTCATTACAACTACATAATTAAGCATAGATTATTTGATATTAGGGACCTCTTCTAGCCATTATTATTCAGCTTTTCTGACATTCATACTAAGAACTTTAGTATTTAATAGGGTACAAATCTCATTAGCTGAGAATATTTGTACTGACTTCAGTATTTTTTGCGATTTACTAAATTACTATTAGATGTAAGTGCTTAACTATCTAATAATTCCCTGCCAACTAGTTATTTTTAGCAAGATATATTAAGTACAAAAATCTTGAGTCTTTGTTGTAGTGCTATTATGTTTAGAATTAACTTTTAATTATACTTCGAACTTCTCCAAATACTTATTCAGAAATTTATATGCTTGTGAGAAAGATGTTGTAACTTTCCAGTGTTGAAATTCAGTTGAGAAAGGAAATATTTTCTTATCTTGTATATTCACAGGAAAATATGGACCGGTATTTTGCATTATACAGTAATTATAACTTTGACTTAGCATAAATGGAATGGACATACCACCTCCTCCTATTTGATAATGGAATCTACTATCTCCAATGCAGTAAAGTTGTCCTATAAAATCTCCCGGACAATTAGCTAACGCTATAAAAGAGATATTTTTAATTTTATTTCTCATCCTTTCTGCACCTTCTCTGCTTGTGAACACTAATGTGTGTAAACCCAACTTAGAATATACTAACTCTGCCATTTTAATCAGAAAATCTTCATTTGTATTTTTGGCATCTCTATAGATAAGATCATTATATCTATAGACTGAAGTAGCATAGGGGAAAGGATAGTTGTTAGAAGTTTTAGTATTGGAAAGTAGATTTTCACCTACTAAATAGCTATTGAATGAACCTTCTAGTCTCGCAACTGCTTCTATTAACGATGAAAGTAAGGCATGTTGTTTGGCAAGAACACATTTACGAGAAATATAATCATCAATATAAATAACCTCACCTAAAGATGAATAATCTAGTTGAGAAGTCAACAATTTGTAAAACCTTGCATGTGGAATTACAAAAATATAGTTCGAACAGATAATACTTTTAGATAGGAGTTCATCACATTGTAATGAGCATTTTTTCATTACAGAATCACCACCAATATGTTTTAGTGTTGTTGCTAATCTTTTATTATCTTTACTAAAGTTAACCACTAAATATATTGCTGTCTCATGACCGAGAGCTCTTAGTAATTCAGTAATTTGCAATAGAATCAGGAGTTCACCGTACTTCGCCTTACTTACGCTTAAGTCTAGAAAGAATGTATATTTCACTGGATTTAAATCTTAGATATAGTTGACATTTTCTTGTACCATTGAAGATAATAAATGCGTGAACTACAACTATTCAATATATTTCCCTGTATTATACAATAAAAACCTACGCTTTAGGTAAGACATAGCATCTGTGACCTTTTGTGCTTTCATTAAGGGTCATTGGTTTCATTGATTTTAGCGACTCATTATAATATTTAGATTTCTAAGGTTTTAACGATACTAGGCCCAGTTATATGAAGTATAGATTTACAAGGAGCTTTATCATGTGATGATTTTAGAACGAAGTGAAATCATTTTTTCTTTTCAGGGTTTGGTGATTTAAGGGTTTGAAGGTAGAAATCTAGATAATCATAATAATAGCCGAAATTCTCTGTTGAAATATGGCGTTGTTTCTTATTACTAAAATTGAACATCTTTTCTGAAATGACAGTATGGATAGTGCCATTCCTTTTTAGAATATTATAACCCAGGTGATCCACATTGCTTATCATTGTGTTCTGATTATTCTCCATTATATTAACAGCAAATAAGTCTTTATTTTGATCACTAATGCAATATTTACTAGAATTATTAAGTAATATCGGATAAGGTATTGGTTCCAATCCAAATTGATAGTGAAATTGGTTTTTAAGATAATATTTGAGGCTAGAGTTCAATGGACCTGAGCAGTTAATAATTTCTATATATTCTGGATAGTTTATAGCATCTTTGATGTGATCATATGTTATAGAGTCTGTTAATACTATAGTTTTAATGGCTATTCTTTTATGTACTAATTTTGCTAAAGCTATTAATTCAGCTATGCTAGAATTTTCACTGTTGTTAGTCTTATCTTGCCTGAATTGTGTGGTAGCAAATGGCTGTAGATTAGGTTCATTATTTTCTATATTCCTTATTAATTTATTCCCAACTAGAGCATTTTCAAGCTTAATATCTAAATTATAAGCCAACTCAATAAGTGACTTGATCAACGGAAAAAAATATTTGCTATCTATATTATCTGAAATGCAATAATGTTTATTTGTATGATTATCTGATTCTCCATATTCAATCATTCTTGATATTTCCTCTTGGGAGATTAGATTTATACAATTTGAATTAGAGATTGTAGATTTGAGTATGTCTTCACTTTTGTCACAATTAATCTGATTGCCATCCATAGATAATTCTGTCGTTGGCTTTGGTAGATATTTATTTGGAATATAAATATCTATCTTGTTACCTAGTATTCGCAGTAATTCTACAACTTGACCTATACTTATGAGTGTACTATTATTATTTAATGAATAGTAATAATCAATTATAAATGTGTAATTCATGATTCTTGTTGATTTTTATAGACCTCAGTTCCATCTGAGATTAAAATGGACCTTTAAAGTAATCTCCAGGGGTATCGTGAGGAGCGGGTTTAGGTAGAAAATTATCAATCTCTTCAGATGGAACTTCTAATATACTAGTGATTTTCTTGGCAATGTCACCAGCAGAAATATAATAATCTTTTGTTAAGGCGTAACTAGTTGGTTCTGGGAAGTCAGGACATGCCATTCTAGAAGGAGGACTCTTTAGCTTTTGATAGAGATCCATCGATACTCTTGCTATAACTTCTCCTGAAACTGACCCAGTAGTAAATCCACTATCTAATACTAATAATCTCCCTGTTCTTTCAACAGAATCATAAATACATTTCCAATCAATTGGTTTAATTGATCTCAGGTCAATTAAATCGCAGTGTATATTTTTTGTCTTCAAAAAATTTGTTGCTTTCTTTGCTTCTATAGTTAGATATGACATCGAAACAATCGTAATATCTTTCCCACTACTAATCTGAAGGGCTGAATGTAATGGAATTCTATAATCTCCTTTTGGGACCTCACCAATACTACTGTGTAGCCATCGATGTTCAATAAATATAACTGGATTCAAATCAAATATAGACGATAACAATAAGCCTTTTGCATCATATGGGGTTGTAGGCATTACAACTTTTAGGCCTGGGATATGCGAGAACCATGCTTGTAGGCTTTGAGAGTGAGTTGGTCCTTGTCCCCAACCTCTTCCAAGTATCAAACGAATAGTAATTGGTACATTTAATTGTTTACCAAACATATAATGTAATTTCGATGCTCCATTAACTAATTGATCCATTGCTAATAGAAAAAAATCTAAGCGTTGATGTGTCATAACTGGTTTAATTCCATTTAATGATGCACCTATGGCTATTCCCGTCATTGCATTTTCAGATGCTGGCATATCAAAGACTCTCTTTTTGCCAAATTCCTTTTCTAAACCTAATGTGGTCCCAAAAATACCTTTCGGATCTGTTACGCCAAGACCAAAGCATATGACTCCATCATCTAAATCCATTGCATTTTGAATTGCTTGTTGTATCGCTTCTGCATAAGTTATTATTTGTGTCATTTTCATCTCTCTTAATTAGTTTTATGAATCAGCATATAAACCGCTGAATGCCTCTTGAGGTTCTGGGAAGGGTGAATTCTGTGCAAATAAGAATGCATCAGAAATTTCTTCTTTAATTATTTGATCTATCTTATCAAGTTTCCTTATGAGAGACAAATCAGTTTCTAATAATTGTTTTTTACAAAGTTCTATTGGATCTCTTTTTTTCCAAGTTTCAAATTCAGCAACTGATCTATACCCTAGGTTATTATCATATTCGTGCCCACAGTGTTCCTTATACCTATAAGTAAAAAATTCTATGAAATAGGGACCTAATCCTGATCTAACCGAATTTACTGAATTTCTGAATATTCTATAGCAGTTAGTTACGTCATTTCCATCACCAGATAATGATGTTGCCCCTATACTTTCTACCATTTTGCTAATCTTTCTTCCTTTAGGTTGCCTTACTTCTAAGGGACTATATACAGAATATAAGTTGTTTTCACAAATAAAAATAACTGGTAAATTTTTTAAAACAGCAAAATTAACTGATTCATAAAATACCCCTTCTTCAGTAGCACCATCCCCTAAAAATACACAACTAATTTGATCAGTAAAGTTTAAATGAGCCGAAAGTGCCAATCCAACACCTATAGGAATACTATTGCCCACAATTGCCGATGTACCCATAAACCCTACATCCTTATCTATTAGATGCATTGACCCACCTTTACCTCTCGAGCATCCAGTAGACTTGCCGTAAATCTCAGCAATCATTGACTTGAGACTCCCACCTTTTGCTAAATAATGAGCATGACCTCTATGAGTACTAACTGCAAAATCATCTTTGCGAATACACATTGAGAGAGCTGCTGCGACAGCTTCTTGTCCAATGGATAGGTGTGTAGGACATCTCATCTCCCATTTAGGATACTGAAGAGCAATTTCTTCCTCTACTAGACGTATCCGCTTCATGATTCTGTATAAATTAAGTATTAAATCTTGCTTCATCTTTATTAGTAGACTAGGTACTAGACTGGGATTCTAGATTAAGTGATTTCATCCACTTTGAATTATAGAATCTTGGATTATCTTCTAGATCACCAGAATGAAATGCTTTTGCAATTTGATTAATAGCTTCATCAATACCATATTGAGGGCTGAAGCCAGTCTTAAGTATTTTGCTAGAATCGATTCTGTATGAACGTGGATCATTGGACTCCTTTACTATAATATCAGCTTTGATTATTTTTTTTATTCTATTAGCTATATTTAATATAGAACAATTTTCAAAGCCTGCATTGTAACATCCACTAGGAAGATCAGAATTATTTAAGAAATGAAGATAGACATTAGCCATATCCTTAATGTGTATATTTGGTCGTACCTGATCTCCTCCAAGAACATTCATTTTGCCAGTACTTAGTGCTTGAAATGTTAGTAAATTAACAGCAGTGTCTAGGCGCATTCTTGGTGAGATTCCACAAACAGTAGCTGGTCTAATACAATGAACATGCATTTTTTCTTTATAGGATAAGAAGACCCTCTCGGCTATCATTTTGGTTTCATTATAAGTTGATATTGGCAATAGTTGAAGTTCTTCAGTTACTTTTTCTTCATTTTTTATTCCGTATACACTCCCTGAGCTAGCATAAATAAATTGCTTAACTCCATTGCGATAAGCACGATCAATTAACCTGTAACCTGCGAGAACATTTACATCCCAACTGAGTAATGGATTTAATTCAACGGAAGGATCGTTAGCGATATTAGCCAAGTGAATAATCACTTCTATATCCTTTAAGGGAATATTCTGCGTATTTCTGATGTCAAATCTTATTGTATTTAGGTTGGGATGCTCTGGTAAAGAGTGACCAAACCACTCAGTATCTATTGAAGTGATTATATGGCCTTCCTTTAAGAGTAGAGGTATAAGTACAGACCCTTTATAACCTGATCCACCAGTTATTAGAATTCTCATGGTTTGTGATTATATTCCCAGGGAAGTTTGATTAATTTAGCGAGATTTTCATCTATCCATGTAAGAGTATCATTTAATCCATCGGTTAAGCTTATTTTATCTTCCCACTGAAACTGATTTCTTATAGCAGAACTGTCCAAGAGATAACTTTTATCTTTCCCTAAACGTTCTGCTGATTCTTCTATGATCGATGCGAAAGTAATATTTGTCATATTACAAATTCTTTGTACTAGGTCTTTAATACTAATAGAATTTTTTGTTGAAATATGCCAGGAAGAGCCAGGGTCAGCTTTAAGTAATAACTGTTTAGTTGCCTTTACAACATCTTTAATATGAATAAATGATCGTTCCGATACTCCTCCGCCATGCAGTTTTAGTGATCTACCAGTACGAGCAGACAGCATTGTCTTAGGAATTATTCTGAATAGTTGCTGTCCTGGACCATATACATTGGCTGCACGTGTAAAAACAACTGGAAATTGATATGCTTTATAGAAGCTATGTAAGTGAAGGTCACAAGCTGCACGACTAACTGCATAAGGTGTAGTAGGGGCAAAATTGTTGTTCTCTCTGGTCCAATGATCTCCAGTATTTCCATAAACCTCAGGTGTTGAGAAATGGAGATATTTTTTTAGAAATACACGTTTCCTTAATTCGTCATGAAAGGCAACTTGGGAGAGAGTATTTGTTTGGTACCAATGTGTTGGATTTTTCCAGCTTTCAGAAACCATCCCTAGCGCAGCAAAATTTACAACATATTGAGGTTGGAAATGATCTATTAATTCTAGTAATCCTGATAAGTCTTTATTTATATCAATGGAATAATGAGTAAAGTTAGAATTATTAGCAAGCCCTTTTGGATGCTGTCTTCTGGGCCATTTATAGGGTAAAAAAAATGATTTAGGTTCTTTAGACCTACTTACCCCACACACAATATTTTCTTCCTCGAGTAATTCGGTTATAAAATGAGCTCCACTAAAGCTATTACTACCTAAAACCAAAAACTTAGGGGTATTCAATTCCATAGAAGTTCAATTATCCTTTTCCTTAGGTCATTATATAGAACGGGAGAATTCCCAATTCTGTTTACTGCTAGTGAGGCAATACAACAACCTAATGCAGCGCTAACCATCATCTCTTCCTTGCTAGCTAATCCTATCGATAATATAGCAAGAAGAGAATCACCAGCTCCGGTTACATCCATTGGATTTGCAGAAAGAGCGGGAAAGTGCTCCCTATACATTTTTCCAGAATTATCCTGCTCATATGCAATAAATCCTTCTCCGCCAAGTTTCATGATGAGTCTTTTAGTAGATGTAAGCCGAATTAGGCTCCTACTTAATTGTTCCAAGCTTATATCATGTTCTTGAATTGCAACCCTTGCTTCTTTTTCGTTAGGACAAAGAAGTGAGAAATTTTTCAAGCGACTTATAAAGCCAACTTGACTACTACACTGTACATCACCAAATAAAAGAAGATTATATTTTGAAGATAACTCATGTAAGGTTGAAAGAACATTATCTGTGATTACACCATATACAAAATCGGAAATTACGATTCCTTGGCATTTTGGTGCAAGCCTTTCCAAGGCTTTTATTAATTTATTTTCAACATCAATATCTAGATTATGATCATCTAATCGACTTACTCTAAATAGCTTTTGGTTCTCAACAAGATACCTTTTCTTGAATGTAGTGGGCCTACTCGTGTCAACAATTAATTCATTTCCTATCCCACTTTCCTGAAGTTTTCTTTGAACAAAATCAGCATTCTTATCTTTTCCTACAACTGAGACTAGATCACATTCTGCACCAAGAGCTTTTATATGAGAAGCAACTATTGCTGCGCCTCCTAGAAAATTCTTTTTTTCTAGTTCTCTGACAACAACAACAGGTGCTTCAGCACTTAAGCCAACTGGTTCGCAAGCTGAATATTGATCAACTATAGTATCACCTAATACAATGAGTCTTGTTGACTTCCATGACTCCATTGATTTTAATAATATATCTAGAGTTAAATTCTGTCGTTTGCAGACTTTTAGGAAATCTAAACGTCGTTTCTCACTCAGTTCACTTTCAGAAAAGGATAGTAATTCACTTCCTAAGTAGTTAACTTCTCCAGCATGGAATTTAACTAAGCCACCTTGTTTGTTTTGGAGTGAAATAGCTTTGATAATTATATCTTCTTGTGAAATCTTAAACTCATTGCCCAATAAAAGGATTCTTGGTCTTAATTTTTCTATAACCTTATCTAATTCATTTCCTTTCAATAGAATAATTGCACTAGCAACGCCTAGGAGGCTTAATGCTTCTGCTCTTTCTTCTTGCGAAAACGGAAACCTTAATTCTTCCCTAACAATGGAGTTGCCTTTGATAGCAATTACTAATGGTGCCCCCTGCTCATACCCATAACGCAAATATCGTATATGTCCAGGATGGATAGTATTAAAGTGACCGTAACCTAAAATGCAATCATTTAGATGGCAGGAATCTTCTAGTTTAAGTATTTTTGTCTTCATAGTTTTATGATAACTCTGCCAGCACTTAGGCCCTTACGCATAGAAACAATAGCTTCATTGATTCTTTCTAAAGTATATTCTTCACTTATTAATCTATCAAGTTTTAAAATTCCTTGATTTAATAACTTTAAAAATCTTGGGATATCCTGTACGGGTTTACATTTGCCGCCATGAGAACCTATAATGATTTTGCCAAAATGTAGAGGTAGAGAGTGGATAGAGATATTTTCATCGTACTTTGGAACGCCAACTAAAACAAGTTTTCCTTCTGAATTAATTAATTTATAACCTAATTCTATAACAGAAGGCAGACCTGTGTTATCAATGAAAGTATTTAATGGTGAATTACCTAGTATTTCATTAATAGCTTTTTCTGGATCATTATTAGAAGCATTAATTACATGACTAGCCCCCAATTCTTGTGCGAGTCGTAAACGATTATCAAAAAGATCTATTGCAATAATCGGCCATGCTGATTTTAGGGCCGAAGCTTGAATGATACTTAAACCAATTCCTCCTGCTCCATAAATAACTACTGAATCACCTATACGAACATTAGCGTCATTTTCGACTACACCAAATCCAGTTGTAATTGCACAGCCAAATAGCGCTGCTTGATTAGGATTGATCTCAAAATTGACTTTTGTACATCTATTTTCACTTACAACAGCATGCTTATTGAATGTAGTTACTAAGCCAGCATTAAGTTCCTCTCCCCTCCATCTATACATAGGTGGAGCGGACTCAATTCCATTCCCTTTTCTCCAATGCAAAATCACCTTATCTCCAGCTCTTACTGTCTTAACTCCAGGCCCAACCTTTAAAACAGATGCAAAACCTTCATGTCCTAATAAATGTGGTAGAAATTTATCAGGACCTTTCCTGCCATCCATTTCACCCACTTGAGATCCACATATGCCACTGACATGAAGTTTAACCAAAACCTGACCAACTTCAAGTGAATTTGGCAATTCAATTGTATCGATAACTAGGTCTTTATGTTGTGCAACTAAGATGGCTGCTTGTGTAGTTTTAGGAAATTCAATCATGATATTATTCAAAATAAATAAATGAATAATCACCACTATAACCAGATTTATCAAACCACCATTCCCACTCTTTGGGATTATTAAATGCTTCGCAAGTTACTTGCCAATATAATAGGTTGGCCTTTTCTATCTCATTACGATAGCTTTCCACGCAAAGATATTTGTTTTTGATCCCAACCCGCTCTATTTCTCTAAGGGCTAAATCTAGTTCATAAGCATATAGGCAATGTAAGGTATTTATGGATATTACTAGATCAAAATAATTATCAGGCCAAGGTAATTTAGTTACATTACCTTTAGTTAATTGGCCTTTGATATCTTCTAAACTATGTTTAATTGCGTATTCTGAAATATCTAATCCATGAACTTCTGCTTCGGGTAATATCTTTAAAAAATCATATAGCAAATAACCTTTTCCACAGCCTATATCCAGTATTTTGGCCTTGGGTGGTAGTTTATAATAATTAGCCATGGAAATAGCAACTTTTTCCCAGCGTCCTTCAATATAATGATATCCTCCATAGCAAATACGTCTATCTCCATCCCAATAATCAAAATCAAATCTTTTAGCTAATTCTGCTGCTTTTGCTTTTGGATATTCCAAATCATTTACTCTTGCAAGATAATTACGTTTTGTACTCTTGTGTAGAGTACCCATAAAGTCTATATATTTTTTCATTTTCCTTGGATATAGTGCTTATTCAAATTAAGCCATTGAATGCACATATTAGAAACTATCATTTGTGCATCTTCTGAAACTTGCATATCATTCACAGCAAAGTGAATAGGAGATTTGACAATGTCTTTACAACGTCCGCCCGAGAAGCCTAAGATTGCATAGGTTTTCATTCCAATATTATTTGCAGTTTCTATTGCTTTATAGATATTTTCTGAATTACCACTACCAGATAAAGCTATTAGAATATCTCCACACTTTCCCTTTAATTTTATTTGATAGGAAAAAATGCTATCATATCCAATATCGTTGGCTAAGCAAGTTATTACAGAACAATTTGCAGGCAATGCCTCTACAAGCAGGCCAGGAACATTTTCTTCTTCTAAGGAACATTTTCCAACGCCATACTCCAGGTCATTTGCAATATGTAATGCATTGGCAGCACTGCCCCCATTCCCACAGATATAAATTCTTTTTCCTTGGATCCACGCCTCTAGAAGATCAACTGCTAGATTGTTAATTTGATGTAGTATTTCCTCATCAAAACAACCCATTAAGCGGTTTAAATAAGCTGTTGAGAGTACAGAAAAATTAGGATCGATGTTTTTCAATGTTTAATAATCCCCATTATGAATCAAATAATGATCTTGCCTGTCTTAAGCTTTCTGGCGTGCCAATATCAAAATAAGGCTGTTGAGTTTGCCAAGCAAGTATTTGGCCAATCATTAGAGGAATAACTTGATTACTAAAGTCATGGAATTTTTGGTTCTTTTTAATTAATTCATTTAGGAATTGATTTTCGAATGCGTAGACAGCAGCGTTGGCTATATTTCCCGGAGGATTAGCAACCTTTTCGTGAAATGAAGTGACAATTTTATTATGGTTAGTTTCTATAATACCACAACTACCTGGGGCCTCTGTCTTAAAGGAAAGCATAGTAAGCAAACAACTTGAGGGCCTTGCTTTATGTGCTACTAAAAAGCCAGATAAATCATCGGTTGTTAAATTATCAGCATGAATTAATAATCCAGTAGAGTCATTAAAAAATTCTTTATTTGCTAAAAGAGTTCCAGCCGTACCTAATAATCGCTTTTCGTTAACAGTTGTTATTTTCATTTTCCCCGAACTACGACACTTTAAAAATTTTTCTACATCTTCTGCCAGATAGCAAGTATTTATTAAGACACTTTCGCATCCAAGTATTTCAAGCTTGCGAAGCCAATGTTCTAGTAATGGCTCTCCGTTAATAGTCACTAAGCATTTTGGAGTGTGATAGGTTAATGGTCTGAGACGTGTTCCCAACCCTGCTGCTAGCAGCAATGCTCTAAGCGGTTTCTTCATAAGAGGCTTACCCTTGTCATGATTATAATGTTTACATTCGATTTCTAAAAGGATGAAATGAACTATTTTTAACTTCTGGTAAATTAATTGTTATTTTTTATTTTTTAATGCTATCCCTCCAAAGTTGCCTGTTTGCGAATAATCAATATGGGCAAAGTATAATTCCTTTTCTGTTTTACCTGAGAGTGCCGATTGAGAACAAATACAGTTAGTAATTGAGTTTCATGCTATGTTCGCGCAAAGAGTTTGAAACACTATATTTTTCGGCTCAAATGTAAATAATTTCCCTTTACTAACAATTCTTGAGAGTGCAACAGCGTGGCTACCAATGTTGGAATCAAACTCTATGACTGTATCATCAGGTATCAATAGTTGTTTGCATATATCTATTTCTTCTTGTGAGAATTCTCAGTAGTCCTTAATACTTTTACCAATATATATCATTTTTATTGTAAATCATCCAGCCATCCTTCCTCTTTATGAGTTCATTGAAGCAACCAAGATAGATGGACACTAGTCCATGGCGATTCATAACAGACAGGTATTTGAGGAATTCTTATTCATCTATTTTATCTCACGATTCATCTCTAAAAGTAAAACAAGTAATTTTTTGTATTCTGGTAATCAATATAAGTTCATTTATGATTGTATTTTAAAAAATTCTTTAAAATTTTTTCAGTGCATAATTTAATAATACTCAGAACCAGTCAATATCTTTAAATCCTAATCTGATAAGTTTTCTTCTCAATATCCTCATCTTCATTAACTTTTCATATATTTTTAAAGGTCTTCATTTGCTTACTCTTAATATTGAAACTTGAGTTTTATTAACTCTCGTTAATAAATACTTATCTGCAAAAGCTCCAAGAAAGGTATGTAGTGCACGGTATACCCCATCTCCCCACCATGAGCCTATAGTATAATCATCAAGGATGATTAATGAATTCTTATTGGTCATCTTATGGCAATACATTAGATCAAGTAGTACCCCTTCATATGTGTGGTCTCCATCAACATAAAAAAGATCAACTATTAATTCCTTATTAAGTTCATAGAAACTTTCAATGCCACCTCTAAAAATAGAGACATTTGGAAATTTATAAAACCTTCTTTTAACCTCTATATATATTTCATCCATTATTTCCTGGTTAATACTTTGAATACCATACCAGGCATTGTGGTTTTTAAGGGAAACCTTCCATGGGTCAATAAGGTGCAACTTCGATTGTGGAAAGTGTTCTACAATTTGTGAAGAGAAATCCCCTTTCCATACCCCAATTTCGACTATTGATTTAGGAGTAATTGAGATTAAATCTAATAAGTTTTTGATTCTGTAGTCCTTGTGGTCTAACTTTTGATTCACTAGGTGGTGTTTGCTGAATTCTTTATTCTTTAAATTACAGCAGTAGCGTTATTTTAGCTTTTTGCTTAACAAAAAATAAATCTTTTTTCTGCCAACACTTTATTAAGTGTATTATCATTAGTTGAATACACACAGATAGTTTACTTGACTTTAATTCACATAAATATTAGATTTTGTATATAAAAATTAATATTAGCCTCTATTCATCTTTGATATCTAAATTTTATTTAAGTCCACCTATAGAGATATGTTATTTATGAATTTAGCAATACTTTTAGATGTGAATTCTTTACTTAATTTCACATCTTTATATGCGCCCCATTTTTCCCCAGTGACTTCTAAGCATTTAATACTTGTATATTCAGTCTTGAAAGTTTTGAATTGAAGCTCTAAATTTATTTGCATATCTTCTTCTTGATCTCTTATCTTTTTAGAAAGTATAATTAGTTTTAACCTTGGATTCTTGATTCCCATAAGCAAATGAAATCCACTACCTTCAGTCCCGGCTATAAACTCTGTATTTTCATATAATTTAATTTGTTTAGAAAAGGTTGTCTTTTCAGGGTAAATTATTGTCCAACCATATTCTATTAAATTTTTTTCGATCTCATTCTCTTCGCGAAACTTACGGTGCCTATTATTTAGCTTTGATCTTGACATGTATATTCTTCTTGGGTGATATTTCGGGATTGTTTGCCCTGTTTTATTAGTAAAATAATCATTGTCTGTAGATATCACCTTTATGTTTTGTATATTCTTTTTATAGAGACTAAGATATGAACTTACAACTCTAGCGTGCTCAGGCCTTATGTGATTACGCAAAACCATCGTGGGTTTTGGAATCATCAGTTCTCCTACTCTAATTGGCAAATCTCCCTCGCCTACATGTAATATATTTTTGGAACTAATATCTAGTAGTTTTGATAATTTATTTTTATACGCTCTAAATCTGTCCGGAATAATTATGGTTATTTTATTTAGGCTAAAATTTCCTTCCGCCCAGAAAAGCAAAGGATATATACAAGCGCACATTTCAGTTAAAGCATGACCAAAGTGTTTGAAATTTAAGTATCTTATCCAGATAGCAGTTCTATGTTCTTCTAACGAAGGGTAGATTGACAAGTCAAGCTTCTGTCTAACGCCAAGAGGAAAATCCTTAAAATCAGTACCTTTTCCTCTTTCTAATATACTTTCTTCGTAGGGAATCCCCTCACTATTGTGTACTCCAATTATATTAGTTATTATCCCTTCTTTTATTAGGTAATATTCAAGAGAACTAAAACTTTCCTTCGTTTTACTAATTAGTGAATTATAGTTGTCATTTGAAGTGAAACCTACTGTCTTTAGCTGCTCATAGTCCAAATCGCAAAAGTATTTTATAGTTCCATATATTCTGGAATCAAGCTTATTTATATTTGGATAATTATCTTCTACCATCTCTATATTATTATGTTCATTATTTTCTTTGATTTCCGTAATCCTCGGAATGGAGTCCTTTCCTAGCCCCAGACCTTTAAGCATTTCCATTCCATCAGAAAGATATATATAGGTTTTTTTATCTTCTTTCAAAGCGAGGGAATTTCTTAGGGAATTTATTCCCTGTTTGATTCTCCCATGTTTTATCAGAGCGAATCCAAGTCCTTGGTATGTTTTCCAGTCTTCTACAATTAACAGTGATTTCCGAAAAGACTCAATTGCTGATTCATATTTATTGGTTTTGAGTTGAGCCCATCCTAGGTTAAGGTATGCATTCCATTCTTCTATCATTCCAATAGACTTTTCAAAATTATCAATTGCTTCAATATATTGTTTATTTCTATATAGAGCACATCCTAGGCCCTTATATGAAGCCCAGTTTACTTTGATATCAAGTGAATTTTGGAAGGCTATTATTGCTTCTTCGGTTTTATTATTTTTATATAGAGCCGATCCAAGTTCTCGATAGGTAATCCAGTCTTTTTTTATTTCAATTGACTTTCTAAGAGCCTTGATTGCGTCTTCAAATTGGTTATCTCTATTAAGAGCACATCCAAGACCTCTGTATGAGCCCCAGTTCTCTTTGGTCGATAGAGATATTTTATAAGCTTTAATAGCACCTTTAAAATTTCCTGTTTTATATAGGACTGAGCCAAGCTCACGATATGTTGCCCAATCTTTTTTTTGTTTTAAAGCTTCTTCGAATGCCTGAATTGAATTTTCGAATTGGTTAGTCTTATATAGTAACGTTCCCATTTGATGATATGACTGCCAATTTTTTTTAAGTGTTAATGATTTACTAATTGCCTCTATTGCTTCTGGATATCGATTTTTTTTGTTTAGGTTATATCCTAGCCCAAGGTAGGAATTCCAGTCTTCTTTCAATGCAATAGATTTTTGAAAGGCTTCAATCGCACTGGTGAATTTTTGTTGATAGGTTAGGGCCCAGCCAAGGCCAAGGTATGCATTCCAGTCTTCTTTTATAGCAAGAGCCTTATGGAATGCTTCGATTGCCCCTTGATAGTCCTTTCTCTGATATTTGCCTGAAGCAAATTTTAGTAACCCTTCCAGAGTAGTCGCCTGTGACATGTCAAGTCATTGCTTGCCATCAAATTGAGGCTGAGTGAAATACTGAGCAAAAGCCTACTCTGACTATATAAAAAAGCTAAGTAAGAGGCCACAATTACTGCAACAGCTTAATTACATTGAACCAGCGACGAATAGAGTAATTTTGCCTAGTGACTATTAGGTAGCTCCGTTTGTAGAACTAAGAATGTCAGGCCACTACGCATATGATGAAAACGGCCCTGACATAAAGAGAGAGGCGCCCTATTGTCCCCATTATAAGGGTGCCTTTCTTAATCCCAAAATCAAGTCCTTTGATTATGGATTTTTGAACTAAATTAATTAGGATCAGTTTAAAGTTGGAGTATGTATTTGCTTTTCCATTCCTAGCCAGTGACACTTACCAGTAACAATAAAAACAGTTATGAATAAAAACAAAATACATTTAAACGAATTCTTGAAATCGATGAAGACCTTAGCAGCTCAATTGGGTTACAAATTAGTACGCACGGATATTTACAATGAATTAATTAAAAATAATGATGACATGAATTTTGTTAAGTCTATAGATGAAAAATTTCAAAACAAAGCATTCCAGTTATTAAGGGACTCTAAATCTCAATTTAGACAAGACCTTTTTACTTTGGCTCAATTAGGTTTTAAACGAAATGGTTATTTTGTAGAGTTTGGAGCTGCAGATGGTTTGGTTTCTTCTAATTCCTATTTATTAGAGAGAGAGTTTGGATGGGAAGGAATCTTAGCTGAACCAGCATTATTTTGGCATGATGGTTTAAAGAGGAATCGTTCAGCAAATATAGAAACTAAATGTGTATGGAGGTCAACAGGGGAACAACTATTATTTAACGAAACAAATACAATGAAGCAATTATCAACTTTGGATTCTTTCAATGGTGCAGATGGCAATGGTAAATTCAGAACAAAAGGTCATAAGTATCTAGTAGAAACAATATCATTATTAGATTTACTTAGAAAATATGATGCTCCAGCTCAGATTGATTATTTATCAATAGATACTGAAGGAAGTGAATATGAAATACTCAAGGATTTTGATTTTAATAAATATAGTTTTAATGTTATCACTTGTGAACATAATTACTCCCCTATTAGGAATGAAATATATACTCTGCTAATTAGTAAAGGATATAAAAGGACATTTACAGAATTTTCAAAAGTGGATGATTGGTATGTTTTAGAAACTAATACACTAAATATATGAAAAATAGAATGTATAGATAATCTTATTAATAACTTAATTAGATAAAATAATTATTTAGGAACTTGTTGCTTATTACCACATATCAGTATTAGTTTCTTTCTCCTCATTTTTTCTATTTTCAAGGATTTTTAGGCGTTCTAAGAACTCTTCTTGTTCAGGATTGATAATTTCTTGATTTTTATTTGTATTAATTACATGTTGCAATTTTATTTCAAAATCATCTTTGAAATGATCTTTCATCTCTTTCCATACTTCACGCTCCTCATCACCACCTACAGTTCCATTAACTTGAAGATCAAGTACTTCCTTGACGAAATTCTTTAGTTCTTCATGCGTCATTTTATTTATACGGCTTTCTATATAGATGCCTTTAAGTTGTTGTAATTGATATTTCGTTAGATTTTTGTAATTAATCTCATCATTCTTCATAATAAGAACGGATATATATACTAATTATCTACCATTCTAATATCCGATATGCAAAGAGTATTACTTTATAATATTTTATTAAGGGATTAACAAATACGTTAATATTATGAATAATAATTATTTTTTTAGCTCTCTTACGATGATGGCCAGGTAATTATCTAAATATATATTCAATCTTTTGGATCTTGAAGCTTGGTTTCATCAGGTCTCTTTCAGTCTTAACCTGATTGATTTTAAGTATATATACGTATCTAAATTTCTGCAAAATTTCTAATTCCATAATTCCTCATTAATGTATAATATTTATTATTGAGGTAATTCTATTTCCATTAATTTAATGCGCACCACATGAGAAAGCAAGCTCTTAGGGCTTCTGAGGCGTTAAGTGTTGGCGCTTCAATGGCCGATCTTGATGAACTAGAGATTACAACAGTTTTAGGATGTCCTGTAGATTGTAACTATTGTCCCCAATCTCAATTGCGTCAGACAAAGGGTAATAGAAAAAATAGACTAGAGCTTGGTGATTTTAGGAAAGCATTGGGTAATTTGGATATTGATTGTCGAATTTCATGGACAGGTTATTCGGAGCCATGTCTATCGCAGGATCTTCCAGAAATGATGATCTCAGCTATGGATAATAGAAGAGACCAAGTTATATCAACAACTCTAAATGGCAATAAGGATAGTATTGACTGGATTATTAGGAACCCTATTTGTAAATTGTTTGTTTTACATCTACCTGATGGTCAGAATAATATGAAAGGCTTGAAAATAGATTCTAGTTATATAAACAATCTAAAATTGGCGATAGAGTCATATTTAAAGTCAGGAAATATCGGCAGAATTAGAATTATGGTTTTTGGCAATAAATTGAGGGCAGAAGTTTCAGATATTGTTAAATACTACTATCAAAAGGGATTACTAACGCCACGTAATTTTAAAATATCTACAGAACCCTCTTCAAGAGTAGATGGCGTTCAACATGTTCAAGGAATGAAATTAGTTAAGGATTCTTTAGGAAATTATAATAAAGTTTCTTCAATGGGATACCTATGTACAAAAAGGAAGCTTAACCAACCAGTACTTCTCCCTGATGGATCTCTAAATATATGTAGTTTTGATTATGGATTTAGAGGAATTTACGGGAACTTATTTAAAGATAAATATTCTAAGATCCGAAAGGAATGGATTCATCATATAAAAAGTACCTATTCCCTAGGTTCTTTAAATCCTTGTACTAAATGTGAACACTATGTTCCATATGAGTATTTATCAAAATACACCAAATATCAAGAAAAGGATAGCCCCTATGTTGCTTGGTTTGATACTAAATTAACATTAGAGGAAAGTATATTGAGAGCAATCAATATTTCCTGATAAGATTATAATTACTTTAATTAGTAGTTATCAATTTACTACGAAATTTTTAATAACAGGTTTCTATGATTTCTATATAAAAGGTATTCTAAGTTGGTTAAACAATCCTTACGCTATTAAAAAACTCTATTATACATAAGGGTCAAATAGGGTTTACAGAGATTTATGTGCTTAGCTAGTTATATTCCTTTTCTTTACCCAGAACTGGTACATTGCTTTGAATGTGTCAGGTTTGATTTCTTCAAAATTGATCCAGTTTAGTAATTCTATTTGTTTTTGATCATTGCTATAGAACTCCTGATAGCTCTCTTTGATATCTTTCCCTATAACAAAACCTAAAAACTCAAGATTATTTGAAGTGATTAAGTTAATTAATTCAGAAATATGAAATTGATATTCCTGTACATGCAGGCAAAGATCCCTAAACATTGACATAGTGTAGAAGTCAGACCATTTAGTTATTTCATAGAAGTCCTTGTAGTTACTTCTCATAATACGGTTTCTAAAACATCTTATACCATTATTACTAATTCCTTCTTCACTTTCACGGAATGATTGTCTAATACTATTTACAATTGTTCTTGCATTCTTACTATATAAACCTAACTTTATAAATCCATCATCGTCTAATACATTAATTAGTTTTTTAAGACCATCATTAGGAGAACGCATATGGTGAAGCACACCTGAGCATTCTATTAAATCGAATTTTTGATTTAATTTATCTAGATTCAAAATATCCATTTGTATAAAGTCTATATTATTAACACCTATTTCTTGAGTTTTCCTTTTTGCATAGCACAAACTTGCTTTACTAAGATCAATAGCTGTTATAGATGCATTTTGATACCTTAATGCATCCATAACTTGGAGACCTGTGCCGCATCCAGCTATAAGAACTTTGTAATTAGTCTTGTTCACATTACTTTCTATTTTATTTGGCGTGATTTCACTATTAATTGCTGCAAATATATTTATTTGATTACTTGTAAATGAAGAGGTATATCTCCATCTAGGATAAGGGTTGTCTTCATATTGGATTTTAACTGCTTTAGAAATAGTATCATTGATCATATCTACGGATCGTATTGTTTTTTCTATCATACTTTCATGTATTGGCTCTTTAAATTGAATGTCTAATAGTTCATTTATATTCAGATTCTTGGAAACAAATGAATCGACTAGATTATATACTTTATTCAATTCTATTAATGGGATGTAGCATGCCAATATTGCAATTTTTGCATCATTTATATTATTAATTGATAGGTTGATTTTTAAATCTGCGAGCATATTTATTTCATCATCGGTTAATTCGAATACATACTCATTAAGATAGCAGTTTTGAGCAAGTGCACTAATAAAATTAGTTATTTTCTTGCTTAAAATAAAATTGTGTTCTATCGAATAAACAAGTAGTTCTTTACGTAATTGTGTTAGTATCCTTTCCCATCTGATATCCGCAAATGGCAATAGCTTCAATGCCTTTGAAATTATATTATCATTAATTAGCCTTTCAAGTACTTCATTTTGAATGAGCATACCTTTAAGTTTCTCGATGTTATTTAGATGCTCTTTCAGGACAAACTCGCTAATAATTTTAAAAAGACCTACGTGCTCAATATCCTTCCTATCGAGTAATAAGCATATTAGCTCTATTACAAGTTCCCTTCTAACTATAGAGATGTCAGATTCACATAGAATAGAATAGATAAGTATATACGCGGAACTATTATCAGGAGATATCTCAGTCTCCTTTCTAGCATGAAATATTGCTTCTTTAATATTTCCCTTTTCTTTTAAAATCACTGCCAAATTTCTATTCGCATCTGCAATATCACTGTCTAGAGATAAGGCTTTTCTTGTGGCAGCTTCTGCATCTTCTATTAATCCTTCTTCTTTTAGTATTGTCCCTAGATTCAGAAATATATCTGCTCTGTTACTATTAAGTTTAATTGCTTCAGTTAATTCTTTCTTTGCCCTCTTATTATTCCCAATATCTCTTAGGATAATAGCAAGATTAATCTTAGCATCTATAAAATTTTTATCTAGTTCTATAGCTTTTTGCATATTAGATATAGCTTCTTTAATTTCTCCTTTCTCTTTGCATATTAATCCTAGATTATTATAGGCATTAATAAGTTTGGGATTTCTATCAATTACCTTATTTATGAGTTCTTCAGCTTTGTCAAGGTTGCCATTGGTTAAATATATGTAACTTAAGTTGCAGGCAGAAATTGAATGATTAGGGAATCGCCTAATACATTGCTCGTATAAATGCTTTGCTTTTGTAAGCCTTTTAGTCTGTTCACATATTAGTGCATAATTTGAAATTATGTCTGGATCATCAATACCTATATCTAGTAAATGTAAATAATACTTCTCTGCTTTTGCAAGTTTACCTAATGCATGAAAATTTATTGCCAATTCTTTTATTTTATTAGCTGACAGTCCATTTAATTTTTTGGAATTCGTATTTCTCGATTTCTTCTGTTTTTGTCCAAATCCGTTCACGAATCTATAAAATACTCAATCTATTCTAATAGAAGATATCATTTATTATGTGTATTCACTTATTAATTTAAATTTTGAATTGTTTTATTCTCTCAGTTGATTTACGTGTTAGTTTATTACTAGCTTGATTTGATGTATTATTGCCCCACTATATTCGTAAATATGCTTTTTATTTCTTTTGATCGACAAGTTATACGGATTGGTAAATATATTAAATAGGACTTTCAAAAATATATGTATATTAATACTCTTCTTCCTTTTTGGAATGTCTCCGTTTTTCAGCATTTCAAGTGTACTAGCATTTACCAAATCATGATATTTGAGGAATTCTAATACTTTAAGCCTTTCGGCTTCATTGATGCAGCTGAGAAGAATTAGTAAACTTCTTATCTGTGAAATCTCACCATTCATAATCTCAAGCAAGCATGTTTGATAAATTGTTTCCCATTTATATGGTTCATGTAAGAATAAAATTGATGCTTTACTGTGTTCGTTAGCGATAGAGAGCCTTTTCGCCTCATCAAAATCTGTTTGTTGTGAAAGCCAATACCATCTTATTGGAGAGCTGTTATGGATATTATTACTAATGTCTTTCATTAACTTATATTTTCATAAATAGAATTCAGAATTTCAAATTTAAGTTGGTTCTTCATCTAAGATAAGTTTATAAAAATAGCTGTTACCCATTTTATATCCCGATATGAAGAGTAGGCCCACCTGTTTCTTTTTTAATACTATTTTTAGCAGTGAAAAGCCTTGTTCATTAGGTTTTCTTAATAATGATCAATTAATATATAATCAGATGGCTTCGTTCCGAATTCAATTTTTACCTGCATTAAGAGCTGCTGTAGAGCTTAACTTCTTGACCTATGCTTTTAACCTTAGGGTTGCTAGCCCACTATTGCTAAGCAACTATAGCTTACCATCTTTTTGTGTGGTCGGGAAACTAAATACTTTTACGCACGATCAAATTAATGTATGTTTTTCTAATCTTCAAGCTCTCGTAAACCTTAAAAAGTTAGGTATTCCAATAATAGTTTTGTATAGTGATAATTGGTGTGAGTATGATCCGGTATTTGATTTAGATAGCTATAGCGAGCAGAGGATTATGAATATTTTTAGAGCCGAATTTTATAAAGAACTTCTTTCCTACTCTGATTTGCTAGTTTGTCCTTGTAGAGCGCAACAAGAACAAGCAGTAAAATGGATTAATGCTGATTCATCTTCAATTGTCATTGAGGACCAACTTCAGCTACCTTGCCAGGAATTTCCTGAATTAGATCCAAGGTTAGTATGCCGAATAGTATGGTTTGGTCATTATTCAAATATTGTTTTCTTATTAGACAAACTTACTTCTATTATTACTAATTGCCAATCCTCTAAAAACTTTGAGCTAATGATTCTTAGTGATAATAGAGCTAAACACCATATAATTAAACTTTTCGAGAACTTAAAACCTCAGACTAAATGGACCCTCAAATTTTATGAATGGAATCTTATAAATTTCAGTAGGATAATGACTAGTGCTCATATCTGCTTGCTACCATCGGATACTAATTGTCCTAGAAAATCTGTATCAAGTCATAATAGAGCAGCTGATTCCATTCATGCAGGTTGTATTGTTATAGCGACACCTTTACCTAGCTATAAGGAGTTATCAAATTCCATGCTTCTTGGTGATAATTTCCCATTCTTAATCGATCATGCAGTATTAAATTATTATAAGCTAGTTGCTAAATTCAAAACCAATAGAGAGGAGATTTTGTATAGATTCATGCCCGACGCAGTATCTAGCAAATGGAAGATTACCTTTAATAACCTTCTTCTACGCTAAATAAATTATAATATCAGATTTTCTTAGTATAATAATATAAAATATTAACCCAAGTGATCATAGAAAATTCTATTCATAACAAATTTACCGAAAAGGAACAATCTGCCATAGAGCTTCATTCAAGTGGAGAAATATCTAAGGCCTCTATACAGTATGAATTATTAATAAATGAGGGTAGCGAGAATTATATTATTTACTACAATTATGCAGAGATAAAAATGAAAAGTAATGATATTTCACGAGCCATAAGTCTTTTGCAAAGTAGCAGATCTTTATCCTTAAACAGCATAGAGCCCAAAATAGCACTGGGAAAAGCGTTTCAAATGGCTCATATGTATAGCGATGCTAAACAAGTATGTAGAGAAGCTTTGGATATTGACCCAAATTCCTATTTCGCTCATTTATATTTAGGAAGCATTTATTATAAACAAGGAAAATTAAATAAGTCTATCAAAGCTTTTCAGAAAGCGGTTAAGATTAAACCAACTAAAATTACCTTATATATCACCATCTCACAGATATATATTAGAATCAGAAAAATTAATAAAGCTTTGAAATATCTAAAACTTGCCTATAAGATACAACCTAAATCCCATGTAGTTTTACTCAATTTGTCTAATATATATACTCGGTTAAATCTAAAAGCTAAAGCAATAGATTATTTGGACAAGGCAATTTTATTAAAACCTCATTTTGCCAAAGCTCACTTTAATAAAGCCAACCTACTTCATCAAATAGGGCTTATACCTTCTGCTATAGATTCCTATAAAAGTGCTATCAAATATAACTTTGACTTTAATTCTGCTAATCGTAATCTTGCTCTATCTTATTTAACTATAGGAGAATATCAAAATGGTCTACCCTTATATGAATTCAGATCATCTGGAAGTAATCCTCAAAATCCACACTATCATCCAAAATTACCAAAATGGCATGGCAAGGAGCCCTTAAAAGATACATCTTTATTACTTGTTACTGAGCAGGGACTTGGAGATACTATTCAATTCGTTCGATATGTTAAAGTTTTATTATCACTTGAAGTAAAGACGAGTCTATGTCTACAGCCTCAATTACTCCGATTGATTTCGAATTCTGGCCTAATAGATCAAATAAGTACAATTGACAAACCATTATATTTTAAAAGTAAATTTTGGTTACCATTGTTATCCTTACCTCTATATTTAGGCATTACACCAGCGAATCCTCTTATTACAGAACCCTATATTTTCACCAACCCACAATCAGATCAACAATGGAGGAGTATTTTCTCATCCACAAAAAGACCATTAATAGCTTTACATTGGCAAGGAAATCCAATTGTAGAGACTAATTCTTTAGCTGGAAGATCATTCCCTCTAGAAATACTTTCTAAATTTGTTAATTCTTTTGATTGTTCTTTGATTTCTCTACAAAAGGGATTTGGTTTAGAACAACTTAGCAGTTGTTCTTTTAAGAACAAGTTTGTTCCCTTTCAGCATCAGATTGATGCCATTATGGACTTCAGTGAAATAGCTTCTATCATAAAATCTTGTGATTTGGTAATAACTAGTGATTCAGCAGTTGCTCACCTTTCTGGTGCTTTAGGTCACCCTACTTGGATATTATTACATAAAATTCCAGATTGGAGATGGGGAATAGATAATTCAGATAGTATTTGGTATCCAAAAACTAGACTATTTCGTCAAACACAGGAGGATAATTGGGATGATGTAATTGATCAGCTTATCCATGCCCATACCTTAACATAATTAGTAAAAACGCACGGACAAAAATGACTAAAATCTATGCTGAAATTTCTATAGGAGAGCTTATAGATAAAATAACAATATTAGAAATTAAGCAATCTTTTGTCCAAGGAAAAGCAAAGATAAATGTAATAAGAGAATTGAAAACCTTACAAAAACAACTAGACCACTTAGGATTCACTATTGATCCAAATCTTTTTAGCTCTCTAGCTGAGATAAATAAAAAGTTATGGTATATAGAAGATAAAATAAGAAAGAAGGAGGATGGTAAAGAGTTCGATTCGGCTTTTATAGAATTGGCTAGATCAGTCTATATGAATAATGACGAAAGAGCCCGAATAAAAAAACATATAAATCAACTATATAATTCTAGTATTGTTGAAGAAAAATCCTATAGGAGTAAACAATGAGACATTTTAAATATTTATCAATTGAATCAATGAGTGACATTAACTCAAATATTTACTAAATAATTTATTTATATATGGACTCTGATATATCAGCTGGACTTAACCAAGCAACTGAAAATTATTTCCTTGACGAGCTGGCAATTACAAAGAATCAACTACTTCAATTGCATACTCTAGATCCATTCAATCACACAATTAATTACTATTTATGCTTTACTTTATATCACCTCAACAATAAGGCTGAATCAATTAAATACTTATTCTTATCCTATGATTTAAATTCAAGTCAAATGTTTCGCAGCAGATTTTTAGCTGATTATTTATTTCTTACAGGACGCACTAAAGATGCCCTCCTTATTTATCAAACAATTATACAGTATTTTCACTCTTCTCCCCATGTGAACCAGAATATGGCCTTATGCTTGATTTTAGAAAGTCGTATCTCAGAAGCTAAGCTGACTTTGCAACATGTTATACAATTAAGACAAGATTTTCTAAGGACCTACGATCTTTTGGCAGGTTTATACTCTCATCACGACATCCAGTCTTCTATATCTATTTATAAACAAGGTATAGCTAACAATCCTTCTACTTTTCAAATATATTTTAAATTTGGCCTTTTTCTATCTCGCAATAATCTTAAGGATCAATCAATTTATTATTTTAATAAAGTATTAGAATTGAGACCGAATCATTTATTTGCTCAGGAGCAGTTGGCTTTCGTTTTACAACGTTTGGGCAGAATAAATGATGTTATCACCATTTATAAGAATCTAATAACAAGCCATCCAAAAAGAGAAGAAAACTTTTTAAAATTAGCTAAAACTCTAATAAAGCTCAATAAATTCACTGAAACTATTAACTGTCTGGAGAAGGCTATTGAAATGCACCCAAATTCTATTGATGCACATTTATTATTAGCTGAAATTTATGTTAGATTTGGCAACTACAATAAAGCATCACTCATTATTGACAGGATATCATAGTGATTAAGATATGATTTAACTACGTATTTTCCCTTAATCAGAGTTTATGGTAGACGAACTCAGTGATGCGGCTATTAAGGATTTCAATCATATGAAGTCCTATTATAGATATGCTTGCTTTGATGTAATCTCTACACTGGAAAAAAGATTCGACTTTACGTTAGATAAAACGAGAGGCAAAATTAAAGAAAAAAATCCAACATTACGTATACATTCAAATAACTCTAATTCAGTTTGTGATATAAGTCCTGAAAGTTTAAAATTCCTAGCTAAACCTGATTACTGGACACAAAATCTTGATATATTCTTCTCTTTCCTGGTCAGTGAATCCATTAGAATTAGGAATAGATTTAGTAAGAGCCAAAATTCTCTTTATGAGATAGGTGCAGGTACAGGTTATCTTATGTATAGATTAAAACATCTACCTAATGTTATTTTTAAGGGCTGTGATGTATTGAACACTGATTACACACGAGTAGGATTTAGGATGTTCTATGGAGTAACAAGATCTAATCTCCCCTATCAACTAGTAACCCAAAAACTTCTAGTCTCATCACTTATTGAAGACGCAGGTATCTTTAACACTCAGTTACCTGATTCTGCTTTTGACTATGAAATAGTTTATTCAGCGAGGCCAACGTTTGATATGCGTTGGGATGTCGATAATTGGGTTAAGCTTATCAATAACGCTTTTTATGATTCTCATTCAAATATTAAAACCATCATCATTCTCTTGAACTCACATAGCATTAAATCAAAGATACTTGTAGATAAACTATCCTCTATATGTGAAGCCAAACTTATTAAGAATATCCTTTTATGCAGATCTCTAAGGAAATACTATCAATATTCATGATATTTAATGTTTGATTTAGTATATACGTTTGAATATCTCTTTAGCAATCTCAATGAGTTTATCTTCTTTTAGTTTAATTGATGATGCGATTACCCAAAGGTCAAACTTGTCATTTCTAGTCTTACTAATAACGTTATCAAATCCACATTTTTTTAATGTACCTACCAGTAGGTTTTCAGTAAATCCACATTTATGAGCCATGTAATTATTGCCTTTGTAAAGCGAATTTCTATGCCCATATAGAACGTCAAGTGGTGTTATAGGACCTAGTGGAGTTTCTCCTATGACATCGACTATCTTGTCTTCTGCAATTAAGCTACAAATCGATTTTAGGTCTGGGCATGTCAATATTAAAAAACCTTCCTCCTTTAATACCCTTTTAAACTCTTTAAACGCTATAGGAACTTCATGAGCATATATATGTTCGATATTGTGAGATGAGTAAATAGCATCAAATTGGTTATCCTTTATTTTCGACATATCAGTTATTGATCCGACAACGTCAGGACTAGATGTCGGATCAATATCTAGTCTTACTTCCTCCCATTCCAAACCAGTGAAGGGAGTTTGACTTTTCTTCTTGTTTCCGCAACCAACATGTAGAAATTTCCATTTGTTGGCCATTACCACAGATTTTTCTAAGATATTGATAATTCTACCTTTTTGAGAAATTTTCTATGACAATCTCCCTTATCGTTTGGATATGCTGATTTTCTTTAGTATTTTCAATGTCTAATGATGATGTCTTATTTGGTATATCTATTTCTATCTAATATTCTAGTTGCCTTTCTCATGCTTTTTTTTGCTATTAGTATTTTTAGTTTTATAAATTAGCTTTACTGACTTAGGTTTTAGGATAGTATGAATTCTATCTTTCAAATTAATCCTGATCAAAAATGGAATCCTTCATATGAATAATCTCCCAGATAAAATCGCTCTTGTTCATGACTGGTTTTCCAGAACCTCCACTGGTGGAGCCGAGAAGGTAGTTCAAACGATTGATCAATATCTTTCGGCTATCGGATTGAATGCAGACTTGTTTGCACTTGTTGATAATGAAAGTATTAATCCTAAGAGTTGGCTTTTTGAGAGAAATATTAATACGAGTTTTATACAACAATTACCTTTTGGAGTAAGCCATGTTCAGAAATATCTTCCTTTATTACCTTTAGCCATTGAGCAGATGGATGTTTCAAAATATCAACTTGTTTTAAGTAGCAGTCATTTGGTAGCCAAAGGAATTCTTACTTCGCCAGATCAATGTCATCTTTGTTATGTACATACACCCGCAAGATATGCTTGGGACCAAATGCATGTATATTTAAGGAGATCGGCTTTAGCTAAAAGTCCGTTAGGAGCCGTAATTAGATTGCAGTTACACCTTTTAAGACAATGGGATCAATTGAGTAGTCTTCGTGTTAATCATCTACTTGCAAATTCTCGTTTTACAGCAAGAAGAATATCATGTTACTGGGGACGAAAAGCTGATGTTTTGCATCCTCCTGTGAATGTGGATAAATTCCGATACAACTTTAAAAGGGAAGACTTTTATCTTTGTGCCTGCCGCTTAGTTCCTTATAAAAGAGTTGATTTGTTGCTAGAGGCTTTTAATCAATTAAAACTTCCATTAATTATTGTTGGTGATGGAATTGAGAAAAATAAATTAAGAAGAATTGCTGGGCCAAATGTCAAATTTCTTGGTGGAGTCAGTGATCAGAAACTAGTTTCCCTTATGGGAAGCTGTAGGGCTTTCGTATATCCAGGACTAGAAGACTTTGGGATTGCTCCTGTGGAGGCTATGGCAGCAGGGGCTCCTGTGATTGGATTGGGTCAAGGAGGTTTGTTGGATACCGTTCGCTGCGTTACTTCTGGTGTTGAGTGTCCAACTGGTCTTCTTTTCCCAGAGCAAACAGTTTCTTCTTTAAAGTCTGCTGTGGGTTGGTTCGAGGATCAAATGCTCTGGAAAAAATACTCCCCTGAATCTTTGAGGATTTGGTCAGAAAAATTTTCTCCCATTGCTTTTAAGTCACGCTTTGATATTAAATTAAGAGAAATATGGTCAGCTCATAAAAGAGCATGTAATACACCATCTGACTACCCTGCATCATCTTTAGGTTTAGATTAGCTGCCTAAGCGGCCTTTATCATTCTCTTGCGAGCTATTTTGTGGATTCACCTGATCAAATCAGTTTAACTTCAGTGGTTACCACTTCTGATAAGACTGAAGAATTAATAGAAAATCAGAGTCGGTTAGGGAGATCAATAAAGAGGCTA
Source organism: Prochlorococcus sp. AG-363-B04 (assembly GCA_003278465.1). Classification (GTDB taxonomy): domain Bacteria; phylum Cyanobacteriota; class Cyanobacteriia; order PCC-6307; family Cyanobiaceae; genus AG-363-B04. Next base: position 47,554 of record QCFC01000006.1, read on the forward strand.
GGAGATTTGTCTTTTTCCTTATTTGTTATTACTTTTGGAGCACCAATCTTTCTTTTAATTACCATTCTTGTAAAGTTAAGCTCTCCGGGTCCTATTTTTTATGTTCAATACAGAGTTGGTAGAAATTATAAAGAATTTGGCTGCATAAAATTTCGTACAATGCGTCGTGATGCTGAGTCTATACTTTCTAAAGTACTTGAGAATTCACCTTCTCTAAGAATGGAATTTGAACGTGATTTCAAGCTTCGACATGACCCTCGAATTACTCCTATTGGTCGATTTTTAAGAAGAACAAGTTTAGATGAATTGCCCCAATTTATCAATATTATAAGAGGAGAAATGAGTGTGGTAGGGCCAAGGCCAATAGTTTCTAAAGAGTTGGAACGCTATGGTAAATGTATGGAAAATGTGGCATCGGTACGACCAGGGCTCACTGGACTCTGGCAAGTAAGTGGTAGAAATAATCTGAGTTATAAGAAAAGAGTTCTTTTGGATTTGGCTTATGTTAAAGGACGTTCTTTTTGGCTCGATTTAGCTATTATAATACGTACCTTTGGGGTTTTACTACTCCCTATGGATCGGGGTGCTTATTAGATCATTATTAGCTTTATAGGATTAATAATGAAGACATCAATAATAGCCAGAAAAACTCAAGTTTAATGCATAGATTAAGTATATTATTTATACTATGAATGCTCGGATTAGAATAGTATTTTGCAAGTATTGGTTTTTCTATAATTGCACTTTTATACTTATTAGATCCTCCCATTCTTGCTTTAACACAGTAGGCAAATACAGCTTGAGATAGTCCTGAGTTGGGAGAAATATCTCTTGAGCCGTCTATCCATGTAGCTTTAATAACTTTTTTTATTTCCGTTGGACGCTTGCTAATTAGAGGTAGGGTTATAACGACTAAACGACAGGGGATCCAAACTAGTAAGTCGTCAAGTCTTGCGCCTATAGTGCCAAGCCATTCCATTCTTCCTATTTTATAACCTATCATTGAATCAATTGTGCTGGTGGCCTTGAATGCCCAAAGACAGCTAAGAGGTCCAGGAAGTGTATCGGAAATTTTCCATATTAATGAACCAATCAGTATCCAAAATAAAGGTGCAAAAATTCCATCAACAGCATTTTCACTTGCTGTTTCAGCAGTAGCGCGGAGAATTTCATTTCTATCCAGTTGATTAACATCACGCCCAACTATTAACTTGAGCTTCTCTCTGGCATTGTAGAGAGATTGATTATTATCATTTGGTAGTGAGTTAATGACATCATTGACACTCTGAATGAGACTTCTTGCAGCTAATCCACTTGCAAGAGCTATACAAAATAGTACTGATCCTATTGAATAAGGAAATTGGGATTCTTTGAGTAGTAGTTGTTCTAATACCCATCCTATTCCCCCACTGCTTAATACAACAATTGCAGTTAAAATTCCACCTCCAATTCTTAGATTAGCTTTATTATCTTTAGAAAATACCTCAACTAATGTGCTTAGTTTTCTAATCAGAAAACCCATTAGCACAATTGGATGAGGAGACCAACGTGGATCTCCAACTAAAAGATCAAGTCCTGCTGCCGCAAGTATAAGTACGGTTGAGTTATTCAGGTTGTCTTAAGCCAGCTAAACATTGCCCGCAAACTTTTCCCTACTTCTTCTATTGGGAGGGCCGCGTCTCTAGATCTAAATTTCTTCATTTGAGGTTTACCAGCTTCACATTCGGCAACGAATTTTTTTGCAAAGGTTCCATCTTGGATGTCAGACAATACTCTTTTCATTTCCTCTTTGGTATCTGATGTTATTAGTCTTGGACCACTTATGTAATCTCCATATTCAGCTGTATTTGAGATTGAATCACGCATTGCTGTCAGTCCTCCTTTGACCATAAGATCAACAATCAATTTCACTTCATGAAGGCATTCGAAGTATGCCAGCTCTGGTTGGTAACCAGCCTCTACAAGGGTTTCAAATCCTGCTTTAACAAGTTCTGAAAGGCCTCCACATAAAACTGCTTGTTCTCCGAATAGGTCAGTCTCTGTTTCTTCTTTAAAGTTAGTTTCTAAAATACCGGCCCTTGTGCCACCTATCCCTTTTGCATAGGCCATGGCTAATGAGCGAGCTTGGCCAGATGCATCTTGTTCTATAGCAAATAATGCAGGAACTCCTTGACCATTTTGATATTCCCAACGAACAGTATGACCTGGCCCTTTGGGGGCAATCATTACGACATCTACGAAGTCAGGAGGCTGAATTAAGCCAAAGCGAATATTGAAACCGTGAGCGAAACTTAAGACTTTTCCCGGGCTCAGGTTGGGGGCAATTTCTTTTGCATAAACCTCTTTCTGAAACTCATCAGGGAGAAGGACCATGATCCAATCGGCTTTCGCTGAGGCTTCATTAACGCTTAGGACCTCTAATCCATCTGCCCTTGCCTTGTCTGCTGAGCGGCTTCCTTCGTAAAGACCAACAATGACATTTATGCCGCTGTCTTTGAGGTTGAGTGCATGGGCATGGCCTTGGGAGCCATAGCCAATAATTGCAACTGTTTTTCCGCCCAGAAGACTGAGATCGGCGTCGGTGTCGTAGAAGAGCTGGGCCATCCTGGCTCAATTTCTGCAGGTCAGCCTTAAAGCTTACGTAATAGTGCTAAAAAGTAGCGATTTATTTGTTTTTATATCTCACATTCCTGGAGGCTACGATTGGATTCTTTGAATTGATTTGGGAAAAGTCTTAACAATTGCTTTGGTTGAAACTTGCTCATATGTTTGATTAGGCTTCATTTGGATGAGAGATAACTCGGTCTATAAGTCCATATTCTTTAGCTTCTGCAGCGCTTAGAAAGTAATCACGATCAGTGTCTTTCTCGATTTTTTCGAAAGTTTGCCCTGTCAAGTTCGCCATTGAATGATTAAGCATTTCTTTTATTCTCAGGATTTCACGTGCTTCTATTTCTATGTCGCTTGCTTGCCTTTGATTTGTGCCTCCAAGTGGTTGATGGATCATTATCCTGCTGTGAGGAAGTGCAAGACGTTTCCCTTTAGTTCCTGCGGCGAGAAGGAATGCACCCATTGATGCTGCAAGACCTACGCAGATTGTGACCACATCACTTTTGACATATTGCATAGTGTCAAATATTGCGAGTCCAGCTGTTACGGAACCTCCAGGCGAGTTGATGTATACATAAATAGGCTTGCTGCTGTCTTCGGAATCTAAATACAGCATTTGAGCTACCAAGCTATTCGCAACACCATCATTGACTTCTTGGCCAAGAAAGAGAATTCTTTCCGCTCCTAGCCTTGTATAGATGTCAACCCATCGTTCAAGTTGACTGCCTGGAAGACGATAGGGAACACTTGGAGTACCAATTGGCATTTGAAAAAAAGAGAAGGGCTTAACGGTTTTTTAGTCAGTTTTACTAAATGCTTTTAGAAATTGAGGGATTTATGGCTCAGCTAATTGGAGCCAAATTAGGAAGATCCTTTCGGCTACTTAAAACTCGATCTATAAGACCGTATTCGACGGCCTCTTGAGGAGTGAGATAGCCCATTCGATCAGAGTCTTTAGCTAGTTGTTCAATGCTCCGACCTGTGTTTTTGGAGAGAATCTCTAACATTGACTTTTTGTTGTGAATAACTTCTTCTGCTCGAATTTGAATATCTGTAGCTTGTCCTCTTGCGCCGCTTCGAGGTTGGTGCAGAACAATTGATGCATGGGGCAAGGCAGCTCGTTGTCCTTTTGTTCCAGCAGAGAGAATTACTGCTGCTGTTCCCATTGCTTGGCCGATACAAATTGTGTGAACTGGTGGTTTGACATAGCTAAGAGTGTCACAAATAGCGAAAGCTTCAGTCTCGAAACCGATTGCATCTCCTGTATACCAACTTGTACCAGTGGAGTTGATATAGAAATAGATAGGCTTTTCCGTGTTGTCGAATTCAAGATAGAGAAGTTGGGCAATTATTAGTTCAGTTACGTCCATGCCAAGTTGTCTTTTGGCATCGTCATCGGAAAATAAAGGAAGTCCTAGATAGACAATTCTTTCTTTAAGTAGAAGTGATGGCAGATCAGGAGGTGGAGTGCGCATCACGGTTGAGTCTCCGTAGTAAGGAGCAGAAACCGTCATTTGATTAAATCAATCAATTAGATTTGGAGCCTAGCTGGCTTAAGCATCAAGTCGCTAGTTGCTTTTGTTGGATTTTTTGGAAGCATGATCTTTTACTGGCCTTGCAAAGATCATTCGACCAGTAGATGTTTGTAACGCACCAGTTACAGCTACTTCAATGCGATCACCAATAGAGTCTCGAGCACTTTCTATCACGACCATTGTTCCGTCATCCAAATACCCCACTCCCTGACTTTCTTCTTTGCCTTCACGAACCACTTTGATCTTTAGGCTCTCACCGGGTTGTACATCAGCCCTAAGGGCCATTACTAATTCACTCAGGTTTAAAACTTTTAAATCTTTAACTTCAGCAACTTTTGCTAGATTGTAATCTGCTGTTATTAATGTACCGCCTGTATCTTCAGTTAATTTAAGTAGTTTTTCATCAGTACCATTTCCATCGTATTTTGTGCTATTTAATACTAATCTTCTTCCATATGTCTCCCTAAGGCTAGTTAATAATTTTAGTCCTCTCCTCCCTTTAGCCCTTTTTTCGTTATTGCTCGAGTCTGATAATTTCTGCAGCTCATCTATAACAGTTTGAGCAACAATTACTTGACCTTCTAATAATCCACAAGATAGGAGACCATGAATGCGTCCATCTATAATTACACTTGTATCCAGAATCTTTGCGCTTGCAGGAGTTAGAATACCTTCAGCAACAAGAAGTGCTTCAGTGCTATTTGGATTAAAAAGACGAAATAATGTTCTACCATGTGTTTCGGCTAGATTGTAACCAATCACGCCGAAAAATATATTGCTAAGTACTGCAGCTAATGGCTTAACTAAAACTATTTGTTTTGGAAGAGGTAAGAGCAATATAGGGGCAAGAAGTAAATTTGCTACAAGGAGCCCTAAAATAAGTCCTACTGCTCTACTTACCAATAAATCTGTGGGGACATTTCGGATTTGCTTGATAAAGTTTAGGCGTAATGTTTGGAAAAAAAATCCACCTATTAACCCAAAAAAAGCTCCGAACCCTCCAGAAACTAATCTTAAGCCTTCAAAGTTTTCAGCTTGTTCAATAAGCTTTACAGGCAGGAGTTCAACACCTAGCCAGCCTGTGGCTGCTCCAGATATAAGAAATAAAAGTAGTATGAGCGGATTTGCCATTGATCAGTTTTTGGACTCTCGCTCAGAGTTCATGAAGCATGCTCCATATTTACTGCCTTGGCGCGGGCTGATGACCGCACCTTTTTTGATTGAAAGATGAGGATCTCTAATGATTCTGCGCTTCCTAGAAGCGTATATATACATATTCCTTTTTGTCATCGACGTTGTTTTTACTGTGATTTTGCAGTGATACCTCTTGGGGATAAAGCTAGAGGAAGCGATGGACCAGGGAGTGAATTTATTAATACATACTTAAAGCTACTGCATAAAGAGATCAAGCTTTCACCAAAAGGTCCTCCATTATCAACTGTATATATCGGAGGCGGAACTCCATCTTTATTAACTCCATGCCAAATTAGTTCTTTGTTGAAAAATTTGAAGATTCAATTTGGCTTTCAATGTGGAGCTGAAGTAACTTTGGAGATGGATCCTGCGACATTCAATAGCAAGGACCTAGAACTTTTTCTTGAAGTAGGTATTAATCGAATAAGTCTTGGAGGCCAAAGTTTTGATGATAAAGTTCTTCAGCAGCTTGGTCGAAGTCATTGCAGGAAAGACTTGATTGAAGCATGTAATTGGCTTAAGAAAGCATATAAAAAAGGTGATTTAAAAACTTGGTCCTTAGATCTTATTCAGAACTTGCCTAGTCAGAGTTTAGAAGATTGGCAAGAAGAACTATCACAAGCTAAAAATATTTCTCCTCCACATCTTTCGATTTATGAACTTGCAATTGAATCAGGAACTGTTTTTGAGTGGAGACAACGTCGTGGAGATTTGTTTTTACCTGAAGAAGATTTAGCTGCAAAGATGTTGGCTTTTACTAGCTCTTTTTTAGCAGAGATAGGATATTCACGATATGAGATATCTAACTATTCATTACCTGGGCATCAATCTCGACATAATCGTGTTTATTGGAGTGGAGCAGGTTGGTGGGCATTTGGTCAGGGGTCTACTAGTTGTCCTTGGGGGATTCGTTTTACGAGGCCCAGAAAATCAAAAGGATATAGGGACTGGGTAGAGAATCAGCAGATTAATGGACCAGATTCTTCACTTGTTTCATTAAATAGGATTTCAATTCCTTTAGATGAAAAAATTCTTGTTGGCTTACGCTGCCGAGAAGGAATTGATTTAGAAGAATTAGCTATTAGTTCAGGCTGGACTAAAGACTTATGTGAAAAGTATTTCCCTGCATTATTGATACGTTGGAATAGTTCTATTAAGAAAGGTTGGCTAAAGAAATCGGGCAATCGATTGCAACTTACTGATCCAACTGGAATGATATTTAGCAATCAGGTTTTGGTTGATTTATTCCTTTGGTGGGAAACTCTTCCTTCTTATGTTGCTGACTTACCCAATCCTTTAGAGCATTTATGAAGAGATCACGGCCTGCGATTAAAGCTGGACTAAAAGGAGGCTGTTTTGGTGTAAGGCCAAGGAGATCGGCTGTGACTCTTACTTGCCCATCGCAATCATTACCAGCACCAATGCCAATTAATGGAATTTTAAGTTGAGGCCTCAGCCGTTTTGTTAGTCCTGCTGGTACATGTTCGATTACAACTGCAAAACATCCTGAATCTTCTAGTTGTTTTGCTTGTTTGATTAGTTGTTCTTGGCTAAGAGTATCTTCTGCTTGGCGGCGATATCCCATTCGATGAACAGACTGAGGAGTAAGACCTAAGTGACCCATTACAGGGATGCCCATCCTTACTAGACGATTAATTACGGCAATAACTTCGGGTTCTGCTCCCTCTAGTTTTACTCCAGCTGCGCAAGATTTTTTTAGAAGACTTCCAGCTGCAGCAACAGCTTTATCTTCTCCACATTGATAGCTCAAGAAAGGAAGGTCACAAATAACCAAGGGTTGATCAGCAAGACTTCGTTGAAGGCCTCTACCTACAGCTTGAGTGTGATGAAGCATTTGATCCAAGGTCACTGGGAGGGTGGTTGCATGGCCTAAAGCAACCATTGCTAGTGAGTCGCCAATTAGAACAATGTCTGCTCCTGCCGCTTCAACAATTGAGGCAGTAAGTCCATCCCAGGCAGTTAAAACAGTGATGGGATGACCAGTTTCTTTTAATTTAATTAAGTCTGTTGGCCGCATATGACTTTCAAGGTGCTAATTAGCCGATTGGTAGAATTTAAGAGACTCGGACCCATGCGGCCAAGACGCCTAAATCTGGTCAGGACCGGAAGGTAGCAGCCAAAAGGGATGCTCTTAGCAGGCGTGGATTCCGGGTCACCAAATCATTTGTTAAATGATGGTGTTAACCATCTTTGCGAATTTGGCGAAGACGCAAAAACTCAGGAATACTTGCACCTGGTTCTCTAGGCTCATTGCGGGTTGCTGAGGGAGCCATTTTGTTACGAGTACGATCCCCTCGATAAGGTTGATTGCTCTCAAACCCAGTAGCTATAACTGTGACTTGAATCTCACCTTCAAGTTTCTTATCTACAACTGCACCCACAATGATATTTGCTTCGGGATCCACAACGTCATAAATCACTTCTGAAGCGGAGGTCATGTCTTCGAGGGTCATGTCTATTCCTCCGCTGATGTTTATTACACAACCTTTTGCCCCATCTATGCGGGCTGCTTCTAATAAAGGGCTATTAATTGCAGCTTGAGCAGCTTCTAAGGCTCTTGAGCGTCCAGACCCTAATCCAATTCCAAGAAGGGCAGTGCCGGCTTCCGTCATCACTGAACGAACATCTGCAAAATCAACATTTACAAGGCCTGGACAGGTGATGATGTCACTGATTCCTTTTACTCCCATACGTAGTACATCATCTGCACTGCGAAAAGCTTCTTGAAGTGGGGCTCCCGCAATGACATCTTTTAGTCGATCATTTGGGATCACAATTAATGTGTCAACATTTTCAGCAAGACGACTAATTCCTTCATCTGCTTGCCTCATTCGACGACGTCCTTCAAAGCCAAAGGGCTTTGTGACAATGCCTACAGTTAGAGCTCCTGTCTCTTTAGCCACCTCTGCAACTACTGGTGCAGCACCTGTTCCAGTTCCGCCACCCATACCAGCGGCAATGAAAACCAAGTCTGCACCCTGAATGGCTTGTTGGAGATCTGCTCGAGATTCTTCAGCAGCTTTTTGGCCAATGTTGGGATTGCCACCTGCTCCTAGGCCTCTGGTAAGTGTTTGCCCTAGTTGAACTCGATTCTGGGCATCTGATTGAAGAAGCGCTTGGGCATCTGTATTGAGTACTCGATAGGCAACGCCTTCTAACTTGCTTTGGATCATTCTGTTGACGGCATTACTTCCGCCGCCTCCTACACCAATGACCTCAATCCGGGCAGATTGGCTGGGTTGAATCCCATCCAGCTTCATTAATCCGGCTTTGTTCCCGATTCCAATCTCCATCTTCCTTTGGGTTTAAAGAATTGAGGTTTGGTGCATTATGTCTGCAACAGAGGCTTATGTTGAGATTTTCAATAAATTTGCTTTTCTCTTTGAACACTTTCAAGGCATTTACAATCGCCCCATGCAGATCTGTCTTTTCCCTAAAACCACTGCTAGCAAAGGAGTTTTGATAGTTAAAAGGCGTTCAAAACCAATAGACAAAATATTGAGATAAGAAGCACGACAAATTTCTCTAAAGAGCTGAAACCTTTGTTTTTTCCTTTTGAGATGCTCTGTACTTCATTATCGACAGGATCTAAATGCTTACAGTCATATGAATCAAATATCTCAATGGCTGGTCTTCCAGCAGTTTCCCATTCGAATCGACTTTTAGGATCACTAAGAACTTTGTAAGCTTCGTTTATCCATTTGAAACGTTCTTCAGCATTCTTATCATTTTTATTTAAATCTGGATGCCATCTCATGGCTTCCCTTTTAAATGCTTGCTTGAGTTGATTCGCATCGCTTCCCGGTTGTAGCCCAAGTAATGACCAATAAGTAAATAATCTGCCAGCTGATGAAGTCATCGACTCTGTGTTTTGGGATTGAAACCAATCCATAGATATCTATAAAGATCAGTTTTAGCTAGTGATCAATAGCTAAGTCTTGATGTTTTTTTACTAATTCCTTGCTGTTTCTTTTCAGATTTAAGAAACTAGCAATTTATTTCCCTATATTTTTGCCTCATTATTCACTTCAATCTAGAATATAAGCCTTGTCAGCTAAGAAAACTAGATGATTTATTGATTTTATAATTGTAATTCTGGTTTTGAAGGATCACTGATGTCAAGAGTTTTTAATTCTTTTCCTTCTAATTTTGATGGAAGAGCTTTAACAAGATGGATCAGTATTTGTATCTTCTTATTGATTTCACCTTGATTTTGTCCCAATAGAATTAAAGGTAAATCTTCTGTTTGAAGGTTCATTTCTCCGTCAGGAGTTAAAGTGATTTTCTTTAAAGAGCTTCCTAACTTTTTTCGATGTTTTAGTACCTCTGCAATTCTTGCTCGGTGTTGTAATCTCCATCCTTCTATGGTTATCGATGTTTTTGGCAAAGATCCTTTACTTGCTATCTTCATGGGTATCCAGTTGGCATTCTGATCAACAACACCCATTTCTTGCTTTAGGTTTTTTATTCTATTTGCATAGGCAATTACTTCTTTCTCCATGATTTGAATTTCTAATCCTGAAGGAATTAGATGACGCTGAATTACAACTGAACTAACAGGAAGATCATTTATTAATTTCCTTTTTAACTCCTTAGGATTGATCTTTAATAATGGTTTTGGCTGAGTTAAACCGGCTGCTATGACAATATTCATATTTGAAATGTTCCTATTCCCTGATACCTTTATATGTTGCTTTGTGATTGGTATCCATCCATTGAGAATTAAGAGATATCCCAATACTCCAGAAGTAGAGGAATAGACAAATATTCTCCATAAATATATAAGATTTTCTTTTTGATACTCCTGAAGAAGTTTTTTTCTTCTTTCTTTCCTTTTGTTTTTTGAGTTATTTGATGTTGTATAAGGCTGTTTATGGATCACAGGTCACACCTGGCCTTTGCCATTAATTGATCCATCCATAGTCTGGCGCGTTCAGCGTCAGCAAATGGAACATCCATTTCTTTTCCATTTCCTATTAACCTAAGTCTGCAACGACCTTGAGATTCCTGTGTTAAAGGAGCTTCACCTGATGTTAGAGCCATTAGCTCTACAAGCTCTACCTTTGTAATTTGAAAAGTACCTTGATTTTTGAATTCTCCTGCTTCAAAAGTTGCCCAACAGAGCTTCCCTTCTTTAAGACAAGCGGCACCACTGCCATCGAGCTTTGCTAATTCAGATCCTTCTGCCCATATTCGGAAAAGATTTTGCCTCCGACGCTCCAGCCATCCAAGAGATGTTAGGAGTATGAATGCAAAAAGGAGTGGGAGCCAGAGTAATCCGTGAATCATTAGCGGTTTCTAAGACAGCAATCTTAAAAGCAATGAAATTTCTATGGTTATTCTCCTGCTGATTCAACCAACTTGCTTACAAGCTGTTCGAGTGTGACACCTGATGCCTCCCAGAGCATTGGATACATGCTTTGCGATGTAAAGCCGGGGAGCGTGTTTATTTCATTGATCCATATTTCTTGAGAATCATCGTTATAGAAGAAATCTACTCTTGCTATCCCAAAAGCCTCTATCGCTTTGCAGGCTTGAATAGCTTGAAGTTGAATTTGGTTGGAAATTTCTATTGGCAGATCAGCTGGAATGATTGTTTTACTAAGTCCAGCGTTGTATTTGGTTTCGTAGTCATACCATTCGGCATTGAATCGGATTTCACCGATTACTGAACATTTGAGAACATCTCTACCAAGCACAGCGCATTCAAGCTCCCTAGCTATTACTCCTTTCTCTACTAAGATTCTTTTATCTAGTAATGCGGCTTTATTTAATCCTTCAATAAGTTCTGCATTGTTTTTAACCTTGCTAATTCCTACAGAAGACCCAAGATTTGCTGGCTTTGTGAAGGAGGGATATCCTATCTTGGATTCAATTTTATCTATTATTTTTTGACGCATACTATTATTTTCCAAATCTTCTTTGTTTACTTTTAGATAAGGAGTTTGATGTAAACCTACAGCAGCAAATGCTGCCTTCATTGCTAACTTGTCCATGCCAATTGCAGAGCCAAGAACTCCTGAACCAACAAAAGGTTTTTGCATGAGCTTGAACAATCCTTGAACTGTGCCATCTTCACCATTTGGCCCATGAAGAACAGGAAACCAAATTTGAATATTTTCAGACCCTTCTGGAAGTCTTGTTAGACCCTTTGGGAGAAGAGAATTTGTAATTGTATTTTTTGCGCTAGGTTTTTCTTCTTTTAAGATTTCTTCAGCCACTTCTGTTGACCACCATCGGCCTTCTTTATCTATGTAATAGGGATTGACTTTGTATTTCCTAATATTATGACCACTTCTTAAGGAATTGATGACTGTTTTAGCAGAGAGGATAGATATCTCATGCTCTTCTGAAGCCCCTCCGAATACCACCCCTATAAGGATTTTAGTTGAAGGCATTAGTTTGCAGCAGCAATTGAACTTTGAATTCCCAGTTATTTAGAGAGACTTGGTTGGTTTATTTTAATGGGGTACCACTAAGTGAAAAGGATCGTACTTCGTCTATTTTAACTTGGACTAAATCGCCTACATTGTATGTAATATCAGATGGCCCATTTTTTGAAAAGAAAGTTAGTCTATTTGTTCTTGTTCTACCCATGATTTGATTTGAATCCCGAGGATTATCTGCCTCAACAAGTATCTGTTCGACTTTATTCAAATATCTATTATTTAGATTTCTTGCCACGGATTCAACCAAATTATTAAGTTGCCGGAGCCTTTTGATTTTTACTTCTTCTGGAATTTGATTAGACCATGATGCCGCTGGTGTGTTTGGCCTAGGTGAATATGCTGCAGTATTTACTTGGTCAAATTTTATATCTTTTATAATTCTGAGTGTCTGATTAAAATCTTCTTCTCTTTCTCCAGGAAAGGCCACAATTACATCAGAACTTATGGAAGCATAAGGCATTTTTTCTCTAATACTTTCTATGATCCTTTGGTATTTTTCAATCGTATATCCTCTAGCCATATGTTTGAGCATTTCATTACTTCCGCTTTGAAAGGGGATATGGAAATGTTCACAAACCTTTGGTAACTCTGAACAGGCTTTAATTAATCTCTCGGTAAAATATCTAGGGTGACTTGTCGCAAAACGTATCCTCTCTATACCCTCTATGTCATGAATAAAATATAATAAATCAGTAAGTGTATTCTTTCTCCTGCCTTCGGCAGTTATCCCAGGAAGATCTCTTCCATATGCATCAATGTTTTGCCCAAGAAGAGTTATTTCTTTATATCCACGAGATGCCAAGTCTTCTATTTCTTGTTTAATGGCATTAGCAGTTCTAGATTGCTCCTTACCTCTTACTGAGGGAACTACGCAGTAAGTGCATCGTTCATTGCATCCATAAATAACATTTACCCATGCACAAATTGAGCTGTCACGTCTCGCTGTGGTTAGGTCTTCAAGAATTTGATTATTGTCAGTTGCAACTACTTGTTGGCCATTTTCTACTTGACCGAGAAGTGTCTCTAGACGATTTGCATGCTGGGGACCCATTATGAGATCAATTTCTGGTACACGCCTTAGTAATTTTTCTCCTTCCTGTTGTGCCACGCACCCTGCAACAACAAGTTTGAGTTTCGGATCCAATCTTTTGCGAATAGCTTGCCGACCTAGATAGCTGTATACCTTTTGCTCAGCATTGTCACGGATAGTGCATGTGTTGTAGAGAACAAGATCTGCATTTAGCTCTTGATCTGCCTGGTAGTACCCCATTGCTTCAAGAATTCCAGCCATTCTCTCTGAGTCAGCCTTGTTCATTTGACAGCCAAAAGTTGTAATCCAGTAGCTGCCTAGGGCTTGTTCAGTTGAAACACGCCTTGGGAGTTTTGTAGTAGAAGGAGAAGCTTGCAAGATCTGAGGTTGTCTAGTGGATCTTATAAAAACTCACATTCAGCTCCAATTTTGGTTAGTAAAGTCTTAAGTGTGAAGTAAGACTTTCAAACTATTCCTGGATGGGAGTGATCTTATGAGAGTTGATTTTATTTTGAATGATAGTAGTCAAGTTGTTTGTTATTCACTCAAATTAAAACTGAAAGATTCTTTGGACCTGCCACATCCTTCATCAGGTCTTTGTTCTCTTTGGGGTCTAGAGGGCGAGCGAGGGGATTCGAACCCCCGAATAGCGGCGCCACAAGCCGCTGCCTTAACCACTTGGCGACGCCCGCCGCGTCTCTTAATAATTTACCAATTTAACATTAATAAAGCTAAAAAAAAAGTTGCTAAAGCTTGAGTATTTATAGAAATCTTATGGTTAATTTTCTTGGTAGCTTTGATTCCGCAGGGCTTGTATGGAGTTGCCACTAAAAAAACGAGGCTTTGTTTAGATCTTTCATCATTAAGTGAGCTTTCCCTGATAAATCATTAAAAGTTAGGTCTTTTACTGGGTTGAGACCATTAACAAAGAATTTCCAGAATTTAATAAAATATTACCTTTTTGCTTTTACTTGATCTTTCTTCCAAATTGGTTTTGATTTAGTCTTATGTTTGCAATTTTGCTGTTAATGGCTTAGTTGGTAATGAGTTTAATGTCAGGAAACTCATTATTGCTAATAGCTGTTATAAGTTTATTAATGGCCTTTGTCTAATTTCTCTTGCTGTACTTATTTAATGTTTGTTTTTAGGATATGGAAGTCATTAAAGCACTTGTGCCAAGAGGATTAGTTGTATTAGAAGGGAAGTCTTTAGAAGTTCCTGTAACTCCAGAGGGGCTTTGTTCATTACGTATTGAGATCAAAGATGGAAAAGTAGTTTCCTTACAAGCAGTTTCTCCTAAAGAAAAAATACCTGATCAAATTGTTTTACCAAGGTTAATAGAGCCTCATGCTCATTTGGACAAGGCTTTCACATGGACTAATTTCCCAAATCTTTTTGGAACTTATAATGATGCATATCAAGTGAATTTGGAAGAACATCAAGCTCGTACTTTCTTAAATGTAAAGAATCGTGCTGAACGTTCTTTGAGCTTGGCTTTGCAAAATGGGATTAGAGCAGTTCGGAGCCATCTTGATAGTTTTGGGGAGCATGCCATCTCTACTTGGGAGGCAATGCTTGATGTGCAGCTTCATTGGAAGGACAAGTTAGAGCTGCAGTTTGTAGCTTTAACACCGCTTGAATATTGGAAAACAAAAGAAGGACATGATTTTGCGAATCGAGTTGCACAAAGTGGTGGGGTCATTGGCGGTGTTGTTGCTCCTCCTTTTAAGCCAAGAGAGTTGAAGGAGAATTTTCTAGAGACACTTAAACTTGCAGATCAATTGGGGTGTGGGATCGATTTGCATATTGATGAGTCTCAAATACAGCCAGCTGCATGCTTGAAGGAATTACTAAAAGTTTTAGATCAAATGAATATTGAAATACCAGTTACTTGTAGTCATGTAAGTAGCATGGGCTTGCTATCTTCGAAGAAATTAAGTCTTTTAGCTGATCGATTGGCAAAAAATAAAATCAATATTGTTGCATTACCAATGACCAATGCTTGGTTGCTTGGCAGATTACCTAGGTGTACCCCATCAGTGCGACCATTTGCTCCTATTAAGCAGCTTCAGAATGCCGGGGTTTCGGTCGCAGTAGGAGGGGACAATGTTCAAGATCCTTGGTTCCCATGTGGAAATTTTGACCCATTAGCTTTGATGGCGTTTACATTGCCTTTTGCTCAGTTGGCACCATGGAATCGATTAGGTCTTGCACCTTTTACAACTTCATCAGCAAATCTTTTAAATCTTTCTTGGGATGGAATTCTTCAAAAAGGATGTCCTGCTGAGATTGTTCTTTTGGAAGCTAAAAGTTGGGTTGAGGCTCTTGCCTCTTCTCCACGAAGGAAGGTAATGGTGGGTGGACGATGGATAGACACCCAATTACGCAAAATCATTTAAACCACCAGAAGTCATGACTAGATCTTTAAGATTGATGGAGTTGTATTCGGACTTGAAAAAAATCTCCGGTCTTGATTTATTCGAGTCAGAAAATGATTTAGATCGGTTTTCTAAAGATTGCTATAATTATTCACCTTTATTAAAAGAACAGCTTGAAGGATGTCGTGCAGAAATTGTTGTTAGACCTAATTCTTTAGAGGCAATTTTAGAAGTAGCTGCTTTGTGTAAAAGATATTGTATTTATTTGACTTTAAGAGGTTCTGGAACAGGGAATTATGGCCAATGCGTACCACTACTTGGAGGAGTTGTAATGTTGATGAATGGCTTAAGAAAGATTAGACATTTTGATTCTCAAACTGGTGTCGTAACTGTAGAAGCAGGTTGCTTATTGCGAGATCTTGATAGGTACCTGTTAAATTATGGCCGTCAATTGCGTTTATCCCCGAGCACTTGGAGAAGTGCATCTGTTGGAGGCTTTTTAGCAGGTGGATCTGGAGGAATTGGCTCTGTACGCTGGGGATTCTTACGCGATCCAGGTCATCTTGAAGGTCTTGAGATAGTCACTCTTAATGATGTCCCGAGAATCCTCCAACTTAATTCTTCTTCTGCTGAATCTCTTAATCATGCATATGGGACTAATGGAATAATTACTGCTCTAAGCTTGACAACAACTACTTCTATTGCTTGGCAAGAAGTTATAATTAATTGCAAGGATTGGTTGATAGCAGTTAATCTTTTACGTCGTTGTTCTGCCTCTGCAATAGACCTAAATCTTTGCACTCTTCTTGAGCAAAGTATTGTTGAGAAGCTACCTAAATGGTTTTGTGAGAAAAATGATGAACATCGTCTTCTTTTTCTTGTTGCGCCTGATGGTGTTAGTACGCTTAATCGGTTAACGAAAGAAGTTGGTGCAAGCTTCTTTTTACTAGGACCTGAAGATGATAAGAGTGGAAAATCCTTAAGGGAATTGAGTTGGAATCATACGACTCTTCATATGCGTTCTGTAGATCCAACTTGGACCTATTTACAGATGCTTCTACCTGATCCCGAAATAGATGCAATGACCTCACTTAAGCAGCGTTGGGGGGAGGATTGGTTATGGCATTTAGAAGTGGTTAGGCAACAAGGTCAGCAGCGTCTGGCTGCATTACCTGTAGTGAGATGGAGAAGTTCAGGACAGCTAGAAGAGATGATTAGTGATTGCAAGCAAGTGGGAGCAATCTTATTTAATCCCCATGTATTTACTGTTGAGGATGGTGGATTAGGAGTGGTTGATGCAGACCAAGTCAAAGCTAAATATGAATATGATCCATTGGGGATCCTTAATCCAGGTAAATTAAAGGGTTGGGATCTTAATTAATCTCCTAATATATTTTTTCTAATTCAAATTCTATAAATATTATTTAATCCGTATCAAAAACTCTTTTGGAAAAAAGGGATCCTAAGAGGTATAAAGATCCAGTGATGACTGGTGGGGATTTTGGCCATGTCTTTTGGCGGATCTCCTCAAGTGAATCTTCAACATTTTCGGCATGATTTAACTGCGCAGAGAGTTCTGGGCAGGAATTTTCTAATTCAGATTTTGTCCAGCTTTTTTGATAAGGTATAGGCACAATCCATGCCAGATCTTGTTGTTTTATTAAATTACGAATTATCTCTGGACCTTCCTTATGGGATTGGATCCCTAGAATCCAATAAATTCCATTTTTTTGATGCGCCCATGTTTCCCTTTCTTTAGAAAGTTGATTTGCTGCATGTGAATTATGGGCTCCATCAATTAGTAAAGAAAGACCTTTCCATTTGACAGATTGTAATCTTGCAGGCCAGCGAGCCTGTGAGAGCCCTTTGCGAATTTGCTTTCCATTGACCTCCCATCCAAATGAAGTAAGGGCTTCTAATACAGCTTTGGCGATGCTTGCATTTTGCAGTTGCATTGATCCAGGAATTCCTAGGACCCATTCCTCAGGGAGTGGTTTAACCCATTGAATGGAGGCTTTCTGCTGCAGAACTTTTTTGTTAATTACTTCTTCTACTTCTGGATGTTGGATTGTACTTATTACTTTTGAACCAGAAGTAATTACTTCAACCTTTTCATTAGTAATCTCTTTGAGACTGTTACCTAAAAATTCACAATGATCTAAACCGATTGGTGCAATAGCTATGATAGGTCTCCAAGGGTGAGCAGTAGTTGCATCTAATCGACCACCTAGACCTGCTTCAAGAATTAATATTTCAACTTTATTGGCTTCAAAATATTCAAAAGCGGCTGTAATAATTAACTCAAAAGGAGTTAGTTTATGCTTTTTGAAAATTGGTTGGAGCTTTTCTAAGTGTTTTAGAAGATCTGGAGGAGAAATTAAACCTTTGTTTGTACTAATTCTTTCACACCAGCTCACAAGGTGAGGAGAAGTAGTTAGCCCTGTTTCTATTCCTGCAGCCTTAAGACCACTTTTTATGAAATTTGCAATAGAACCTTTCCCATTTGTTCCTACAACTTGTATCGCAGGAATTTTACAACATGGATTTCTTAGGTCTTTTAGCGCTCCTTTAATTCGGTCAAGATTTAGGTCGACTCCTCTCTCTTCAAATTTAGGAATTAGATTGTCTATAAGATCTAATTCTTTCTTGTTCTCTATAGACACTTAAATAAGCCTTTCTATGGTTCTCTGGATTCTTTTTAATATGATTTTAGTTTCCCTTGAGTTGATAATTAATGGAGGTACAATTCTGATAACATTGGGGCCGGCTGAGATAACTAAAAGTTTCTGTTCTAAAGCTATCTGGATAAATTTCTTGGTAGTAATTTTGGATGCCTCATGAAGAACCAGGCCTTGTAAAAGTCCCCATCCTCTTACTTCTTTAAGTTCTTTAGGATATGCTTTTACAAGTTCTTTTAGCCCTCTATTTAATTCCTCGCCACGTCGACTTGCATTTTCCAATAGATTTAATCTCTCGATCTCTTTTGCTACAGTTAGACCTGCTTTGCATGCGAAGGGATTTCCTCCAAAAGTACTTGCATGGTCTCCAGGTTCAAATACATCAGCATGACTTTTTGCTAATAATGCTCCAATTGCATGACCACCTCCTAAGCCTTTAGCAAGAGTAAATGCATCAGGTTCGATTCCTAAATTCTGGTATCCCCACCATTTCCCACTACGCCCCATTCCTACCTGGACTTCATCAAGGATTAACAAAATTTTGTATTTGTCGCATAGTTTTCTAACCCTTTTAAAGAAGGAAATCTCTCCGGGTTGAATTCCACCTTCTCCTTGAAGTGGTTCTATTAAAACTGATGCAACTTTAGGGCCTTTAGATTCTATTTTCTGCAGTAGATTCTCAAATTCATTGATATCGTTGTAAGGAAAAAATATAAAACCTTCAACTAGTGGCTCAAAGCCTTGATGGTATTTGGGTTGTCCAGTGGCACTTAAAGAGGCAAGGGTTCTCCCATGAAAACTTGATTGAGCAGTAAGAATTAATGGGTTTTTTATTTTGCGATAAAAGTGACCGTATTTACGGCTTAGTTTTATTGCCGCTTCATTTGCTTCTGTACCACTGTTGCAGAAAAATACGCTATCAGCACAACTTCTGCTTACCAGCCATTTTGCAAGTTCTTCTTGCTCATTGATTCGATAAAGGTTTGAGACATGTTGAATTTGGTTTAGTTGCCTATTTAATGCATGTCGCAATTTTCTGTTGCTATGTCCAAGGCTGCAGCTGGCTATTCCTGCTACAGCATCGAGATATACCTTGCCCGTTTCATCCCAAACCCAGCAACCTTTACCTCTGATAATTTTCAGAGGCAGGCGTTGATAAGTCCCCATTACTTCAGTGGGAGCGGTGGGACTTGAACCCACATGCCCGAGGGCGCTCGATTTTGAGTCGAGTCCGTCTACCAATTCCGGCACGCTCCCTTTAAGGAAGTTTGTTTGAGGCAATTATCAGTTCTGATATCTGATGATATGACTACCAGCTCCATTTAGCTTGGTTTCCAAGAAAGCATAACCTCGATCCAGGTGATCAAGACCTTCAACTAGACTTGTCCCTTTAGCGGCAAGACTTGCTAAAACCATTGCGGCTGCAGCTCTTAGGTCTCCACCTCTAACAGGGGCAGCACTTAGCTGAGGTACTCCTTCAATTACAGCAGTGTTCCCTTGGAGCCTTATTGAGGCCCCCATCCTTTGCATTTCAGCCACATGCTGCATACGGTTCTCATAGATTTTTTCCGTAACCACACTTGTACCTTTTGCAGTGACCAATAAAGCCATGAAAGGTGCTTGCAAATCTGTTGGAAACCCTGGAAAAGGTTGAGTTGTGATATCAACCCCATGAATTTCTCCTGGGGTGATTGTTATAGCCTGCTTGTTAATTTCAATAGAGCAGCCTGCATCTCTTAGCTTTTGCAGCACTGCATTTAAATGATCTGGAATAACAGGAGAAACGCGAATCTTGGATCGAGTAATTGCCGCAGCAATTAAGAAGGTCCCAGCTTCAATTCGATCAGGTATTACAGAATAATTGCAACCATGCAGTGTTTCGACACCTTCAATAGTAATAATTGGACCTCCAGCTCCTCTAACACGAGCACCCATGGCATTCAGCATATTTGCGAGATCTTGAACTTCCGGTTCTTGAGCTGCGTTTTCTATCGTGCTAGTCCCTTCGGCTAATACCGCAGCCATTAGAACTGTTTCAGTCGCACCAACACTTGGGCAGTCGAAAACAATAGGAGCCGCTTTTAAACGACCGGAAGTCCCCCTTAGTGAGGCAGTAACTACTCCATGCTCAACATTGACTAAAGCTCCCAGTGCTTTAAGACCTCTTATGTGTTCAACTACAGGTCTTGCTCCAATTCTGCACCCACCAGGTAAAGGGATTTTTGCTTTTCCAAGTCTTCCAAGTAAAGGCCCTATGCAGAAAAAACTTGCTCTTAATCCATTAACTAATTCATAAGGAGGATCTGAATGACAAATCTGATCAGCTTGAAGTTGTAAAACATCTCCTTGATAGCTTGATTTCACTCCCATTGTCCCTAGGACGTCTGTTATAGCCTTAATATCTGTCAGTTCAGGAACATTGCTAAGGCATACCTGTTCTTCAGTTAGAAGTGCTGCAGTAATAAGCACTAAAGCCGAATTCTTTGCCCCGCTAACCTTTAGGTCACCGGATAATTGAAATCCACCTTGGATTTCCAAATGCGGCTTTTTTGTCCTTGTAGAGACTTTTGCCGCAATGGACATGTCCTATTAGTTCTTTTGCAGTCATATTGACAATTACAAGTGCTGGCGTCTAGATGGCCACCACTGAAAGTGGAGCATTCTTACTATTTGGATAAAAACTTCTAGACGTGCGATGGCGTAGTGTTTTGTTTGTTGATTGTTCGACATCACCAGCGGATGTGGCGGAATTGGTAGACGCGCTAGTTTCAGGTACTAGTGACAGCAATGTCATGGGAGTTCAAGTCTCCCCATCCGCACTTGAAGAGATTTTTTATAATGACTTTACTTTTGGATTATTTCATGATTTATTAAAGTTAACTTTGGCTTAAGTATATTTTTAACAATAGAAGATCAGATAATTAGATAAAATTATTTAAAATGAAGGTATTAAAAAGTGGATTTCAGAAATTAATCTAATTTAAACTGACGGAAATAAATTAATCTTAATGAGAAATTCAAGATTATGAATCATAATGATTTATGAGGAGGCATAAATCTTTTCGTTTCTACTGTATTGATATCAAGCATACGCAATCCTTTAGTTAAAAGACTTAGGTCTCTTGCTCGAAGGCAAGTAAGAGAAGCTAGTTCATTGCTTCTTATAGAGGGAAGTCATTTATTGCAAGAGGCATTGAAACTGAAAATTCCACCTAGAGAAATTATTGCTACTAATTCTTGGCTTGAATCAAATCCGAGTCTCTTGAAACTTTTTCCTCACCATGTAGTTATTCATGAGGTTAGCCCATCAGTTTTGAAAGCCTCTATTACAACTGTAAGTCCTGATGGGGTTGCTGCTTTGCTCCCTATGGAAGCTTTGCCTAAATGCCAAAGTCACTCTAACTTTATTTTGGCATTAGATCGTTTACAGGATCCTGGCAATCTAGGAACAATATTTAGAACTGCCTTGGCAGCAGAAGTTGATTGTATTTGGCTTGCATCAGGTGCTGATGCTTTAAGCCCAAAAGTGATTAGAGCTTCAGCAGGTGCGGTTTTGCATATGCCTTTTTGTCGTTTTGGCCCTTCTGATGAAGATGGTGTAAGCCAACTTGTTGAAAATTTGAACTTGTCTGTAGGTATGGGAAAACAAGTTGTGGCAACAGTAGTTCCTTCTATGGAGTCAAATGCAATAGTTCCTTATTGGGATTTGGATTGGAGTAAGCCAACGGTATTAGTCCTTGGCAATGAAGGTTCTGGCCTCCATCCTCTAGTAAATGCTTGCTGTACAAATAAAGTAACTTTGCCTCATAGTTCAACCGTTCAGTCACTCAATGTGGCTTCTGCATCAGTACCACTCCTTTTGGAGCGGCAAAGAGCCAGAATGACCTCTTCTTCGCATCAGACCTAGTGAATGCCAAAAATTTCGATTTTGATTTAATTATCATTGGTGCCGGTTATGGCGGCTTTGATGCAGCAAAGCATGCTGCAGAAAATGGGTTGAAAGTTGCGATCATTGAATCGCGTGATATGGGAGGGACTTGTGTTAATCGAGGATGCGTTCCTTCTAAGGCTTTATTAGCTGCAAGTGGAAGAGTTAGGGAGATGGCAGCAGCTAAACACTTATCTTCTTTTGGTATTCATGCTGCTCCGGTACGTTTTGAAAGGCAGAAGATTGCTAATCATGCAAATAAACTAGTTGCCAATATTAAAAACAGTTTGACAAAAACTCTTGAGCGATTAGGTGTGACAATTCTTCGAGGGATTGGTCGATTGGAGGGACATCAACAAGTGGGACTTCGAGAAATTAGTGGTTTAGATCGAATTCTTTCTTGTAGAGATGTCATTATTGCTACAGGATCAGATCCATTTGTACCGCCTGGTATTGAAGTTGATGGCAGAACAGTTTTTACAAGTGATGAGGCTATAAATCTTGAATGGTTGCCTCGTTGGATAGCAATAATTGGTAGTGGATATATAGGTCTTGAATTTGCTGATATTTATACTGCACTTGGATGTGAAGTCACAATGATTGAGGCATTAGAAAGAGCTATGCCTACTTTTGATTCTGATATCACAAAAATTGCTGCAAGAAATTTGATTGATGGTAGAGATATTGATTCCCGTGCTGGCGTTTTGGCTTCAAAAATTACACCTGGATGCCCTGTAAAAATTGAATTAGCTGAAACTAAAAGTCGTGATCACTTAGAAATCTTGGAAGTTGATGCTGTTTTGGTAGCTACTGGCAGAGTACCTTGTAGTAAAGGTTTGAATTTGGATTCAATGAGTATCGAAACGAACAGAGGGTTCGTTCCAATTGATGAAAATATGAGGGTTCTTGTTCAAGATAAACCATGCCCGAATTTATGGGCAGTAGGAGATGTGACAGGAAAATTAATGCTGGCACATACTGCTGCAGCTCAAGGAACTATTGCAGTTGAAAATATTCTTGGAAATCATAAGAAGATTGATTATAGAAGTATTCCCGCAGCAACATTTACTCATCCTGAGATTAGTTCAGTAGGGCTTACTGAACCTGATGCAAAAGAATTAGCTTCTAAAGAAGGATTTGAATTGGGTAGTGTTAGGAGTTATTTTAAAGCCAATTCGAAGGCTTTAGCAGAATTGGAGAGTGATGGGATTATGAAATTACTTTACCGAAAAGATAATGGTGAAGTATTAGGTGCACATATATATGGGCTGCATGCTGCTGATCTAATTCAAGAGGTTGCCAATGCTATTTTTCGCAGGCAAAATGTTATTGATTTAGCCAGTGAGGTGCATACTCACCCTACTTTGAGTGAGGTCGTTGAGGTCGCGTATAAGCAGGCTTCTCAACAGATGCGAAAGGCCACAGAAAAAAAATAATGTACCAATGGCTTATAAATGTTAATTAATTAAATTCAATAGCTTTTTTATTAGTTTCAAATGGACATTCGTCGACGCCCCCCCAATCCAAGTGTGAAGGTTGCTAATTTGGAGTATGCCATTCCTCACGAGGAAGCGGAACCAAGAAATATTCTTGAAAAGATAGTTTGGAAAAAAGTTAGAGAAGTTGATGCAGCACGTTTGAGAGTTCCTTTGGATCAATTAAAAGCTCAGATAGAGGATTTAGTTGCTCCAAGAGATTTCCTTGAGGTATTAACTGCAGCGAGTAAGCTTCCAGCAGTGATAGCTGAGGTGAAGAAGGCAAGTCCAAGCAAGGGAATCATTCGAGAAGATTTTGATCCGATTTCTATTTCAGATGCCTACATTCAAGGTGGTGCAACATGCTTGTCAGTTTTAACAGATAAGAGTTTTTTCCAAGGTGGTTTTGACGTGTTAGTAGAAATAAGAAAAAATGTTGATATTCCAATCCTTTGTAAGGACTTTATTATCTCACCTTATCAACTTTACCAAGCAAGAGCAGCTGGAGCAGATGCTGTTCTCCTTATTGCAAGTATCTTGAGTGATCAGGACTTAAAATATTTATCAAAGGTTGCTAAAACACTTTCATTGACTGTTTTAGTAGAGGTTCATGATAATGATGAACTCAACAGAGTTTTAAGTTTGGGTGGCTTCCCGCTTGTTGGTATAAATAATCGAAATTTGAAAACTTTTGAGACTGATCTTTCTGTAACAGAAGCTCTTGCAAGTAGCTTTTCCCTAAGCTTGAAAGAACAGGGTATTCTATTAGTAAGTGAATCAGGGATCTCTACTAGATCTGATCTGGACAGACTAAACAAGGTTGGAGCAGGTGCTGTATTAGTAGGGGAATCACTTATGAGACAGAATGATGTATGTTCAGCTTTAAGGAAGATGATTAATGGTTAAAATCAATACTTGGACACTTGATATCTGAAATGTCATTTTTATTTTGTTTGTCTGTGATGAGGCACTATTAATCTGTTAATTCATTCTTATGCTGATTAGTCTCCTTACCGGTTTTGCTGCGGGTGCTATCCATGTAGTTGGTGGAGTGGATCATCTTGTGGCTATGGCCCCTATTTCATTAAGAAGGCCAGGCGCAGCTTTACGAGGTGGATTGGCATGGGGATTGGGACATTCTATGGGTGTACTTGTACTTTCCACAATTGCAATATTAGTTAAAGATTTTGCACAAATTGAACTCATGTCTTCATGGGCTGAATTTAGTGTTGGAGTTGGTTTGTTAATAGTTGGTGCTTTAGCTATTAAGACTTCTTTAGGACTTGATATACATACTCATAGTCATAAACATGGAAATAGTTATTCTCATAATCATGTGCATTTTCATTTAAGAGGAAAGCAAAAACATAGTCGTCATCCTCATGCAGCAACTAGTCTTGGATTGCTTCATGGGTTAGCAGGTGCTAGCCATTTTATTGCAGTTCTTCCAGCCCTTGCACTCCCCCCATTATGGGCTGTGGCCTATTTGGTTACTTATTTGATTGGATCAGTATTTGCTATGGGTGTTGTTGTAATTGCAATCTCTTTTGCTTCTCTGAAAGCTGGGAATCGTGCAATGCCTTTTCTTGTAGGGTTAACAGGTGGTTTCTCAATTGTTACAGGTTTTTTCTGGTTGCATAAAACCTCTGAATATATCTTTTAATTCTTCTTAAATATTATTTGACTATATATTGAACGATCCCTAAGATCCGATTAAGACTTATAAGACCGAATTGACGACTATCAGTACTTAGCCTTAAGTTATCTCCTCTTAAATCAAGTCCATTAGATGTCACTTTGTGAATGCGTTTAATAATTACTTTTTTTGGTTCAATTGGATGTTTAGCAACAACGACTGATCCTCTATTTAATAGGGAGTAGTTGCTTCTTATGGGTTTAAAAATAACAATTTCCTCAGGATATATTGCTGGAATCATAGATTCACCTTCAACTCTACATATACGAAGATTGCCACAGGCAAGCCTTAATAAAGTGTGAAAGCTTAACTTTATTGTTAGTATCTTCTTTTTAGCTTGCAGTAACCCAGGCGTCAGAACGACCTTTGGATTGCCAAAACATTTTGTGTATCTTTTCTACTGAGTTAAGTAATTCTTGAGCTTTGGATTGATCGACGTTGACTTTGCAAGCACTACATAACTTTGCTGCTTTCCAAAAGGTGTCGTGAAGATCTGGGAAAGTTGCAAGATGTTCTGGCTTGAAGTAATCAGTCCAGAGGATTAATAGCTCTTTTTTTGTCTCTTGGGCTTGTTCTTCTTTAACGGCTACAAACCTCGAAAAAGTATTGTTGTATTCGGCCCAAGAAGCTGCATCAGTTCCAGTGGGTGGGGTTAAAGCTATTAGCTTTTTTGTCATTGATAGCACAGCCTCAGCAGCCACTCGTGCAGAGGCTGGATCGTAAACGCCGCAGGGTCCATCACAATGCGCTTCAGCTTTGGTAGCTGGTAGGCAGCTGAAAATAGTTGAAATGGCTGAGCGAAACATCTTCCTGGAGTTTAATTGCCTCGAAAATATATTACTTGTAGTTATGCCAAATTGAGCGATTTGAATTTTTAGGCTGATAATTTTGCGATCAGCTGACTTCTAGAAGCTCAACTTCAAAAATCAAAATTGCGTCTGGTGGGATGACTCCACCAGCACCTCTGCTTCCATAGCCAAGTTCTGGAGGGATAACTAGTTTTCTCTTGCCATTAACTTTCATGCCCTTGACCCCTTCATCCCATCCTTTTATTACTCGACCTGCTCCTAATGGAAAGCTGAAGGGTCCTCGTTGGTAGCTGCTATCAAATTCTTTTCCATTATCAAGGGTTCCTCGATAGTGGACTTTTACTGTTTTGCCAGGCTGGGCTTCAGGACCATCTCCTTCTATTAAGTCAGTAATGCTTAAACCACTTTCGGTTAAGCGTGCGTTGCCTGCCTCAATAGAGCCGCCAAGCTGAGAGGCATTTGTTTGGGAATTTTCAGTTGCCATAGTGAAAAGTAAAGGATTGGTCTCCTCTGGATCGAGTTCTATTGGTTGGGAACTGGTTGATAATTCCCCAATAGTTCTAACTTCAGCTTGAAAGGCTGAGTCTTCGGGATTTGCAACCGCTGAAGATGGGGAAACGATTTGGCTTGCAAGAGCCACTATTAAGCAAGTAACAAATACTGCAGAGCTGATGAGGATGTCGCGCACGGAATTCCTTAATCCTTTTATTGATTCTTGCAGGGATTCTGCCTGATCACCTAATTAAGTTGTCTTGGAGAGGATGGGACTGTTCGTTACCTGTAGAGCATGTAGACCTGACAAACCTTGAAACAAGGCAATTTAAACAGTCCTGATGAATTTTGAGATGTTTAGTTGAGTATTCCCTCTTATCGCAATTTGTAGACAAATGCGTTTATGTACGTTTGTTTGGTAGGGGTCTTGGGAATGCCTAAAGCATTACATCAATCAATTGACCAGTATGAATCGATACTTCAGGCATATAAACGAGGTGAACTTTGGCCTATGGGGCCATGTCGTAGTACAGGCTGTTCTGCAGAGTCACCAATTGATTTGACTAAGTTTAGAAGTGATTCAAATAAGAAACTTTTGCGCAGAATATTGTAAGAGAATTAAATCTCAACTTCCTTCTGGGAATTATTAGGAGCAAGATTAAAGGGATTGATTTGCCCTGGTTATTTGTTCAAGATAGTTAGTCCATCAGTTGAGCAAATAATTGATTTGATCTTGTTAAATAGTCATGAATTATATTGATAAAATTTTGAAGTTCTATTTTGTTAATAGTTTTTTTGTTTGTTGTTTGATTTCCAGAAAAATATCAAGTGCTTGGATTGAATATGATTTATGTAAATGGCAAGTTTTTTCTTGTCTCTGAAGATATTTAAACCTTCTTTAGGCTTGAGAAGGTTTATGATTGCCTCCATTGGTATTAGATTGAGTTCTCTTCCATCCTTTCTTGTATATGAATGGAAGAGTTAATTGTATTGACTTTGAGGAAATTCCAGTTTTTAGAAATGCCTAACCCTCGTTTTCTGGCATTAATTCAGGGGGCCATGGGTGGATTGATGGGTGGCTTGGCACTTTCTCAATCGGGAGTAATATTTTTGTTTCCTTCGTTGATATTACTATGGCCTGCAAGTAGGTTCCCTTTGGCAGCTTCTTTGTGGGGAGGTATTGCTGCATTAATTAGTCATAGATGGTTGCTTGCTTTGCATCCACTGACTTGGCTTGGGATACCTTTCCTTATAAGTTTAATTATTACATTTTTAATTTGGTTTGTCTGTGGAGTTTTGGCAGCATTGCTAGTAGGTATTTGGGCTTTTATTGGCAATAAATTTATATTCTATTTAGGTCAATTCGATTATCCAAGAGAAAAGTTTTTTTATGCACTTTTTATGGCCTGTTTATGGGGATTGGCTGAAGTTAGTCTTGCAAGATTACCACTTTTCTGGACTGGTTTAGGAGCGAGTCTGTTGCCTGGTGATCGGGCTATTGCTGGGTTGGCCAGATGGGTTGGAGGTGGAGGTTTGGCAGCTATTCAATTGATAATTGGATGGTGGATTTGGCAAATTATTAATAATTTTAGAAGAGGGTTCCCTTGGAGAAGGGGTTTCATTGTTGGTTGTGTTCTTCTTTTTTTATCGCATATAATAGGATTGCATTTGTTGCAACCTATTCGCTCCAAGCAGTCTGTTCCTATAGCGGCTTGGCAACCATCTGTCCCAACTCGAATAAAATTTTCTGAGGAACAGCAACTTAGCTTGCCTGGTTCTTTAGATAATGCATTAAAAAGCTCTTCAGAGTCAGGTGCTTCTTTTTTAGTTGCCCCGGAAGGGACACTGTTTATAGGTCAGAGTCTTATTGCTCCTGCTCCTATTCCATTGTTGTCAGGTGGTTTTCGCTGGGTAGAGGGCCAGCAAAGGAGTTCTCTGCTGGTTATAGAGAGAGGACAAGATCTCCCGTCAGGGGGCCTTGATAAATATCGTCTAGTACCTTTAGGAGAATGGATTCCTTCTGTTCCAGGAGGAAGATGGCTTGGGTTGTCTGCTGTTGGAGGAATTCAGGCAGGATCCTCATCTCGATTATTGAAGTGGTCTGGCCCTACAGCTGCAGTAGCTATTTGTTATGAATTAAGTAATGGAATTGCTTTGTCAAAAGCAGTTTATGAAGGAGCAGAATGGATATTGACGATAGCAAATCTTGACCCTTATCCAATTCTTCTACAGAATCAATTTTTATCGTTAGCACAGCTAAGAAGTATTGAAACTGGTAGAGATACTCTTAGTGTTGGTAATACTGGACCTTCTTCGATTATATCAGGGCAAGGAATAGTTCGTGAAATAATTAGTCCTTTCCAGGAGGGAATTGGATTTGGTGAGTTACATCTAAGTGATGAATTGACTGGTTATTTGAGGTGGAAGGAACTTCCTTTGTTTCTTTCAATTGCGATAGGAATCTTGGGTTTTTTATGGCTAGGAAGATTGTGAACGTAGATCTTATGGTTCTCTATGGTAAATTTTGAATGATCCCTCCTCCTAGAAGTATATCTTTCGAGTAGAATACTGCTGCTTGTCCAGGTGTTATTGAAAACTGTTTGTCTTTAAATATTAGATTACACCTATATGGCCTTTCATTATTAATGTCAGATTTAGTGGCTTCAATAGGAATTAATTCTGCTTTAATAGGAGAACTCTTGTAGCGGATTTGTACTTCTATCTCAATTGGTTTTTGGGGTGATTGAATTGAAACCCAATTAATAGATCCTACAATGCAACTGGATCTACCAGACTCACTCCTAGGAGCAACAATTACTTGGTTCATTGATTCGTCTATTCGTATAACATGTAAAGGCTCACTCCAAGAAACCTTTAGTCCTTTTCGTTGACCAATTGTGAAATGTTCGATTCCATCATGTTCTCCAACTATGCTGCCATCAGCTAATACAATTTGGCCTTGTCTTGGAGGTAAATAGTTATCTAGGAAAGCTCTCATTGATCCATAATGATCTGCAAGACAAAGATCTTGGCTTTCAGGTTTATTTGCTGTTCTTAAATTATATCTAATGGCTTCTTTTCTGGTCTCCTCTTTGGTGAGTTCCCCTAAGGGAAAAATTACTTTACTAAGCATCTCCTGAGAAAGGTCATAAAGAAAATAGCTTTGATCTTTTTTTTGATCAAGACCTCGTAAGAGTTGATATCTACCTAAACTTTCTTCAGTTGCAGTAGAGTCGCTTTTCCCTTCTTCAGAATATTGGACTCGTGCATAGTGACCTGTGGCAATTAAGGGAATATTTAGTTTGTTTTCTGCCCAGAGAAGCATTTCTTTGAATTTCACTGAACGGTTACAGCGGGAACATGGCAAAGGAGTTATTCCCTCTTGATAACCCTGGACAACTGTCTCAATTATTTCTTTTTGGAAGTTTGATCTTGAGTCAATAACATGATGAGGAACTTTTAATTGTTCGCATATCCCTGCGGCATCAATAAGTCCATCTGAGCAACAGGCGCCTTTGCCATTCATTAACCAAAGAGTTAGTCCCTGAACTTCCCAGCCAGCTTCTTTGAGGAAAAAAGCAGTTAAAGAACTATCAACACCTCCAGAAAGTCCCACTGCTACTTTGTGAGGGCCAGGGAGATCTCTTAGTTGCTTGATGGCTTTGAGGCCAGAAATAGTGGCTGACGAGTTGATATTCATTGTTATCGGTTTTTGAATCTTAGTTAGATGAGCATTGCTTCATTGATTTCTGCATAGTGAGGGTAGAGGCTTCATTTTCGTGTACTGGCCAAATTTTGATGCCAATCACCTTCTAGTAACAGCATCTGAAATGTCCTCCTTGGAGGAAAGGCTTTTGGCAACTGGTTTGCCGGTGGCTTCGCTAATGGAGAAGGTTGGACATGGCATGGTTTCCTGGCTTTTGCAAGAACCTGATCTTCTTAAAGATGGAGTAGTTGTTTTAGTTGGGCCTGGTCATAACGGTGGGGATGGTTTGGTTGTCGCAAGAGAGTTGTATTTGTCTGGCATAAAAGTTCAAATATGGTGTCCCTTTCAAATTAGTAAACCAATAACCAAGCAACATTTGTCGTATGCAATTTCGGTTGGTGTCGAAACACTTAAAGAAGAGCCTGATTTTAAAGAAAAGAATCTATGGATAGATGCATTGTTTGGACTTGCTCAGAGGCGTCCGTTGCCAGATGAAATAGCAAAGTTGCTGGAGGATCGTGAAATTGCTCAACCTGGAAAATTAATTTCATTGGATATTCCTTCTGGGTTGTGTTCTGATTCTGGAAAACCACTTAATGGTTGTTCGGCTGTTGCTTCAACAACAATTACTGTTGGTCTGATTAAGCAAGGTCTTTTGCAAGACAAAGCAATTGACTATGTAGGTAACTTGATAAGAATTGATATTGGTTTTCCCTTAGAAATTTTTAAGGAATTCTCATTGACTCAGCCACGGAGAATCTGCTCTAGCGACATCCTTTCACTTTCTTGGCCAAAACAGAGTCCAAGTGCAATGAAATATCAAAGGGGCCGTGTTTTTGTGATTGCAGGTAGCTCCAATTATCGAGGAGCTGCAGCTTTAACTTTGAAAGGTGCATTGGCGTCAGGGGTAGGAAGCACATGTGCTTCGGTTCCTGATCAGGTGAGTAATTTTCTTTGGCAATCTTTACCAGAAATTGTTTTTAAGAAAAGTCTTAGATGCCTTGAAGATGGCGTTAGTGAGATTAGTAATTGCTTAAATAAAGAAACCCTTTCCAGAATAGATTCTTTGTTGATTGGTCCAGGCTTGGGTGTATCGGATAAAGAGTCATGGGAAGTTGTTGCAGCTCAAGTCTTATCTTTTAAGGGGTTATTGGTTCTTGATGCAGATGGAATCAACCGATTGGCTTCATCATCGCTTGGGTGGAAGTGGCTAAGTAATCGAAAAGGACCAACTTGCCTTACCCCTCACTCTCAGGAGTTTTGTCGATTATTCCCTGAATTGAAGGAGCTAGAACCTTTAGAGGCTGCGAGAGAAGCAGCACATGCTTCCGGTGCAGTTATTGTTTTAAAGGGAGCTCATACTGTGATTTCTGATGCTTCTGGGGAAACTTGGCAATTAGGCGACACTACTGATCTTGTTGCAAGGGCAGGATTTGGGGATTTATTAGCAGGTTACTTAGCAGGTTTGGGTGCTATTGGAATGGCTGCTCAAGCTTCTTGTAAAGGCGAGCTTTTTGCAAAAGGAGCTTTTTTGCACTCAGAAGCAGCACTTCGCTGCGAATCTGGTACTTCGGCAAGTTGTGTAGCTTCATCTTTGAAAAGGCTTACTCAAGAGGTTCAGGTGGGCAAATGTCAGCTTTGACACACCCAAATCGCTCAAATGAGAGTATTTAGACCTGAATTGTGTAGTTTTTCACTCATGAATCTGTAGGTATCTTGAAAGGAGAAGCGGTTTAGCAATATTCGTACCAAAGTCCTCATCAATTAATTGGGGACCATAAAAATGGTTTCAACAGCCCCAAAAGCTGCAGTTTCTCAAAAACGTCGTAGCAGTGATCCAATCAGCTGGTACTTAGCCACTATTGGGAGAATTCCTCTACTGACTCCAGCAGAAGAGATTGAACTGGGTAACCAGGTTCAAACAATGATGAGCCTCACGGAAGATGGTTCAGTCTCGATTGAAAGTGACAAGCTCACTGCTCAACAGCGTCGAATGGTTCGTATAGGTAGACGAGCCAAAGAACGCATGATGAAAGCTAATCTGAGGCTTGTAGTCAGTGTTGCTAAAAAGTATCAAGGCAAGGGCCTTGAACTTTTGGATCTTATCCAAGAAGGCTCTCTTGGCCTTGAACGCGCAGTAGAGAAGTTTGACCCGACACGTGGTTACAAATTCTCAACATATGCTTTTTGGTGGATAAGACAAAGTATGACTCGTGCGATTGCTTGTCAGTCAAGAACAATTCGTTTGCCAGTCCATCTCAGCGAAAGGCTTACAACAATTAGGAAAGTAAGCCTTGATTTGGCTCATAAGTTGGGAGCAATGCCAAGTCGCCTTGAGATAGCAGAAGCAATTGATATGCCTCTTGAGGAGTTGGATTCTCTTTTAAGACAGGCACTTACAACTAGCAGTTTGGATGCGCCTGTTAATGGTGAAGAAGGAAGAAGTTTCCTTGGAGATTTAATTGCCGATGCTTCTGATTCAGAACCTTTAGATAAAGTTGAGCAGAGAATTCATCATGAACAGCTTTCTCGATGGTTAAGTCATTTAAGTGAGCAAGAACAGCATGTCCTTAGATTGCGTTTCGGGCTTGAGGGTAATGAGCGCCATACTCTTGCAGAGATAGGAAGGTTATTAGAAGTTTCTCGTGAGAGAGTTCGTCAGGTTGAATTGAAAGCTCTTCGTAAGCTTCGCAATCTCACAAGAAAGCTTCCCAGCGGAATTTAGAACATCCCTGGAATGAAAGACTTCCTCATGATTTTTTACCTTTGAATTGATTTTTTATTCTTCAGCCCAAATATATCGAGTTAGTTCTTTGGAATCTGGCTCAGGAGCTTGTAATGCAAATTCAACTGCATCATCAACTTCTTGTGTGATCTCTTTTTCAATTTCTCTTAATTCATTTGCTTTGACTAATGAATTGTTTATAAGGTCATTTTCTAGTGTTATTAGAGGGTCTCGTTCTGCCCAGAAGCTTTTTTCATCTTCACTTCTAAGTTCATCCGGATCTGCTAATGAGTGACCTCTGAAGCGATAAGTCAGACATTCCAGAAGTGTAGGCCCTTCACCGTCTCGAGCTCTTTGAATAGCTCTTTGAGCAGCTGCTCGTACCGCAAGAACGTTCATTCCATCGACTTCTTCACCAGCCATTCCAAAAGAAGCCGCCTTTCTCCATATTTCAGGGTCACTAGTTGCTCGATCATGAGCCATTCCTATGGCCCATTTGTTGTTCTCTACAACGAAAAGTATCGGTAGCTTCCACAGTTGGGCCATATTTAGACATTCGAAAAATTGACCATTGTTACAAGTACCGTCACCAAAGAAAGCCGCTGTAACTGCGTCGCTATTTTGTTCCCCGATTGCATCTCTTTTGTATCTACTTGTGAACGCTGATCCGAGCGCAACTGGAATCCCTTCCCCTATGAATGCATAACCTCCTAAGAGGTGATGTTCTTTTGAAAATAGATGCATAGAACCTCCTCTTCCTTTACTACAACCTGTTTCTTTCCCAAAAAGTTCACTCATTACTTCACGGGCAGGTACACCTGCACTTAGGGCATGAACATGGTCTCGATATGTGCTGCAAAACCAATCGTGTTTTTTCTTCATTGCACCTATCACGCCTGTGCTCACAGCCTCTTGACCGTTATAGAGATGAACAAAGCCAAACATTTTTCCTCGGTAATACATTTCTGCGCATTTGTCCTCAAAGCGTCTCCCTAGGGTCATATCTCTAAAGAGTTCTAAGCCAGTTTTTTTATCGACAACTGCTGGCTCATAAGAAGCCATTGTTGAGATCCTCTCAGCATGAGGACTTGCGGAATTATCAGTCCCAGAGGCCTTTTTTGAGGTTGTATTTGCTTGGTGGTTCATTTCCATTCGCTGCATAGATTTAAGACTTTAATGTCCAGTGGATAAGAAATATGCAAAATCCCTCTCTATGTCTAGAGTTTGATGCCAATGGGCTTCATTAGCTGGTGGAATTGCCAATTGATCATTTTCGCTTACTTGGCGTTAGTCCATCTGCCGAAGCTGATGCAATATTGCGTGCATTGCAACTTCGGTTGGATCGATCTCCAAGTCAAGGTTTTACCTATGAGTCATTATCTCAGAGAGGTGAACTGCTCCAACTATCGGCTGATTTGTTAACAGATCTTGAGCGACGTCAAGAGTATGAAGTTGCCTTGCTTGGTGGAGCATCAGGTCTTGAATTTCCTTCAAGAAGGGAGGTAGCAGGTTTGATTTTGCTTTGGGAGGCGAATGCTTCTCAAGAGGCTTTTCAACTTGCTTGTAAGTGTCTGCAGCCTCCTCAGGCTCCAGCCTTGGGAAGTGGCAGAGAAGCTGATTTGACTTTGCTTGCAGCTCTTGCTTGTAGAGATGCATCTAATCAAGAGCAGCAGCTTCGCCATTACGAAGCTGCTGCATCTCTATTGCAAGAAGGAATTCAATTGCTACAGCGAATGGGCAAGCTTGCCGAATATCGTAATTTCTTGGAAGAAGACCTTGAATCTTTATTGCCTTATCGAATCCTGGATCTTGTTAGTAGAGATCTAGGAGACAAGACTTCTCGTGTGGAAGGGATACGGCTTTTAGAGAAGTTTGTTCACCAAAGGGGAGGACTTGAAGGTAAGAGTGTTTCATCATTAAATGTTGGAGGGCTACATCAAAATGAATTTGAGATCTTTTTCCAGCAAATACGTAAGTTTCTAACAGTTCAGGAACAAGTTGATTTATTTATTAGTTGGCAAAAAGCTGGATCTACAGATGCTGGATTTCTTCTTGTAATTGCACTTGTAGCTGTTGGTTTTTCTCGACGCAAGCCAGAGATGTTGCATCAAGCCAAAAGACATCTTCAGCGAATTGATCTTGATGGTCTCGATGCATTGCCTTTGTTAGGTTGTCTTGACCTACTTTTGGCTGATGTAGAACTTGCTAAAACACGATTTGAGAGTAGTCAGGATTCTGGCTTAAAAGATTGGTTAGATAATTACCCAGGAGCTAGTCTTGGCGCACTTTGTGATTACTGTTGTGATTGGCTCCGAAGAGATGTTTTGCCTGGATATAGAGATGTAGATTCGAAATTTGTTGACCTTGAAGCTTGGTTTGCTGATAGGGAGGTTCAGGCTTTTGTCGAGAAATTAGATCAGAAGGGAAATAGAGGAAAATTAAATTCAAAAGCTTTTTCTTTCTTATCTTCACTTGCTAGTGAAAACTCTTTCTCTATAGAGTCTTTTGGTTTAAAACCAGATGACTTGGATTCTTTGGATTCTAATGAGAAGGATAGCAATTTAGATGAGCAAAAAACATTTTCTGAAGTTCCAGTTTCATCTGAGGATATTTCAGATATTGACAAACAATCATCTAAAGAAATTTTCGAATCTATTCTCAATAATTCGTTGTATGTTGCAATCAAAAGATTTCATAAATTTTATAAACCATTTTTGATGATTTCAGTCGTCTCTATAGCTTCTATCTGTGCAATTATTTATCAGGATCCCTTTGGCTTTAGAAAGAAAAAATTAGTAGAGATTCCTCAGAATTCCTCTTCATCGCAAGTGAATATTACGGAGGATAGTAAACGTAAACAAGAAGAAGAAAACATAGAAGAAGCTAGTGACTCTTCTCGGCAAATTGACTTTAATGAAACCACCCTAACTTCTAAACAGCCTAGTAAGAGACAGCTTAAATCTGCAATAGAGGCTTGGCTATTAAGTAAGTCAGTTATTCTTTCAGGAGGAAAGACTGATATTTTACCCATGGTGGCTAGAAAGCAATTGCAAAATCGTGTTAAGAAAGAGAGAAAAGAAGATCTATCCTTAAAGAGGACAAAAATCATTCAAGCAGACATAATTTCATTTGATATTGTTAGTAGGGCTCCTAATCGGATTGAGGTAAAAACAATTATTTCTTATAGAGATAAGGTCTTGGAATCTTCAGAAGATATTGTTTCTGAGAGCTTCATTCCCAAGTTATCCGTTAACTATGTTTTTGGTCGTGACGAGGATTCTTGGAGGATTCATGATTACATCAGTGGAAGCTGATAGCCTTTCGAATAAAATGAGTTGCTAAATTAATTTTCATTTGTCCCCTGTTGTTTATCATTTTCAATCATGTTTGATGAGCTTTCGGCCCGTTTTGAAGATGCGGTTAAGGGGCTGAGGGGAGAGGGGAAGATTAGTGAAACTAATGTTGAGGGCGCTCTGAAGCAGGTTCGAAGAGCCCTTTTGGAAGCGGATGTAAGTTTGGCGGTTGTTCGAGACTTTGTTGATGAGGTTAGAGATAAGGCTATTGGAGAAGATGTTGTAAGAGGCGTTAGTCCTGATCAAAAATTCATACAAGTTGTTCATAAACAACTTGTTGAAGTAATGGGAGGAGCTAATGCGCCTTTGGTTAAGGCTGAGCAAAGTCCTAGTGTTGTATTAATGGCGGGGCTGCAAGGGGCTGGGAAAACCACTGCTACTGCAAAGTTAGGGCTTCATTTGAAGGAGTTGGGCAACAAAATTTTAATGGTTGCTGCTGATGTATACAGGCCTGCGGCCATTGATCAGTTAAAAACTCTCGGTTCTCAGATTGATATAGAAGTTTTTAGCTTGGGCTCTGATTCCAAGCCAGAAGAGATTGCAGTATCGGCTCTTGAAAAGGCACGAGAAGAATCATTTGATTATTTATTAGTTGATACGGCAGGTCGACTTCAGATTGATTCAGACATGATGGGCGAGATGGTTCGAATACGAACAGCGGTTGAGCCTGATGAGGTCTTACTTGTTGTCGATTCGATGATTGGTCAGGAGGCAGCTGATTTAACTCGGGCATTCCACGAGAAGGTAGGCATTACTGGTGCTGTCCTGACCAAGTTAGATGGAGATTCAAGGGGAGGAGCAGCTCTTTCTATTAGAAAAGTTAGTGGGAAGCCAATTAAATTTGTAGGTACTGGAGAGAAGGTTGAGGCTTTACAGCCATTTCATCCCGAAAGGATGGCAAGTCGCATCTTGGGGATGGGAGATGTGCTTACTTTGGTTGAAAAAGCTCAGAAGGAAGTAGAAATAGCTGACGTTGAGAAGATGCAGAAGAAGCTACAGGAAGCGACTTTTGATTTTTCAGACTTTTTGAAGCAGATGAGATTGATAAGGCGAATGGGATCTCTTGGCGGCTTAATGAAAATGATGCCAGGAATGAATAAAATTGATGATGGAATGCTTAAGCAGGGTGAAGACCAATTAAAGAAGATTGAGGCAATGATTGGTTCTATGACTCCCGACGAGAGGAGTCAACCAGAGTTATTAGCTGCTCAGCCTTCAAGAAGGAAGCGAGTAGCTATTGGTAGTGGGCATAGACCAGCAGAGGTGGACAAGGTTTTGGCAGATTTTCAGAAAATGCGTGGATTGATGCAGCAAATGTCTAGAGGCGGAGGTCTTCCTGGTATGCCTGGTATGGGAGGTTTTCCTGGAATGGGGAATTTAGGTGGATTCCCAGCTGGTGGAGATAGTTCTTCTATGCAGACTCAGGCAGGTCGCGGATCAGGAGTTAATCCAAGACGTCAAAAACCTTTCAAGAAGAAGAAGGGCTTTGGAGATCTTTGATACGCAGCAGAGTAGAGTTACTGTTTGGCGAAAGTTTTACCTGACTCGCCGATTTAATCTTCCTTAAATTAAAGTGAAACAACGATGATCAAGCTTCGCCTCAAGCGGTTTGGGAAGAAAAGGGAAGCTAGTTTCCGATTGGTAGCTTGCAATAGCACCTCTCGTAGAGACGGTCGCCCTTTGCAAGAGTTAGGCTTTTATAACCCTCGAACAAAGGAGACTCGTTTAGATACTGAAGCTCTTCGATTAAGACTCGGTCAGGGGGCTCAGCCAACTGATGCGGTCCGCTCTTTGCTGGAAAAGGGCGGATTACTTGAAAAAACTATTCGTCCTGCTGAAATTATTGGAAAAGCGAAGCAGGAAGAAGCAAGAAAAGCTTCTACAAAGAAAGAAAAAGAAGTAAAAGAATCAATTAAGACTGAGGGGGAAAATTCAGGTTCCTCTGATAAGACTTCTGAAGCCTAATGAATGCATTGGAGGAAGCTACCGAATCAGGTTGCTTCGCCATAGATTTGCCTGATGCTGATGCAGCCTTGGCTTTATCAGGATCACGTCAGCAGAATCTTAAGTACCTCGAGGGGATTACAGGCGCAACTATTGTTCTTAGAGGGCTTCAAATCGAGATAACAGGTAGATCTTCTCAATTGGAGAGAGCATCATCTGTAATAGGGCTTTTGAGACATCTTTGGGAAGAAGGGCAGGCAATCTCATTAGTTGATTTAGAAGCTGCGATTAGATCTTTAGATACTGGTCGGAGTCACGAACATGCAGAACTTGGTGCAAAGGTTCTGGCTCGAAATCAGCGAGGGGCATTATTGCGTCCTAGGACTCTTCGGCAGAAGGCTTATCTGGAGGCAATGGAAAGATATGACCTTACATTCGCAATTGGTCCTGCAGGGACAGGAAAAACTTTTCTTGCGACTGTTCTTGCAGTGCGTCTTTTAACTGAGAGAAAAATTGAGCGAATAGTGCTTACGAGACCAGCAGTAGAAGCAGGTGAGAGGCTTGGATTCCTTCCTGGTGATTTACAACAAAAGGTAGATCCTTATCTAAGGCCACTTTATGACTCCCTTCATTCATTACTTGGACAAGATAAAACTTCAACATTGTTAGAAAAAGGTGTAATTGAGGTAGCTCCTCTCGCTTATATGCGAGGACGTACTTTGGACGAGGCATTTGTGATCCTCGATGAAGCTCAGAACACAACTTCTGCTCAAATGAGGATGGTTCTTACTCGGTTGGGCGAACAGTCAAGAATGGTTGTTACTGGAGATATAACTCAGGTTGATCTTCCTTCTGGGCAGTTGAGTGGTCTGGTGGAGGCTGCAGAAGTTTTGTCTAAAGTTAAGGGCGTTGCAGTTTGTAGGTTGACGGCATCTGATGTCGTTCGACATCCTTTAGTAAAACGTGTGGTTGAGGCTTATTCCAAGAGAGATACCGATAGGGGCATCCGCACAAAATAATTTCCTCAATTAAGTTTTTTGCTG
>QCFC01000007.1 GCA_003278465.1 Prochlorococcus sp. AG-363-B04
ACCAATCAAAACAGCACAACGGCAACATTTAATCTTGCAATGAATACAGCCCAAGAGATGGGAATCCTTAAGCAAGGAGACCTAGTTGTACAAACAGCAGGAACTCTTGCTGGAATTAGTGGCTCAACAGATTTAGTAAAAGTGGGAATTGTTAGTACTGTTTTAGCAAAAGGAATAGGGATTGGGAATGGAACAGTTAGTGGCAAAGTCAGAATCATAAAAAATATAAGTGATGCAGCACAACTTAAACATGGGGAGATATTAGTAGTTAGCGAGGGTTGTAATAGTTATATAGAGGCAATAGGCCATGCCGGAGGTCTAATTACTGAGACACCATTGGAAGACTCAAGTACTGTTATCAAATCAAAAAAATTAGGCATTCCAATTATCACAGGTGTCACAAATGCTACTCATGATCTCCGTGATGGAGAGGTCGTAACAATGAAGATAAAGGAAGGACTAGTCCATAGAGGTATTGCCGATAATCTGAAATATAAACAAGACAATATTTTCTAAAATATGACAACTAAGTTAAATCTCGCAGAAACTGCGAGGATGGCTATTACCACACTGAAGACAAATAGATTAAGAAGTCTATTAACAATGCTGGGGATAGTAATAGGCAATTCTTCCGTTATTACACTTGTAGGCGTTGGTCGAGGAGCTCAGAACTTAGCAGAAGGTCAATTAAGTAATCTCGGAGCCAATGTACTATTTGTTGTTCCAGGTAATAATGACACCAGAAGAAGAGGAGTGGCCTTTCCAAAGAACCTTGTATTAGAAGATTCAGAGGCAATACAAAATCAGGTCCCAAGTATTAAAAGAGTTGCCCCACAAATATCCTCAAGTGAAACAGTTCAAGCAGGATCAAGAAGCTCTACAAGTTCAATATCTGGTGTAACACCAAACTTCTTACCTGTGAGGAGTTTTGAAATTGCAAGTGGAAGATTTATAAATGATAATGACTTAAAGACGGCAAGAAATGTTGTAGTAATTGGACCAGATCTAAGCAAAAAACTTTTTCCATTCAGAAAAGTTATTGGTGAAACTATAAGAATTAAAAATCAATCTTTTCTAGTAATAGGAATAATGGCACCAAAAGGTGCAGTATTTGGAAACAATCAAGATGAAAATGCTTATATACCCCTTACAACTATGGTAAGTAGAATCACAGGAAAGGATCCTACATATGGAGTGAGTCTTAGTTTTATAAGTGTTGAAGCATTAAACGAGAAAAGTACAGGCCCTGCAAAATTTCAAATTACGAATTTGTTAAGGCAAAGACATAAAATCCTAAGAGATGATGATTTTGCAGTTAGGTCTCAGAAAGATGCTCTCCAGATAGTAAGCACAATTACAGGCGGGCTAACACTAATGCTTGCAGCAATTGGAGGAATATCTTTATTGGTTGGTGGAATAGGTATTATGAACATAATGCTTGTATCGGTAAGTGAAAGAACAGAAGAAATAGGTCTTAGAAAAGCTCTTGGAGCAAGGAGTTCTGACGTATTAAATCAATTCCTAATAGAATCTCTAGTCTTAGCAAGTTTGGGAGGATTAATTGGAACCATAGGAGGTGTTGGTGCAGTTGCATGCGTAGCAACATTAACTCCCCTTCCAGCATCTATAGGAGCAACAACAATTCTAATAACTGTAAGTCTATCTGGTGCAATTGGATTGTTTTTTGGTGTCGTTCCAGCCAGAAGAGCAGCTAAATTAGATCCAATAGTTGCATTAAGAAGCTTGTAAATCAATCTCTAAGAGTTAATACATTATGAATATATTAAGATTGTTAGACTAAACATTTAATAGAATTAAGTTAATATATTAAGTATAAGTTACAAGAATTATCTTGTAACTTAGGCAAGGGCAATTGACTTTACAGCCAATCAGCCGTCAACGATTCAAGTTAATTTCAGTTAAAGTGATAAAAAATAAACCTAGCTCCATGAATCAGCGCTGGCGCCTAATTGTACTTTGGCTGCTACCAATCGGTATGGCTGCTCTTCTTGCCTGGCAAATACTAGGGGGTAGTCAACTAAATACAACTAAACCTACTTCCGCAACTGTAGCCCCAAGAAATACTGCAATATCTAGAATGAGCTATGGTCGTTTTCTCGATTATATAGAGGCAGGCCGTGTAACGTCAGTAGATATATATGAAGGAGGAAGAAATGCGGTTGTAGAAGCAATAGATCCAGACCTTGATAATCGTGTACAAAAAATCAGAGTAGATCTACCAGGATTAGCTCCAGAACTAATAAATACTCTTAAGGAAGAAGGAATAAGTTTTGATATTCATCCACCGAGAACAGCTCCACAGGGGCTAGGAATCCTAGGCAATCTACTTTTTCCAATCCTGTTAATAGGTGGACTAATTCTTTTAGCACGACGATCTAACTCTATGCCTGGAGGTCCTGGTCAAGCTATGCAATTTGGCAAAACAAAAGCAAGATTTGCTATGGAAGCTGAAACGGGAGTGAAATTCGATGATGTTGCAGGAGTGTCTGAAGCAAAACAAGATCTAGAAGAAGTAGTGACATTTTTAAAACAACCAGAAAGATTTACCTCTGTTGGAGCAAGAATTCCAAAAGGAGTACTTTTAGTTGGTCCTCCAGGAACTGGCAAAACTCTTCTAGCTAAAGCAATTGCTGGAGAAGCAGGAGTTCCTTTCTTTTCATTGTCTGGTTCAGAATTTGTAGAAATGTTTGTAGGGGTAGGAGCAAGTCGAGTAAGAGATTTATTTAAAAGAGCAAAAGAAAATAGTCCTTGTTTAATCTTTATTGACGAGATTGACGCAGTAGGTAGACAAAGAGGAGCAGGAATAGGAGGTGGAAATGACGAACGTGAACAAACTCTCAATCAACTATTAACAGAAATGGATGGCTTCGAAGGAAATAGTGGAATTATAATTATTGCGGCAACTAATAGACCAGATGTACTTGATTCTGCATTAATGAGACCTGGAAGATTTGACAGACAAGTTAGTGTCGACCCACCCGACATAAAAGGTAGGTTATCTATACTAAAAGTACATTCTAGAAATAAAGTTCTAGAAGATACTCTTTCCTTAGAAAGTATAGCTAGAAGGACACCAGGGTTTACGGGAGCTGATTTAGCAAACCTTTTAAATGAAGCTGCAATTCTGACAGCAAGAAGAAGAAAAGCTGCAATAAGTCTTTTGGAAATTGATGACGCTGTTGACAGAATTATTGCTGGAATGGAAGGAAGCCCGCTTACAGATGGTCGAAGCAAAAGGCTTATCGCATATCATGAAGTTGGGCATGCATTAATAGGAAGTCTCGTAAAAGCTCACGATCCTGTACAAAAGGTCACCTTAATCCCAAGAGGACAAGCAAAAGGCCTAACTTGGTTCTCTCCGGATGACGAGCAAATGCTTATAAGTAGGGCACAATTAAAAGCCCGTATCATGGGTGCCCTTGGGGGAAGAGCTGCAGAGGATGTTGTTTTTGGACATGCAGAGGTAACAACTGGAGCAGGTGGAGATATTCAACAAGTTGCATCTATGGCTCGTCAAATGGTTACAAGGTTCGGGATGAGTGACCTTGGTCCAGTGTCATTAGAAGGAGATAACCAAGAAGTATTTCTAGGACGTGATTTAATGACAAGAAGTGATGTTTCTGACGCCATTTCACGTCAAATAGACGAAAAAGTTAGGGAGATCGTTAAACATTGCTATATAGAGACCGTATCAATAGTAAAAAATAATAGGGAAGCTATTGATAGCCTAGTTGAAATATTAGTAGAGAAGGAAACAATTGATGGAGATGAGTTCCGATCTATTCTCTCTTCATTTACCTCAATTCCAGAGAAAGAAAGAGTTACTACAACTATATAGAATCAATTAAATGACAGAAGTATGTTTCTCATGGAGAGAGATTCATAACAAAGCTTATAATTAAATTAGATATATCAATTTAATTAGAAGCAACTTAATCAGCAATTATTATTTAATTTATAAATTTCAAATTTTTCATAGTGAATGTACAGGCCTTTTATCCAAAACAAGATCTATAAGACCATATTCAACTGCTTCTTCAGGAGACATAAAGAAATCTCTGTCTGTGTCTTCTTGAATTTTCTCTAAAGGTTGTCCTGTCCTATCAGATAATTCTATGTTCAATCTATTCTTCAAAAATAATATTTCATCAGCTTGAATACGTATATCACTTGCCTGTCCACTTGCACCTCCCAATGGCTGGTGAATCATAATTCTTGAATGCTTAAGACTACTTCTTTTTCCCTTTGCTCCTGCACAAAGTAGAAATGCACCCATGCTGGCAGCCAAACCAACACAAACAGTATGCACATCAGGCTTAATATGCTGAATAGTGTCGAATATCCCTAAACCATCATAAACGGATCCACCGGGAGAATTTATATAGAGATAGATATCCTTTTCTGGATCTTCCGCCTCTAAAAAAAGCATTTGAGCAACTATCCTGTTAGCAGAATCGCTAGTGACTGGCTCCCCAAGAAAAATAATCCTCTCTCTCAAAAGACGAGAATAAATATCAAACGCCCTTTCTCCCCTTCCAGACTCCTCTATAACAATTGGAATCATGCTGCATTTATCGGTTACCACGATCCTAACGGCGACGAAGCAGAGCTAAGGTCAATTGAATGCAACAAGGCAAATCACTTGAGTGACCGAAAGACCATCGCCGACAGCAAACGGGCTTTTCACCAAGCATTCCCGTATGTAATTCCCCCTTTGTATAGGCGGCTCGCTGATGAACTCCTAGTTGAGTTGCATCTACTAAGTCATCAGAAGAAATTCAAACCAGGTGGTTTCTTCTCTGTAGGGCTAATAACCGTTTTTGAAACCTTCACCAGGGGCTATCGACCCGAAGAACATCTAAAAATTCTCTTTGATGCCTTATGTCGTTCTAATAATCTGGAACCAAATGATTTACGCAATAAAAGCGAACAGATTATCAAAGCTGCTGAAACCCTTACTATTAAAGACATTAAATGCTGGATGAAAGACGATGAAAACACAGCACCTGAACAAATAAAGATAGATTCTCAACGTATCAAAAGCGATTCATTTCACTACTCAAGGTTAGTAGCTGTAGGAATTT
The DNA here is from genome assembly GCA_003278465.1 of Prochlorococcus sp. AG-363-B04. GTDB lineage: Bacteria > Cyanobacteriota > Cyanobacteriia > PCC-6307 > Cyanobiaceae > AG-363-B04. The sequence goes on from QCFC01000007.1 coordinate 5,106, forward strand.
TAAGTACGTTTATGGCTGCCAAGGATAAAACAGAAAACGCCAACACTGACATAATAAAAGATGTACTAGATACCAGTGATTTAATAGGTTTATCAAGAAGCAAAATCGAAAAAGATATAAACTTATACAATTCAAATATAGAAAAGTTATCGCAATCAGTTGAATTAATGAAAGAGCTTAACAAAAGAGATAAAAACAAATGTATCGCAACGAAACAATCATCAAAAGAACAAGACTAGGTGAAGATCACAGTAAACTAAAAATAAAATCTAATAGTTTTCTTTGTAAATTTGAAGAGGATTATCATCAAATTTGTCTTAATTATTTACTTGAAGACTTCTTCTTAACTAATTCACCCCTTCTTTTCTTATCTCTTCGATCAACCAAAGAAAGATATACGACAGAAAAGCTTACAAAAACAAGCAAAACTATTGCTACTAAAGATAGTAGCTCATTTAAAGTAATAGCCTCGAAAGCTTCTATCACCTTAAAAATTAATAGATCCGTCCCCATTGCGTCCCCAAACCACCATTGCTATAGAAAAACTAAATACTGCTGCTAGTGATGCCCACGCAATAGTAAATAACATAGAGATAGGTCCTTAGGTCAATTAAGCAGATATGCTCTACAAGACTACACGCACAAGCAGAATCTCTATATGACTATTGCAAATTCGAGTTCAAGCACACTCCTAGAGAGAACAAAGCAAACGCACCAATACCCTGAGGCACGAGTAATCGTTTTGGATGACGACGTAAATACGTTTGAACATGTTGTCAAATGCTTATGTAAAATCATTCCTGGGATGACTGAGGAAAAAGCTTGGGAACGTGCTCACTTAATCGATAGAGAAGGCTCTGCAGAAGTTTGGAGTGGCCCTCTCGAACAAGCTGAGCTATACCACCAGCAACTGGCAAGCGAAGGGCTGACGATGGCACCAATTGAACGCTGTTAGAGACAAAGTAATTATTAACATTTATTTATTATAGAATCTCTATTTTTCAAAATGCAAACATCTATTAGATTAATATAAAAAAGAAACTTATATAGTTTTGAAATTAGCCACTTAAAATCCCCAAGACAATCAATCATATATTAAAGATTTTTGTATTTTTTGATTAATTGAGCTTGTAATAGATAAAAGCTCCTCAATGCATAATTTACCTTTCTGACCCTCAAGTGCATACCTAACTATTGCGCCAAGGCACTTGCCAGCCCTAGTAGCCGATCTCAATGAATTTCCCCAGTAAGCAAACGTGCTCCTGAGCCACAAGTAACATCCAAGTGGATCGGAAAACTTTTTGCTAAGAAAAAGAACGGATTTAAGCATCAAGAGATATATTTGTTCTTCTAGTAGCTCCGGCAGCTAATTTCATCCAGGAAGAAAACCAAAAGATCGATGGCGAGAATAGTAATTACCCACAGTAGTTACATAAAAGGACTGTTACCATGGTTGAGGTCTCTTGGAAAAGAAGAAGAAATCAAGACGATAACTCCAGGAGCAATTAAAAGAGTTAAAGGCCATTCAGAAACTCTTAAACTTAGAATATCCACTTCTACGAACGTAGGTTTTAAACTCATTGCAAGGCTTGGGAGCACTGCACAAGAAGTTTTCGTGGTAACTCACCTAGAGAAGCAAACCCTTAAAGAAAAAATCGAAAATTCACAACTGCATTCATAGACCTATAACCTCTGACTGAAATCAAAACATAAAGAGCAAATCAAAACCAGTACAAATTAAACAATTTCATAAGATCCCCATGCGCTATATATAGTGGCTGCTATCTTAACCATGTCGAAGATAGACACTACTATGTCGTATTGGAAAGGTAAGCCATTTAGCAAGTCAGGATTAGTAGAAACGCCTAGGTCCAGAAAAATTCGTGAGGAAATTAGCATTCAAGAGCTTGAACTAAAACTTGCCAGCATGGGCATTGAAGGAATAAACCATAAATGCTTAAAATCAAGAAATCTTCATCAGGAAATGAAAGCTCAGAAACTGGGTGGTAAACTAAAATACCGATGAATTAAACTGTATAATGTAATGTGAGACAAATTTTCTCTTAATTATATGACAAAAAAAGACTGGTTCGGAATAGTATATGTATCACTATGGGTAATTATTTGGGGAACAATAGGTTCACTCATAGACTTACCATTACTTAACTCAGGGATTTATTTAGCTGGGTCAATTGGGCAAATAACAACATTTACTATTACAGCGATTGGTTCAATTGCTTTATCTATATGGCTATTTCCAAAAGCAGAAAAAATATTCAAAATAGACAACGAATAATAATAAGGTATTAAAAGCTAAATGACTTTAAAATCATCGAAGCTCCCATCACAAGTGCTAAAAACTCAAAGCATCTTTTTATTACTGTCTTACTCCTGACTATAGCCATATGTGCACCTAAATAGCCACCAGAAATAGATCCTAAGAATAAAATTGGCAACCAACTCCATGCTATTTTTCCTTTCGTACCTAAAACTAGCGCACCGGTAGCATTCCAGAACAACCCCACTAGAATTAAGGTATAAGCAACAGCTCTACTATAATCTAGTCCATACCATCTAACTAACCAAATAGTTACAAACAAACCTGTTCCAGAGGTGATTGATCCATTTAAGAAACCTATCAGGAACAAACCAATTGCTCCAAAAAAGAAATGATATAAGCTTTGCTTTTTTTCTACTCTTTTGATACCAAAGTTCCTATCTAAAGAAGAATATATTGACAGACTCAATGTAAATATTCCCAATAATATAGTCAGAAATTTGTCTGGCAAATTTAAGACTACGCTGGAACCAAGAAAGACTCCCGGCAACCCACTAAAGAGTATATAAAGAGCAAATTTAAAATTAATATTGCGTTCTTTATTATGTCTAGTAGTAGCACCAAGCCCTAAGGCAACACTTGCTACCTTATGAGTAGCTAGCGCTACAGGGAATGGAAGTCCTAATAATATTAATGCTGGAAGCTGAAGGAGGCCTGCTCCTCCACCTGCCATAGCAGATAAAAAGTTGGCAACAAAAGAAACTAATATCAATAGGAACTGTCTAACAAAAAAATCTAAATCCATATAATTTAAGAATTTATCTTTAAAAATAGTATTTAATTTTGATTGCTAGGGGCAAAATATATAAATATATTATTTTGTATTATCATCATCAGATAACTCGACGTTGCAAGCAAGATCACACTCCGTCAACTCTGGATTAGATATGCGCTCTAATATCCTTGCCATATCAACTGAAGACAATTCTCCAGAACTATTCCATTTGAGGGTAGTTTTTCTTTGCGTTGATAGTTTTGAGGTTTGATTACTTTTTGATTTAAAGGGATCCATGAGAAAACGTCCCATGTACATAAGGCTGTATTTAACCAAAGTCAGCGGTGCAAAAGTTAATTTCCAACGATTCTTCACCTAAGGTCATATAATTTAATTGCAAAATCAAAAATAGGCAAAATACTCAATGGCAAATTTTTTAGAAGACTGCTAAAAGTAAGATACTTGCAATTTAAAAATGGAAGCTCTTTTACCTTTGGCAGTGGCAACTGCCACTGTATTACTGGCCTTAATGGGACTGAGAGAATTACTGAAGGAAGTAACAACTGCAACCCGTAAGAAAATAAGTACCTAGTAACAGTTTAATCTTGATATTTTAATCTATATATTTTGTTTTCTAGTAATAAAAACGCTCCAATACTTGAAAGGAAGAATTGGCATTTACATTTTCAAATAAAATCCATTGTCTTGTTTCAAAATCATGATCACAGTCAATAGATTTATCTGTATCCATAAGTTCACCTAATCTATAGTGACAGGCCTTGTCAGCCTCAAATGCAGATCTGTAGGTAAAAATTCTCTGGTACAGAAAAATTGAAATGACTATTAAAATAGAAATTACTACTGTGACCAGTACAATTAATGTACTTTTTGTGTTGTCCATGGAACGAATAGTAATTAATCTGAAATGTTTTACTCAATTAATGAATCACTTATAAAGCTATTTTTTTCCATGTTATAAGCAATGACTGATTCTGCAAGATCCTCAAGAATAGATTCTTTTATTGCGGTCATTGCTTCCTCTAAGGATGGTCTTTCTTCTATTTCCATAATTACACAAATAACTAAAAGATATAATATAATCAAAGCATAAATAATATTAAAGATGTAACACAAATTATTTTTATTGTTAATATTTTGTACTCCTCCCCAAACAAAATCAGTCAAAGCATTAGCAGGCTTTATAAAGAAATTATTAAAAAACTATCGTCTTGTGTTATGGCTACTTGCTTTAAATATTATAAACGGGTAAAGGATATGGATTATTTCCTAGACTGGCTAATGAACTAAAGTTATAGTGTTTGAGGTCTCGCATGAGACTATGCCATGAAAATCCTGCAAACTTTTGAACTCCAAATTAAGAACTATGGATATTCCAAAACCTGAAGAACGAATTTGCTCAGAATGCAAAAATAGTTTATCTCTTAATTTATTTAGACTACAAGGAAATACCTGCAGATATTGCGAAGTCGGGATAAAAGTACCATCATCTCTATTGAAATCAAACCAAAGATTTACTAAAAAGGCTGAAAACTCTATTATTAATAAGGACCAGTCAACTCTAATTGGAAATCATAAGAATCATCCAGCTATAATAAACAAAACAGAAGAGCCAAGTAAAAAATGTAGATTAGAAGAAAACATTCTAGACGATATTTACCAAAAATATATTCACGAAATAAATATAATAATTGGTTCTCATATAAGATGGTCTAGTGAATTATTTAATGCAGACAACTTATTTGATTGGATTTCACATAAACAATTTTGTATTGAGAAATTTAAAGACCTTTCAGATGAACAAGTTGATTACCTAAAAACAATGTTTCGTTCTTTGATACAAAATCATAACTTAGATGTTACTGAAATCAAAGCTTCAATAAGAGTCTTGCTTAGATCAGAGAAGGAAAGATGTATGAATTTGATTGAATTTGTCGATACTAATATGAAAGCCGTAAATAATCAAGAAGAGATTTTAAAGGTTTTGCATGATGATTTAATGCATGAAGAAGATGAGTTAGGTTATCCAATACCTCTCATTCCTTTTCAATTGGACGAAGTTTTTAAAGGCTTAAAAGAGCATAAGTCTCCTATTACAATTATTACCAGAAAGTTAGCAGTAAGATTGCTGGCAAAGAAACTAAATTCTAATGAACTTATCTTTGATAAAAATCAATTTGAGAAAACAGTTACAGAACAGATCACAACCTTACTAAAAAATAACGACAACTATCTAAACAATGAGACAATTAATATTGACTTGAGAACAGGTCTTAATTATGCATACATAAATTTTGGTATAAGCAAAACTAATTACGGAATATACATAGACGCAAATAACAATGAGGTCATAAATCTTCGCAATTCTAAAGCATCTTAAATTTCATAATTATTCAAAAAATCCTCTAATAGTCGAAGATAGCTTGAATAAATGGCCTGTGTTTCTTCTGTATAACCTACGATATCGTATTCTTCAGATAATTTGATCGAAGCCAATCTTATTGGCTCAAAAGCAAGTCTATATTCACCTTGTATATCTTCTTCTTCAATGTCATTAATAATTGCTGTGACAAATTCAATTTTCTTCTTTGATGCAAGAATTTGCTTCTCAAGTTCCTTACTTAATTTTCTCCTACGTTTTGGCATTTAGAAACCTCAATAAATTAAAAATTTTTGTCATGATAGGAAGTCATTAGTAAAATTCCTACCAGTGCTATGGCTTTAATATTTAAGCCATTAACATTCTACATCCCAAAGATAAGATTACAGGGATTGGAAGTCATTAAAAATTGATAATCATTATTTATACCTCAATTAATTCACTCATGCAAATCGCAACTACATATGCTAATGTGTATAGATGATTTAGCTTGACTAAGAATGTTAAGCAGACACAGTGAATAACAAAAGAAAAGCAGATGGTTTAATTTATTTTTATTTGATGATTTTTTATGTTTTCTACGAATCACTCAAGATAATATTATCCATTTTTAGCAAAAGATTCAAAAAAAAGATAATTTTAGACACAAAGACTAATCTAGGTTTCAATTTTGATATAGTTATAAAGAACTAAATACTATTTTTTCTACTAAATTTAATTTCTTTTGCCTAGTATGGTGTTGCAACACTAATTTTCAATCTTATTTCAAACAAATTCGAACCAAAAGAGTTATTGTTACTTTATTCATAGATGGCACCTCATGCTATTAACTATTAGCTCTTTAGTACTAATAGCGTTATTGCTTTTATTGATATTGACTAGTAAAAAACATTTACAACTAAGAAACACAGCGAGACCTAAATACAAAATGTCTGACTGGATGGGAATGACGGCAGAACAAAGAAGGTTATCTGATGACAAAGAGAAGAGATTCTCACTTAAGAGAAAACAAATGATGCTTAGCGAAATAAGGAAGGAGTATCAAGCATTGCAAAAACGAAATCGAAATAAATAATAATCTCTTTTCAACAAGCTTATGAAAATAATCCTAAATGGTTCACTAATTTTGTAATCACAGGGATTTTATCCTTTCATTTCATTTTGCGCCTGAAAAGATCTAAAGCCAGCTTCTAAAGATGAAAACAAAGCTATTAATATAAGTCCTAAAAACACAAATTGATCTGACTGATCAGGTGCTGGGTCTGAAGAGTCCATGTTTAGCTGCCTACTAGCTCCAATAACTATCCATGTCATAGAACATAAAACTGTTAACCAGTAGGCTTTCCACCGCCTCTGATAGATGTATCCAGCTCCCAGTCCAGGAAGGAGATTTAGCAGTACTCCAACCCATATTGACGAAGAGGCAAGTATTTCCCTTTTTATATTTTGATCCATACCTATCACTTTAAATCAAGATAGATCATTTGTTCTGGTCCTACATGTATCTGTATCTCTTATGAATTCTTGATCAGCAATCCATAGGCTATAAGAATCTCTTAAGAAAGATGAGCACTAAAAAAGAGGCAAATGAAGCCTCTTTTTTAGTGCTCATCTTTAAACAGGGTTATTTGCTTTAGCTCAGAAAATATTGTTGAAGTTGATGCTTCAACCTTTAGCGGGGAGATAACGCTCACTTAAACCTGCACAAGAAAGACTATCAAAAGTTTCGACTCCTGTTTTAGAGTTCTTACCAGAAGCTCTTTCGCACAGATCCTTCTGTTGAGCTAAATCAAGATTTGCTTCTGTAAAATCTGCTCCATTGATTTGAGCTCCATCAAATCTGCTTTTGAGGAGATCTGCTCCAGCAAGCTGAGCATCTGTTAGATCAGCATTGTCAAAGCGAGTGGCATAGGCAATTACATTTTCAAGGTTCGCACCACTCAGATTTGCATCTCTTGCATCAGTAACACTGAAATAAGATCCACTTAGATCAGCATCTCCAAAATCAAAGCCAGAAAGGTCATATTTTACGAATTCTTGGCCTTTTAGGTCTTGTCCATGAAAATTAGTTTTGACAGCCTCATCAAGTGAGAAGTCACTTGGATAGAGAGCATTTGCTGTGGTTGGCAAGATCAACAAGATGCTTGCAGCAATTGGTATGAGAAGCCCCATAAGAACGGAGCGCAGGATTGAGGAGGAACTGTTCCGCATTCTTAGAAGGGACCGTTGCAGGAGTAAAGATTAATACAGGTCACTGAGAAAGTCAGAAATTGACCAATGACCTAATAACAACATTCTTTCACGGGGTTGGCTCTGGTCTATCGAGGAATCACGAACTGTTGCAGCATTCTTTTTTGTAAATAAGTAGAAATCCTGTTATATCAAGACTTTTAGAGGAAATTCGTCAGAGAAGATATTTATATTTCGTATAGGGAATGACCTATTTAGCCACCTCAACAACCGCTTTTAGATCCATAAAATGGCTCACTTAGAGAAAAAATGGTTTCAACCCCATCAAAAATCCCATATAAATCGAGCTGATTTGTATTTGGTTAGTCAAATTTAGGCTTTATGAAGTTGGGTAAACTTAGTCAGCCCATAGTTTTCTAGACTTCATCACAGCTAGCTTTCAATCTGCAAAACAAAATACTGCTTATCTAGAGGAAAAGAATAAATTCCTAAGAATTCAATTACCTAGTCAAGTTCATAATCCAGGTGCAATGCCTGGCAAAATGTCAACTAGGTGTTAGCACCTAGGCACTTTATTCTCAGTAACAGAACACCCTCTTCTTGCAAAATTCATAGTAGAGGTATGTTATGCATTACGGTTGATTTAATGACAACTAGAAGCCAAGAGGATGTAGCAGTAGCAGAAAAAGATACATTAGATTCATATTTTGAATGTATTTCCGAATGCTCATGGATTGGAGGGGAAGATATTGAATGTGTTACCAGATGCGTAGAAGTTCACCTAAAAGATGAGACTCAAGAGTAAATAAAAGTTAATCTTCCAGAACATATAACCGATAAAACATTTCATTCAAGGTCAGATTTTAGTACAACTACATCCTCAAGTGAAGAGTTCTGAAACAGCCATTCTTTATACTCAGAGATAATTGCTCTCCTATTTTTACCTTGAAGTATATGCATTCTTGTAATGGCATTTGTAATAGCTATTTCTATACTTTCTTGAGCACGAGTTTCATCTAGTGTCATGTTAATTTGATATTTCCCTTATTCTCATTCAACATAAAAAAACAGCAACTAAAATGAGTAGTTTGACCGGAGAGTATAATTACCGCCATCATCAAAGCGACTCTAAGACAAAAAAGAAGTCTTGTGGATCTATTTTATTTCTGTGAAGAGTTCATTTCTTTCGGCAGAGGTTTCTTGACTGGAGATGCTAAGAAAGTGAATATAATCAATGGATAAACAATTTCAAATCAGAAAACTAAGGATACAGTGCTGCAGATGAGGCTTAAAAGTTATTACACAAGTCCTTTAGCTATATTCAAATCGCTATAGTGAATTGGATATAGTCGACCCTTCAAAATTGGAATTATCATCAGTTCTACTTTGGATATCAATTCCATTTGTTCTAACGACGATTTTCTTTGGCACGAAAAGTAATTACTACAATTCAGTCGACTACAACGGTGATGGCTGCGCTCATGATGTCAAACGCTAAACATTGCAACCATTCAGTAATTTCATAGTTAAGCAAGCTTTTTAATTAGTTGTAATTTAATAATAAACAGTCTCTATACCATTATTTAAGAAACTTCAATAAATCTTGCTTGCTGCATTTGTCTGGGACCTCAACATCATCAAGTACACCAGATGAATGAGATTTAAGTCCTATTACTGATTCTTCCGCAAGGCTACTAAGGACCTCGTCAAGGCTTACCTCTAGCTCAGCTGCCATTTCTGATAAAAGCTCTGCCGTCTCAGCACGAACAGTTATCACGACAGGAACCAAAACCTCATCAGCAAAAGGGTCGATGAACTTCATAAAGAAAATATAAAGCTTATTGCTGCCGGTTGCAACATTGTCTATACAGGGCTTAATAAAAGAAAATGCAAGGCGCATCACGTTTTAAGCGATCAAAGTTGTATTTGATGATCCAGATCAAGAATGAGTAAAATCACTTATAAAGCTATCACTGGAATACTTGCATAGTCGAATTGAATATGAATTACTGCTAACTCAAGCTGGTTTGATTAGATATTGTCTAATTATTTTGGAATTAATAAAATGCTATTTTATTAAAGTGGGTTTCCTGTTAAGAATTGATGGAATGATGGACTAATCCAGTAAAATCCTACAAAAAGCATAAGTATTAGATTTAATGATACAAAAACAGTTCCTGTAACAAATAATGGGAAATCACCAGTCGTTGTAATCGATTTATCTTTCTGAATTCGAGTGGTCTGTTCAGAACTTGCCATTAAATCCTATATTTTATAAGCAACATAACGAATAATTTTGAGTTATGAGACCAAAAAGCGGTTCCAAACATTAAGAAATGGTAAATACAGGTTAGGCTGCTAATTTTCGAAGTATTGAAAGCAGTAAAAGAGGGGAAATTTCTCAAAGATTAAATCTTCAATACAAGCAAATGAGGGGCACCATGCATCCGGATTAAAGTCCGGGTGTTAAGGGTGGCAAAAATTGAATAAATAACGCATCTTTCCTGTAAGTACACCTAAAATAATTTGATGCTTCGAAGAATTGCTCTGATAATCACTTCTGGTGTAAGTACTGCCTTACTACTTGACGTTTCAGCAAAAGGGCAAGAGGTAAATATTAGACTAATAAATGGTGATTTAATTTCAGGAAAAATTGTACATGAAGAAAGCAATAATTTAGTAAAAGTGATTGATAATAAATACCTAGGTAAAATTAAAATTAAAAAATCTACTATTGCAAAGAGCAAGCGTGAAAAAGCATGGAAGTCAAATTTAGAAATTGGACTAGATGGTTCTAATAGTGGATCTAGCTCTTCCTCAGGGTATAACATTGAAGGCGCAACAAAATATAAAAAGAAATCAAACCAAATAAAGATACGTGGGGATTATGAAGTTAAACGAACTAAGAAGAATAATAATTCACTTACTGGAGTAAGGAAAGGCTCCTCATCAATCAGATATGACAGGATTCAAGGCCCGCTATGGACTACATATACGTCGACAGAATACAAATATAATGCATTAAATAAATCCGGTATTAATACCATCATAACGTCATTAGGAATGTCCTATAAAATACATGAAAATCCAAAAACTAGTCTTACACTGTCAGTTGGTCCCTCAGCAAAATGGTTTAATGGAGGTAAAGAGTGCCAGCAAGATGCAAACTGTGAAAAAATATTAGGTGCAGGTTCATTTGGTGCGGAATTCATCTGGTCGATTAACGATAAGACCAAATTTATTATTGAAAATAATCTAATAACAGCATTTGCAGAAAATTTATCTCCAAGCAATCATTTTTTAAGCAAACTAAAATTTTATCCTAAAAAAAATTCAAATATATTCTCTTCCATTAACCTAGAACACACCTATGATTATCATCAAGATCCAAAAGTAGAAACTAGCTATAATCTCCAAGTAGGGACAGATTTTTAGAAAATTAGTAGAACTTAAATTTATTTTATAGACAAAAGCATATAACAATTTCCTCCTACTATGAAACCAAGAAGAGATAAACTAACAGCATTTCAATCGGTAAATATCCTAATATAAGGAGAAATAAAAACCCATATTTAAAAAAACGAGCTAGATTAAAAGAAGGGTAAGCATAATTTAATTTGAACAGCAATCTTCAGAAATTCTCCGAGCTAGATCTTGGATCTGTAGCTTTGAGTGCAGCAGTGCTAATTGGATTTATACTTTTTATGCTTACAATCTTCAGGACAATAGAAATTAGCATCAGGATTTTCCTAGACAAAAGGAAATCAAAGCTAAAAGACCTAACAAAAGAATCAAATGATTCAGTATTAGGATTTGAGAGTGATAAGAATCAATAGCATTTAGCAAAAAGAGTAAATACTTATTTACTTACTTAATTACCCTTTTAAGATGACCTGAATAAAACCATCTCCAAGTAGGCAGTGTGACTATCAACCATATCCATATAAAATAACTATTAGCAACTTTAACTGATGATTCGGTACATAGCTCTCTGATATTTGTTTGGTCAGCAAGAGCAATTTGTTGACTTAATTCTCCACAACTATGGATACCATAAACTCTAAATATTCCTATCGTAATAATAGTCGGCACTATGCATAATATCAGTGCAAGGAATAAATTACCCAAATTAAGAATAAGATATTTGGTACCCGAAGCCTTAGTAGATTTCATTAGTTTCTAAATTAATTAAGATCATGGTAATTGTTACTATAGTCTAATAATAGAACTCATATATATTCAATCTCGAAGATTTTAATATTGCTTAATTAATATTTAGATATTGATTTTATTTGATTAAAATAGTTCTCACTATTCAAGAATATCCGAATTGTCTTTATTTGTTAGTTCCTCTGGTACTGGGAGACTATCAGATGCTTGAATACTTTTACTATCAGTCACATTATCATCGATATTTGAAGTTGTTACAGAGGGATTAGGAGATACAACGACCTCTGGTTCCTGACTCGTAACTTCTAAACCATCTGCTTTTGATGTTTTAGTTATATTATCTTCCTGAGGAATATCCTCATTCTCTACGTTATTGGAATTATTCGTTTCACTAACATTTTCATTTTCCTTAGCTGAAGGCTGAGTTTGATCTTCATCTGCCTCATTCCTAAAAAGATCAACAATAGCCTTATAGAGATCACGAAGGTTTAAAGTCAGATCCTTGAGGTTCACAAAAACTTTATTTAGCAGATTTTTAATAATCTCTGCCTTGGGGCTCTTATTGGTATAAAGGATTAAAGCACAAATACCTAAAACAATTAAGAAAAAAAGGAGAAGAACAGCCATAACAGTAAATCGAATATCCAGCTTAAATATCTCATCCAATTATAGCTAAATCAAGCAGTTCTTAATTGAACTAGGGTTATTTTATTAATTTTTCAATCTTCTACTTATTTGTACGGAAACAATGCCCAATCCCATGAAAAATCAATAATATAAGTTTTTAGAGTCAAAAGCTAACAGAGGAACAGATCAATCCATTCCCTTCCAAAATCACTACCTAAGAGGATGGGCAGGTCTAAATACCTACCTAAAATTTGAGATTGACACTATATTTTCAATGTAAGGGATATTACTTAAAAAGACCCTTGTAAAAAGATTCAGTTTTTGTTGAAGCCTCTTCCCAACTATATTGATTAAGAACTATATCTCGCAAACGACCAACTCTGTCTATATTTTTACCACTTTCCCAAGCCTCTTTTACTGCCAAAAGAATGCTGTCAGGGTCAGATGGATCAACATATAAAGCATTTTCCTTTAAATATTCCAATTCATGACCAAAGGTACTACCAATTACAGGTGTTCCACTCAAAGAAGCTTCCAAACTTACTAGTCCACAGGTTTCACACCAACTAGGGAGGATATGTACAGATGCAGCAGAATAAGCTGAGGCTAATAAATCAGGAGGCATGTGATCAAATATAGTTAGTTTTTCTCCTGAAATAGCCTGACAAAATTCAGCATATTTAGGCCAATTAGACGAACTACCTATAAAAACAATAGGTATTTGTGTATTCCGCAAGGCCCAACAAAGCATTGCTTGATTCTTAGCAGGCTCAATGCGTCCAGCTTGCAATATAAAAGGATATTTTATCCCAGTAAATTCTCTAAATTTTCTGGGATCTGAATTTAAGAATATTTTCGGATCGACTCCATAGTTAGCAACACTAAAATTATTTTTGTTCCACCGTAGATCATTACGTATTGCCTGCAATTCTAGCCAACTGTTAGGTAACAAACCTGTGACTTCATCTAATAGTCTGGATATTTTATTGAATTTAAACTTTGAATTAAGTTCTCTACTATTGTAACCAAATTGTTTTTTATCTATTTCCAATATATATTCTCTATTCTTAAATAATTCAAAAGCTAAAGATGCCTTAGGATCTTTATTAACAGCTAATTTTAGGACCTTTAGACTTGCTCTGCTCCCCCAAAATGCATTTGATAAGGAAATCCATATTGGAGAAACGACAATCTTTATATCTGCTGCTTTACATGCTTCTATTTGCGATTTAAATGAATCTATTTGACGACAATTAAATATATGTACTAAATCAAAACCACTAACATCAGGTTTGTTTTGGTATGCGCCTAAGACTTTATGGCCCCTTTTACTTAAAATAACTCCTATCTTTTCAAGTTGAAGACTATCTCCACCTTTGTATTTAGATGAATCTGCATGATTCACCAATAATATTTTCATTTGAATTTCTAATAGACTAAACTTAATTTAAGTATATCTAAAACAAACTAATAGAGATACAAATAAAATAAATAACATAAATCTTGATCTAAACCTTCTCGAAGTAGTAGAATAGGTATGAAAGATGCTAATGATCAATGGCCACAGCAAAAGAAAAAAAAGAAGAAGCCAAAGCACATCTCAAGCAATTACGATCCGACCTACGTGTGATGCACATGGCGGTAACAGAAGATCTAAAGCTTCCGGACCCCCTAGAAGTAAGAAGAGTTATGACTAATATGGAAAAGCTACTGGAAGTAATTGATCCTAAATCTGCAAAGAAGTCTAAATCCTAATTTCAATGGCACTAAGAAAACTAACGACTAAAACTCGTATGAGAATAGAAGAGATAATTCATAGAATCACCATAGATAATCATGTTTCACTTAAAGAACGTATTGAGCTAGATAAATATTCTAAACATATTCCTTTTATAAAATCTAAACTAGAGAAAGCACTAGCCTATCGAGAATGGTTTGGCACTAATAGCAAGAATTAAAAAACAAAGGCTTGGATACAATATGTAATGAGAATATAAATAGACCTTGCAGCATTTGTAATTATATGGATGATTACCTTGTATAAGAAAGAAACTTATGAATGATGAGAACTGGCAAGAGGAGTACAAGAAATGGAAGTCTGGGCTTAAACCATTTCAAATCCATCTACTAGACGAAGGAGCACAGAGCCTTTCGCAAGCGTGGCTTCTTAATACCATGTGGTGCGACTGGAAGGAAATCAAGAAATCAAAAGAGACAGAACTACCAGCAATAAAATCATCATGGGCTAATGATCCTTGGGAGGACTAAGACCCCATTCCTGTCAAAAGCAAGTGATCAAATACTATTTCCCTAATATAATGCTTTCCAAGTAATTAAATATTTACACTTACAAATAAACACTATATTAATAATAAGATTATTTTTATTCTTGATTTTATAAGAAGAAAACAAATGGATTAAAAAAGAAGAGGAGAAAATCTAATCATCAAACTCTGGTTTAGGTTTTTTCTTCTTCTTCTCAGAAAGAAGCTTGTGTAGAGCATCCAATTGTGCATGAATCTCCCTAAGCTCTGTCACTTCAGGAAGTAAACCATCCTGAATGAGCATCTGGTGGAGATCCCTGAGCTCCTGACGGATATATCTCAAATGGGAGAGCACCTCCTCCCTTTTACTTGTTGACATTAATAATTTGGAAAATTGACCAGTTAGCTACTAGCTACAAAAAAGTACTGAGTAGCAATGAAATCTTCATCTGCTATTTAGATGAGGACTAGTACTCCTAAGACTACATCAAGCCAGCTCACCGCTCATAATAAAGTAGATAATCACCTAGAAGATAGTCCTCTGGAAACTCTTGGGAACCAGTACCTATAAGATCACTAAGTAAATTCATAAGGTTTAATTATCAATAAAGGCACATATTTATTGTTTCAAGTAAATCTAAATAGATATATTTTATATGTATATAATATTAATTAAATGATTTCTCCTATTCTAAAGTGAAAGAAGCAAGCCTTGCAATCATAGGCATTAAAGAAGTTATAATTGATACTAAACAATAAATGTCTCGCTTAGTAAATAGAATAACCATCCAGGAAAAATTTATTTGCTGACCTATGAACTAATGCTGAGAAAATTCATGTCCGCATCTATAGACATGGCTTATACCCAACCACCTGAAATCAACGCACACTAGGGCTATTGCTTGGATGTTTTTAGCTATGGGTTGAATGAGGTGGAGCTTAAGGTCAAAGGAATTGAGCGGGGAGAAATTAAACTATCTTCTGTTTGCCAGAAAGGACACAGGGATAGCAAGAAATAGCCGACGGTAATCCGTTAACAGAACTTACCTAAGGGATGCCGACGATGTTGTAAAATTTAAATAAGCATTTATTCCTATCTATGGAGCTAAACCCTTTCAGGCCATTCATGCAACTAGGCGAGCAGCAAAAGAAGGCCATAGCCTCAGTATTCACAATTCTTGGAACAATTAATCTCTTGACCTGATCAGTATTCAAGACTGACCTGGTAGACGGTAGTTTAATAAGCGGCCACAGGTTGCTAGGGCATTGACAAGTGTTCTTGTCCATCTTTTGCGAGGATTTGTGGATTGCATAAGATTTGATTGAACGACTTATTTAGTACTAGCCATTCGTACCAGATAGACATCCCTTAGCAATCAATTGAAAAGATATGAACTGTATCTCTCTACGTACCTAACATGGTTTCCATTAGAAGGAATATTCAAGTAAATGTACTACTTGCATGCGAACAGTTACCAATACCTATAGTACATATGAATTGACAGCCTCTGTTGAGGTAATGAGAATGGACACTTAAGAGGATATTCATAGCAAAATAACAACATAAAGATTAATTATTATTATCTTGTAAATCATTATAGAAAGCATGTTAAATTTGAGAAGAATAAGATTTCTATGGCAGAATGCACAATAGAATATTAATGGATATTACTATTGAAGATTATTTAACTGAACGACATGCAAATACCATTAGGAAAACCCTGCAAAATCATTCCACTTATTCATGGTCAACTCAACTACCTGTATTTCTCTTGAATCGATGCTGGCTAAAACTAGAAAAAATTAGTATTGCTGAGCTCTCTGGACGTTTACCACCGGATAATTCTGAAGAGGCTCCAGAACTTGTTTTCTATCAAAATCTAATCAAAAATGGGCACAATCCGATATTAGCTTTACATGAAAGCTGGGATCAATTTGGAATTGAAGAATTTCACAGGGCATTAAGAATTTACTGGGCCAGAAGAGAAGCAGGTAATAACGGATGGACATTCAAGAAATACATTAAATTAATTACCACCTATAGAAGAAATATTAAAGATTCAATTATTTCTGCTCCTGTACTTGTCCTAGCGAGAGATAGCAAAGGGGAAGGACATAGAATTACATGGTTTAAGCTCTTAAACAGATAGTAGCCTCAAAAAAACATGCATAAATAGTATCAGCAAATAAAATCACGGCTTAGAACTTGTAATTCTCTATCACTGATAGCTAGAAAATGAAACCAAGTTGCTTCTATCAAATAAATGAGATTCAAGCATCTAAATCAATGAATCGAGAGACTCTAATGCTGGGAAACATAAACACTATTAACAATGTACATCTACCTAAATCAGATATAGAAGAGATAAGAGACAAATAACACCATCAATGCAACTGTAAATAATACAAGCTTAGAAAGCATAAGAAAGAAGTATATGTAATATGCTTAGTTACAAATTCTTGACTGGTTGGGAATTTGGCTTAAGTTATTAATTCTATATAAAGAAAACTAATCTTCATCAATAATTTATGTATATGAAGAATTCACCTACCTCAAAAAATAATAAGCCCTTCCTTATTGCATCTGCATTTTCTATAGCTATCTTTGGTACATATTTATACATGACGCCTTATTTCTCCATTCTTGGTTTTAAAACAGCTGTAGA
Source organism: Prochlorococcus sp. AG-363-B04 (assembly GCA_003278465.1). Classification (GTDB taxonomy): domain Bacteria; phylum Cyanobacteriota; class Cyanobacteriia; order PCC-6307; family Cyanobiaceae; genus AG-363-B04. Next base: position 22,474 of record QCFC01000007.1, read on the forward strand.
AAGTAAAGATACAGAAGAGGCTAGAAAATATATTAATTTCAAATCAGTCAGAAGAAGCCTTAAAAGTCAACTTAACGAAGCATTAACAATCAAAATAAGAAAGGAAATGGAAGAAAAGCCATTTGGGAACCTTAGAATGATATTAATATCACCAGTAATCAATACAATCGTTGATTCTACAATTGACGCGACAGTTACGCCTAATGGACTGAACACACTACTCAATCAGGGTAAGTTAACAAAAAAAAATGGATCAATCTCAAGTTCAAACGCTTCAATAAGCACACCCAAGCAAGCAAATAGAGTAAGCCTTTATTACAAATCAATCAATCGTTTTGTACTGAAAACCTATCTACCTGATATTCAGGAACCGATGAAAATATACTGGAAAAGAAATTCAGTAATCAAATGGAGATTATCTTCTATTGACCTTCCATTCGAACTAATGAAGGCATTAGAGTAGTTGCAGATATAATCTAAATAAGTAATTAACAAGAATTAGATAATCGTTTCCATCTGACAAGATTTGACTTTATATTATCTATCCCTATATCTGAACCGAATGCATCTAAGGCATTAATCAAAGCTTCAGATGCGAGAATTCCATATCTACTAGCTTCCTTTTGTTTGGTGCATGCTAATTGTTTATTTCCATCCTTTAATGCATTTTCAGCATCTAATAGAATTTTGGTTGCAATATTTTGATTGCGTTTGAATTCGTCCATATATAGAGGATAGTTTAATGTTAAATCTTCTGATGCATAAGATGTGTCTACAAGAATAATTGATAAGAATAATGCCAACAATATTGTTTTTATCATATGAAGTGAATGTATATTTATTATTCTATATAAATAGAACCATAAGACGAACGATTAATGATAATTATTATCTATAGAGAAATTTCAATTATTGATAGTACTAGGAGTGGAGGGGATTTCTTGCATCAAAGGTTTTAAAGCTGCTTCTAGCTCCTGTTCATTCTTAAAGCCAAAAACTTCATATGGCTCATTTCCAAGTGATTGAATCTGGGTTTCCAATGTAATGTTCATTAGTTTATTATTAATATAATGAATTCCAAGAGAAAGCCAAGCCTATATCAGGGTATGGATACAGGAAGGAATTTGACTCAGACTCATGCAAACGATGCAAAACTCAACCAAAAATCAAGTCTAGGCGAATAATGTCACGAACCTATAATACTCGAATAAATTAGATGACGTTATAAAAAAACAAATTAAAAGGCAATTAATAAATCCTCATCTACTACTCAAATCACAATGTATAAAAATTGAGAATTCATCTTACTTTTATCAAGAGTATTTAAGTAGTTGTTTAAATCAAACAGATATAATCAGACCTTAAGGACTAATGAATTAACTTAAAGCAAAAGTTAGAGCAAAATTTTCCTACTAACAAGATTATGTAAACCTAATTTATAAATTTGCATAATGTTAGTTTATCCTAAGCCTGAGGGCAAAAATCGGAGGATTATAAAACCTACTCCAGCGGCAAAAACAGCAGAAATCGCAATAGCAACCAATGCAGAGGGCATTCCAGGTCCCATGTCTATCAATTAATTAATTATGAATAAATTATAGTAGTTTTTTTCAGCTTCCGTGAATACCCTTGTGAATCGCTTGAGTTTCCCCCAAAGTCTTGGGAAATAGAGATTCTAAGCCAATGAAAATCTAAATAAAAAACCATTTTAATGCCATTAGAAAAAAATATTCAAGTAAAAAATATAACCAATTACAATATGCTAAAGAAATGGAATTTCTATATGCTCACTAAGATCCAATAGCACCAATTTCTATTGGCCAGAAATTGTTGGTTTTATACGCCCTTGGTAAAGTTGGCTGATTTCCCGTCAATCGAAATATTTGCTCATTGCTCAGAGGCATTAATTGGATAAAAAGGTCTAGTCGCTACCTCTCATGAACCGAGCTCAACTAATTGCTCCCGCTCTTGCTAAAGGAATCGCGGAGGTAAGAATCATCGAAAGGGAATGGGGCATCGAAAGGTGTTACAAATCGCGAGATGGGAAAGAGCAATGCATCCCCGCTGCATTCGATACATGGCAATTCAGCAGCTAAGAGCAAAAAATCCTGAATCAATGGATTACAAATTAAATAGATTCTGATCATATCGGCTCTGGATTTCTACCTAGCAAACGACTCTTACTCTGCATATAAAGACTAAGGCCACACAAAGACCAGTAATAAAGCTGATGACGAATATATAAAAGAGCTACGAGCTGACCACCTACTTAATTGGCCATCCAAAGATCCTCTGAGGTTATGCAAGAGAAGTTTTTGAATTAAATGGGAAAGTTTCGTGACTAATCAGGATCCAAGCAGACATCAATGTTTTGAAGAATAGACTCACAGCTATAACCACTACTTGTGGACTACTGAATTAGAAGGTGGAAAAAGTCATCTGCTTTGAATAAAAATCTGAGTTTCTTTTCCAAGGCATTAAATACTTGTCAATGTTATAAGTTTTTACTATGATGAACAAGTATCTCAAACTTATTGGCCATGCTAACTGGTAAAGATTTACTAGCCAAAGTGAAAGAACTTGGTGATGTAAGTAAATCAGACTTGGTTAAGTCCTGCGGCTATGTATCTAAAAAGAAAGACGGTAGTGATCGTCTCAACTTCACTGCCTTCTATGAAGCACTACTAGAAGCCAAAGGTGTAAACCTTGCTTCAGATGCAACTGCCGGCATTGGAAAAGGTGGCAGAAAGCTTAGCTATGTAGCAACCGTTCAAGGCAATGGAAATCTTCTGATCGGTAAGGCTTACACCGCCCTACTTGATCTAAAGCCTGGGGACAACTTTGAAATAAAAATGGGACGGAAAGGATTCCGCCTTGTTCCAGAAGGTGAAGATTAAAACCAAATTATTTTCACCCAATAACTAACTTCACCTAAAGGTTTAGTCTTCAACTCAATCTTTTGCTCAATAGTCGACAAGCCTCTGCTTGTTGACTATTTTTTTATATGTCATTCACTGACACACTGCTCAAAGTTCCCACTCAAGCAAACTTGCTGCCCTCCGACAAAACACATCCTTCTAAAGCTGCCCTATAGGGATGATCTACTAACTGATCATTGGAAAGTTTTGAAATGAATCGACCGCGAAGTAAGCAAGAGATTTAATTAGTGCAGCTTGCTATTCCTAAAATTTCTACTCAAGCAGGTAATTTTTCAACCAATATCCAACGTTAGTTCTGATTTTGCATTGTGAAGTCTCTCTTGTTTATTCACACCTAAAACTAGACCCGACTGCACCGGGCATAACCCTTGTGGTGCAGTCAGTTACGCCTAGCCAACCACCTTGCCGTGCAACCCCAGTAGCATCGACCTGGAAGATCCAGAGGGGGAAACAAAGTGGGGATATCGTTTCCGATAATTAAATCGGTATACGTCACCGTCACGACAGTCTCCCCAAGTCGAAAGAGAGTCAGATCAGAGCACTAGTAAAAGGCTTCACCAACAAAGGAGTTCTTTTCTAATTTAAACCTTATTCGTCGTTTCCAAAGGCCATATAGAACGAATCTTTTTCAAATACCTTCGAGCCTCTTGCCTTCGACTTTCTGAATCAGCTTCAGACAGCAAAATTGTTATATGGCCTAGTTTTCGACCAGGTCGTTCAGATCCTTTTCCATACCAATGAACTTGAACATTCTCTAATTCTCTAAGCTTTTCTAATCGATCTTTTAATGGATCAAGATTGCCTTCACGTAAACCTAATAAATTAATCATTAAAGCTCCTGGGCTAATCAATTCAGGTGTAGGTACAGGTAGAGCTGCCGCAATACATACCTGCTGATCAAACTGACTACTACTACAAGCTTCGATTGAAAAATGTGCTGAGTTATGGGTTCGAGGAGCAATTTCATTTACCTGAAGCCCATCTGGACCAAAGAAAAACTCAATAGCTATAACACCGATGTAATTTAACTCAGTAAGAATTGAAGAAGCAATGTTATAAGCCATTGCTTCTACTGAATGATCAACATCTGAAGGGGCTATCACCCAATCACATACTTGATGATACTGATGTGTCTCAACTAAAGGGAAACTTCTAACTCTCCCCTCAATATCACGACTCGCAACTATTGCTAATTCTCGATCGTACTTTACCCAACTTTCAATGAACCAACTCTGAGGATCAACTATCCGGATAAGTTCGACAAGTTCATTTATAGAATTAATTTTTCTTGTTCCCTTTCCGTCATATCCCCCTCTTCCGGCCTTCGCCATAAGAGGAAATTTCCAACCAGAAGGTAATTCTGGATGTATAGGGTCAATCGAACTAAGTAGAGTCCAATCAGGTCCAGGGATATCTAGTTCATCAAGAAGCATCCTCTGGGAAACCTTATTAATAAGAGGAGTCAATGCTTTCAGATCCGGAAAGAAAACAACACCATTTTTCTCAAGGGTCTGAAGAGCTTGAATATTTACCCATTCATTTTCAAAGGTGATCGAATTACAAAATTGAACAAGCCTCTTTGTACCCTCTGCATCTTGAGGATTAGCTTCGACTACTTGATAGGCATTCTTAGCAGCTGGGTCATTTGATGAGCCTGATTGAACAACAACATCAATGTTTCGAACTGAGGCTGCCTCGACCAACATCTGTGCGAGTTGACCTCCCCCTACTACACCTATAACAGGCTTTAAGTCACTTGTGATGTTTTTAGGATCACTGCTCATCAGAGAGTATCCTCCATTCAAGACTCCTAGCTGTAATAATAAAGTTGTCGAAATTTACTAATCCACTTTAAAGTAGGTCTTGAGATTCATTAGTGATGATATCAATAGCCACACATAAGAATTATCCAAAATATTTTTAATTCATTAACACTAAACGCTCTCATGAGTTTAAGATTAAATTAAAACACAATTTTGTGACCAATTCTCCTATTCAAATTCCTGTTCCACTTTCGCGACAACCTTATGAGGTGATAATTCAAGAAGGCGGCCTCAATAATATAGGTAAAGAACTCTTAAAAGCTGGAATTCAAAAGGGAATCAAAGTTCTTGTAGTTTCTAACGAAGACGTTGCAGAGCCGTATAGCAAAATCTGCTTAAACAGTCTTAGTTCATCTGGTTATGATCCTAATCTTATTACTGTTGAAGCTGGAGAGCAAAATAAAAACCTTTCCACAATCTCAATTATCCACAATGCAGCCTATTCAGCAAAGATAGAAAGAGGATCACTATTTATTGCATTGGGAGGTGGAGTAGTAGGAGATATGACTGGATTTGCTGCATCTACCTGGCTAAGAGGAATTGATGTAGTCCAAATTCCCACGACTTTACTCGCAATGGTTGATGCAGCTATTGGCGGGAAAACAGGAGTTAATCATTCAGGAGGTAAAAATCTTATAGGTGCATTTCATCAACCAAGACTTGTTTTGATTGATCCATCTACTCTCACCACTTTACCTAGAAGAGAGTTTATCGCTGGAATGGCTGAAGTCATCAAATATGGAATTATTGAAGATTTAGAGTTATTTAATTACTTAGAAAAAATTCAATTATATAACGAAACATCATCTATGCAATTGGACCAAAGTCAGATTTATAAGATCCTGGAGAGGTCAGTAAAAACCAAAGCAAAAATAGTAACCGCTGACGAAAAGGAGAAAGGTATTAGAGCAATCCTAAACTACGGTCATACCTTTGGGCATGTAATAGAGACTCTCTGTGGTTATGGAACATGGCTCCATGGCGAAGCAGTGGCAATGGGAATGGTTGCGGTAGGGGAATTAAGTGTAATCAGAGGAGATTGGACTAAAGAAGAAGCTAATAGACAAAAGAAACTAATTCAGAAAACAGGCCTCCCTTATAAATGGCCTAAACTAGATAGAGATAAAGTACTAGATACTCTTCAAGGTGACAAAAAAGTAAAAGATGGAAACATCAGATTTATTATCCCAAAGAAAATTGGATTAGTAGAATTACAGGATACCGTATCAACAGAAGAAATTAAATATTGTCTAGAGTTACTTAACTAGAAGGTTCTTCAAGAAATAAACTGCTTAGAGTAAAGTCGTTATATTTGTTCGGACTAATTATATTCTTTTCAAAGGCTATCCAATAAAATCCACCCAAAAGATATGGATCTACAAGTCTTAACAAGTTCTCACGCCTATTTAAAGCTTCTTTCAAATTAAAAGCTTGAAATTTCTGAAGATCAGTAAGTCTTTGAGCTAAACCTAATGCCAAAAGGGCTTGACCTTGCTTCACTTTACCCAGTAAATTCCAACCTGATTTTTCAGCTTCATATATAAGTGTTTCCAAGCACAAATGAGCAGTTATATCATAATTCCCTGGCTCGAAAAGTAGCTCATCAGACGATGACTGATTCTTATATGCCAATAAAGTGCCTGACAATCTTGATATATTATAATAACGCTCTGCTTCTAAAGCATAATCAATAACAAGTAAAGTTCCCATTAATAATGATCTTGATACTTTTGCCAGCCAGGTTTCAAGTTCAATGTGCAATTCTGTAGTCCAATTATTAGGGGCATTATTTGGTGGAATTTCAATACCCAAATTAGATTTATATTCAATTAATAAATCTTCCAAGTCTGATGTTAGAGGTGATTCTTTATAAAATATTGAAGGATTACCATTTTCTGTTGATAGAGTGACACTTTGTTGATTCAATTCATGATTTTTTAGTATAATTCTCTCTACAGGGAAAGCATCTAATACCTCATTAGCAATCATTACACCAATAACTGGTTCAGCCGCGAGTTCTTCTAATGTTGACCATCGAACAGGGAGTTCTAACTTTGATCCAATAAAATCTAATTGACGATCAATCATTCCCTGATTAGATTCAACCAAAACTATTTCAAGTCTAGATATAAAATCTGGAGATAATTTTCTTAGAGAATTAACCAGGTCACAAATTAAGTGACCTTCTCCAGATCCAAATTCAACAAGAGTTAAAGGCTTATCAGAATCTATAATTTTTACTATCTGATGAAACCAACCAGCAATCTGAACAGCTAATAGTTCGCCAAATTCAGGGCCTAACGAAGGAGAAGTCGCAAAATCTCCTCTTTTACCTATGCGAAGTTTTCCACTACCATAAGCACCAAATTTAGGATCACTAAGAACCCATTCCATGTATTTGTGAAAACTAATGGATCCGCCATGTTTCTCTAACCTATTAGCCAACCAGTCAGGACAATCCACAGTTAGGCACCCAATTAGAGAGAATGGTGATCATTGACTAATACCCATGCGAACATTTGGAAAATTTAAATTGTCATTAGCTCTAATCACACTATTGATTTCACTAATAGCTTGTAACCCAGCTCAAGCATATGACAATCCCCAACTATTGCCAAAAGAGGCTACTCCTATAATTGACTTGGCTGGGATTCTAAGTGACCAGCAAGAAACAGCCCTTAAAGACTCCCTAAGGGAATACGAAACAAATACGGGCTGGAAACTAAGAGTACTTACTCAATATGAACGAACTCCTGGGGTTGCCGTTAGGGATTTCTGGGGACTTGATGAAAGAAGTTTACTGTTAATAGCTGATCCTCGTGGAGGTAACTTACTAAATTTCAATGTCGGCGAAGCATACTTTGCATTAATGCCTAGGTTGTTCTGGGTAGAATTACAAACACGCTACGGTAATCAATATTTTGTCAAAGATAATGGAGAAGACAATTCAATATCAGAGGCTCTTAATACTATTGAATATTGTCTTGATCGGGGTGGCTGTCAAGTAGTACCTGGATTAACACAAGAGCAATGGATATGGACTCTTGTAACATCTATTTTAGGTGGCTTAATAGCTGGTATTGCAGCATTCCCAAGAAAAAAAGATCAGATAATTGCATGGCCTTGGCTATTGTTACTTTCTCCATTATGGATAATGTTATTTGGTATTTTTGGTATAGCTCCTGTGATTACCAGAACGAGTGAACTGCTCCCTTTAATAAGAAACAGCCTAGGATTTATAGGCTCATCAGTTGGAGCCTATTTGCTTGCCCAATCTGCATTTAGCAAAGAGATTGAATCATAATAACTTCCTCTCATGCTAAAGATCACATAAGCGTTATTATTGAATTTGCGGCTTCTATAGCGCCATCTGTAGGAAGTAAAGCTGATAAAGGTTGGTTTAAAGCTTTATCTAGTTGCCAATCACCAGACTCAAATGAAGATTTATCTAAAAGCCTTGAGAAACCATGCATTTTCAAACCATCCAACAAGACCTTGGCCTCTGCAAAGTCAATTCTTTCGACTGCATGAATCCCTACGTTCTGACTCATACACTCACAAAATGTACTAAATCCTGGTTTTCCAATTAATCTTGAGCAATATGGAATAATATCTACCAATCTTATATTAGTAGGGTGGTTAATCACATTATTAGGTAAAGTATAATCAGGTAATTTATCTTGAAATGGTCTTAGAATTATAAAGTAATAATCGTTCCACATCTCAAGCAACTGATTGTTAATTTGATAGCCTAATCCACCAAAAGCGAGACAAATTAGTGGCTTGTCCAAGCTGGAAACTATCAACTTAAACCTATCGTCTAAAGGTTGTGGCTTGCTAGCAACAAGATCAAGCTTCACCTCTGGTAATCCCCAATTCATATCTAAAGAAAAAGGACACCTTAAAAGTAAATTTCCATGAGAGTATTTATCAGTTATTTCTGGTACAATAGACTTAAAGAAGCCCCCTAAAGGTTTATAAATATCATCCCATCCGAAATTGCCCATCCAGACCAATGGTGCATTAAGCACCTCAGCAAGGTCCGCTGCGGAAGGGGGGATATCTGCAAGAATAATTACCTCATCATTTTGCGAATTTATCCAATACGCCTCAGATAAAATTTTCTCATCAAGATTGTGGTTTAATTTCTTGATAGCTATTTCTGTTTCTTCTAAATCGGAAAAGAGTGCATTAGTCTGTACCATCCCAATATCCCAACAGAAATAACGTTTCTCAATTTTAATATTCTTAAAAAGAATATCGATAAAAGTTGTATTAATTGTGGAGCTTATAACTATGCGCCATTTAGGCACTAACCGATGTAATTCTGTGATTACTGCCGATTGACGTGAAATGTGGCCATAACCGTGACTACTTAAACATAAATAAAGAATCATTTTTTAAGCCATAATAGTTAGTTAATAGACTTGAAAAGTGTATCTTCGTAAGCTAAATATCCACTTGAAAGATACCATCGATGTGACACCAAGCTCAATTTTCTATTAACAAATTCAACCCATGAAAAATGAAAGAGCTGGCGTCCTAAATCATCGATAATTCTTCTTGGTACGCATGCAGCATTTAGGTAAGAAACACCCATACGATCTTGAACAAAAGTTGATCTAATCCCATTCCCTCTCTTTAAATTATGATGCATATGGCCAAATACAACCAAATCCGGCTTACGAATTTGTTTTATCTCATCAATGGCCAACTCAAGATCTTTATCGCCCCAATCAATAGCAGGTTTTAACCAGTCTCTACCACAAGGACTATTAATTTCTGAACCCAATCCACTAGGACCAGAATGAGCTAACAAAATCAATGGAGATTCAACTGGTGCTTGCCTAGCAGCCTTAACAATAAAATCTACAGACTGTCTAAGAGATATTTCACCATAAATAGCTTTCACGGCTTTTGACAGATGGAAACCACCTCCACCACTGCATGGTCTTGCTCCAACAATAGCTAAAGGTAAGTGATCCCACCTACGCAGACTCCATGCACAATGGATATCAGCTAATAATTTCAACTGATGGTCAAGTATCTGACCTGTGGGATCATTTCCTCTGTCATGATTTCCAAGAATTAATGCTATTGGTATTGGAATCTTAAGAATCTGTTTGGTAAGTCTCAGATCACCCTCACCAAGGTCACCAACAAACAAAATTCCGTCTGGTGCAATCTTGAGGATCAATCCATGGTCAGCTTCACCCCACATACCATGGAGGTCGCCAGCTATAGCAAGACGGAAAATTGACAGGTCAATTGCCTAGGCTATATACATACTGCCTCAGTTTGGAGCGATGAACCCTATTTCATCTCTAGAGACGGTTGAAAATGCCCCTAGAAAGAAAAGCGAACTTATCAAGGCAATTGATTCCCTAAGAAGGGAGTCAAATGCAGTAATACTTGCTCATTTTTATCAAGATCCTGACATCCAAGATATTGCCGATTTTATAGGAGACTCACTTGATCTTTCCAGAAAAGCAGCGAATACAAATGCAGAAATAATTGTCTTCTGTGGGGTACATTTTATGGCAGAGACTGCAAAAATCATTTCACCAGAAAAAACAGTTTTATTACCTGACTTAGAAGCTGGCTGCAGTCTCGCAGACGATTGCAATACAGAGGATTTTGCTAAGTTTAAAGAAAAATATCCTGATCATTTTGTTGTAAGCTATATAAACTGCACTGCAGGTGTGAAAGCACAAAGTGATCTGATATGTACTAGTAGTAATGCTGTTGATCTAATTAAACAATTACCAAAGGATCAACCAATACTATTTGCACCAGACCAGAATTTGGGAAGATGGGTACAAAATAAAAGTGGAAGAAACCTTACAATTTGGCCAGGTAGTTGCCAAGTTCATGAAAATTTTAGTGAGGAGGCATTGTTAAAACTTAAAATCCAATATCCAGAAGCAAAGGTCATAGCCCATCCGGAATGCCAAGAAAGTCTCCTTGATGAAGCAGACTTTATTGGCTCAACAAGCAAATTACTAGAATACTCACAAATTAATAATTATAATAGTTTTATTGTTATTACTGAACCTGGAATAATACATCAAATGAAGCTAAGAATGCCTAATAAATTATTTTTAGATGTTCCTGGCACAGATGGGTGCAGCTGCAACTCCTGCCCATACATGCGTCTCAATACACTAGAAAAGCTTTGGAAATGCCTAAGTGATAAAAAGCCAGAAATAAAGCTAGATCATGAAATTCAAATAAAAGCATTATTACCTATAGAAAGGATGCTTAAGATGAGTAAGTAATCTTTTATATGTGAATTCTCGAACTTGGAGATAAAAGAACCTGAAAAACCGAATTTATATCTTGTGATCTTAGGAGGAAGAACATGTCAAAGTAACATTGAGATACACGATGCAAGATGGGTCTGTGGAGATAAAATTGAAGATACTTTTTCGCAATTAACAAGTCAATGGTTAGGATTGAAGAATGGTCTCCATATAGATAGTTATCTAAAGATATGTTATATTGATGGTTATGAAATTATTCTGAATAAAGAATCTAAAAGTCTTCGATCAAATAAAAAGCTTTGGTTTGTTAATTTAGGGGGATACAGTCCTAAGGAACTATATGAGTTTCATAAAATAACTCTTGTAGTTGCTAGTTCATCTGGCAGTGCAAAAAAGAAAGCTTTAAACAGATGGCGGAACAAGCTTGAACTTATACATAAAGATGATTTATCTCAAATTGAAAGCTGTTGCCTAGTCGATAATTGTATTCCTATTCAGAAAGTAAATGAATGGCATATAACAGTTAGACCTGACTCGAAAAACCGCAATCAAAAAATTGAACCAGACTGGTATGGATATTTAAAAATAAAATGAAGCCCTACAAAATACTATAAAAGTATTCATAATAGGTAGTTGAAGGATTTCTAATTATATTTAACAAGCTTATACAGTTAATAGGCAAGAGCATACTTAAGATTTAATGTACCTGGTATAAACATTGTTTTATCTTTATTAATTAGTGACCTCAAGAGTATAGATTGTGCTGCCTGATACTGACTATCATTTAAGCCACCTAAATCATCTACAGTTAGACTAACCAATTCTTTATTTGTCATTTTCACTAGGTGATCTGGAATTATTCCATTCTTATGTATATCAGTTCCATTAGGGGTAAGGTACTTTGCAATGGTCACTGTTAGACCAGATCCATCTGAGAGCCTTCTAACTGATTGAACCAAACCCTTCCCAAATGTCTTTTGTCCTACAAGTTTTCCTCGCCTATTATCCTGAATAGCACCAGATAGAATTTCACTGGCACTTGCTGAGCCTTCATTTACAAGAACTACAACAGGAAGACTGGTCAAAGCGGTGCCATTTGCCTTTCTTATGTCTCGTATTCCATTTCTTGTTTTAGTGCTAACAATTGTACCTTTATTCAGCCATTGCCTCGCAATAGCTATGCTTGACTCTAACAAACCTCCTGGATTACTTCTTAAATCTAAAACATAACCATTTACTTTACTTGCTTGAAGTCGATTAATTGCCATTCGCATCTCTTTTGATGCATTTGCATTAAATTGTTTTAAACGTATGTACCCTATTTTAAAGCCATCTTTTGTTGTATTAATTCGAGTATTTACTGTGACTATCTCTATTCGATCTCTCATTAATTTGACTTGAAATTTTCTACCATCACGATCTATTTCAAGCACTACTTTAGTCCCGGGCTTGCCTCTAATTAGTTTGACTGCCTTTTCTATAGGCATGTCTAAAGTTGTCAATCCATCTATTGAGACAATCTTATCCTTAGGCATTAATCCGGCTCTTGCTGCAGGAGTCCCTTCAATCGGAGAAACTACAACTAATTCATTTGAAATCTTATCCAATGAAATTTGTATCCCAACTCCTGACAACTCTCCAGAGGTCTCGATTCTCATCTCTTTAAATTCACTGGGATCAAGAAAACGAGTATAAGGATCTTCTAAACCAGACAACATGCCTCTGATAGTTTCATAAGAATCAAAAGAATCCGAATAACTTTTTGATAATAGTTCAACTCGTAGTTTTATCCATTCATCAGGATTATAAATGCCATTCGAATCCATATAATCTCTAAAAATAATTTGCCAAACCTGATCTATAACTTCTTTCGGACTGTCTTTAATAAGAAAAGAGTATCTATTTGCGATATCTAAAGGCTGTTTCTTATCAAAGGAACTTTCACTAGCAGAAGCACAAAAAAAAGGGAAGCTAAGAATAATTCCCAACATAACAAGTCTTTTCAAGCTTATATTTCTCATCTATAAAGTCTCCTATAGTAATTAATAAATGTATAATATTTTCTGCTCACGGATCAATCCATCTTCCATCATCTTTGATTAACTGAATTAATGCATTAACTCCATCTTCCTCAGGAACTTTACGAATCTCCTCCCTTCCTCTATATAAAGCAATTACGCCTGGTCCTTTGCCTACATATCCATAATCCGCATCAGCCATCTCACCAGGTCCATTAACTATACAACCCATAACTGCTATATCTAAACCTGTTAAATGAATAGTTGCATTTCTCACTTTGTGAACTACTTCTTCTAGATTAAATAATGTCCTACCGCAACTAGGACAACTTATATACTCAACCATTGTTTTCCGAAGTCCAATAGCCTGAAGAATTGAATAACAAACCGGAATTTCTTTTTCAGGTGCTTCTGTAAGTGAAACTCGAATTGTATCGCCTAATCCTTCTGCCAACAATGTAGCTATCCCTGCTGTACTTTTAATTCTCCCATAATCTCCATCACCTGCCTCAGTAACACCCAAGTGAAGAGGATAATTAAATCCTTCTTTATCCATTGTATCCGCAATCAATCTATATGCTGCCAACATTACGGGAGCTCGTGATGCCTTCATAGAAACTACTATGTTATGGAAATCTAGTTCGTCACAAATTCTTATAAATTCCATAGCAGATTCAACCATGCCCAAAGGTGTATCTCCATAGGCAAATAACATGCGTTCTGCAAGAGAGCCATGATTCACACCAATACGAAGGGCTTTATCTTGCTCCTTTAATAAACTAACTAAGGGCTCAAAGGTTTGGGTTATTTTCTTTCCTATTTGTTCAGTTTCCTCATGCGAAAAATCTACTCGATTTGGATCTGGTTTTTCAAAAACAAAAAGTCCAGGGTTAATCCTAATCTTATCAACATAATTTGCGACTTCAAGAGCAATTTTCAAACCATTGTGATGAATATCAGCTACTAGCGGAACTGGTTTATACGTATCCTCTAGTCGCTTTCGAATCTCTCCTACTGCCTTTGCATGACCTACAGAAGGAACTGTAAGCCTTACTATTTCACAACCTGCCTCATGTAATCTTCGGATTGCTGAAGTTGACTCTTGAATATCAAGTGTATCCTCGTTAATCATCGACTGAACTCTCACTGGGTGTTCGCTCCCAATGGGAATATCACCAACCATCACCGTGCGAGTTGGCCGCCGATGAATCTTGGTGTCATATCGACGTGAAGTTTTGATAAGAGTGTCTTTCATTGCTCTATAAGCCTATCTGAAGTCAACACTCGCATATCAGTACCTGATTCCATCATATCTAGTCTATTTCGGATATTAATCAAATCCTTTCTAGTTACAGACATCGGTGATCCTTCTTCCTGCGATGAATTTCTTAAAAGATAAGCAGGGTGGAAAATTGGCATTACTAGACGATCGTCCCAATTTTGCCATTTACCCCGAATACTCGTAAGGGCTACCTTTTTACCCAAGATCGCCTCTACAGCTGTAGCACCCACCAAGGCAATTATCAAAGGATCTACTAAGAGGATCTGCTGAGCCAGCCAGGGTCTACATGCCTCTAACTCTTTCTTAGTTGGTCTGCGATTTTTAGGTGGCCTACATTTGACAGCATTTGTAATGTAAACATCATTATCACAATCAAAGCCAACAGAAGAAATTAATTTATCAAGAAGTTGTCCTGACCTCCCAACAAATGGCAGCGCCAACAAGTTTTCCTTAGCACCTGGTGCCTCACCTATGATCATAAAACGTGCAAATGGATTACCTCTGGAAACAACGACATTGGGACTATCGGCACTGGCCTGACATAATTCACATTTTCCAGAAATTGTTTCCAAACTATCTGCACCTACATTAAACAAACGTAAGAATAGTAAAATTTGGAATCTTTCAGCTTAATTAATCCCCCAAGTAGAAATATCCTTATCACCTTGAAACAACATTCTTATATAGAAGAAATTTTCATACGATATCGTAAAGTGCTTCAACACATCTTCAGGTTTTAATAAGGGCAATTTACTTATACGAGATCAAAAAGGGACCATGAGATAACTAGCGAATCTAAACTTGAAAGAGAAATTTATAAATCAATAAATTGTTTCCATTTTAAGGTTGTTTAGAGCACCTATAAGGCAGAATGATCTTGATAGGTGCACCTTGAACAAAGGTACAACGGTCATGCCAAGTCCATCACAGCTCTCAAAAAGAGCATTAAGGCTTCAGCCATCACTCACCTTGGCAATTAGCGCCAAAGCAAAAGCATTAAAAAGACAGGGAAAGGATATATGCAGCCTTAGCGCAGGTGAACCCGATTTTGACACTCCAGAATTCATAGTGGAAGCTGCTCGCAAAGCTCTGCGAGACGGTGTTACTCGATATGGACCAGCAGCAGGCGATCCAGAACTAAGAGAAGCTATAGCGAACAAACTTACCTTGATCAATAAAATCAAGACGTCTCCTGAGCAGGTTCTAGTAACAAATGGAGGGAAGCAAGCTATCTATAATCTATGTCAAGTACTTTTAGACGAGGGAGATGAAGTATTAATACCAGCTCCTTATTGGCTTAGTTATCCAGAAATCACACGCTTAGCGGGTTCTGTACCAATTCCAATTTCATCTTTGCCAGAAAATGGTTTTAAATTAAATCTTGACAAAATAGAACAATTAATAACATACAAAACAAAATTACTAATACTAAATTCTCCTAACAACCCAACTGGCCAAGTTATGACCATTGATGAATTAAATTCGTTAGCAGATATCATGAGGAAAAACCCAAAGATATTAGTAATAAGTGATGAAATTTATGAATATTTATTGGCTATAGGTCAAACACACTATAGTTTTGGTGCAATTGCTCCTGATCTCGAAGATCGCATTTTTACAGTTAATGGTTTTGCAAAAGGATGGGCAATGACAGGTTGGCGAATTGGATATCTATCAGGAAACATTGAGGTAATAAAAGCAGCATCAGCATTACAAAGCCAAAGCACAAGTAACGTATGTAGTTTTGCACAGAAAGGTGCCCTTGCAGCCATTGAAGGTTCACAAGATTGTATTAACAAAATGGTAGGAATATATAACTCAAGGAGGGAAATTCTAACTAATGGTATAAATAATATTAAAGGCTTCGAACTATTGCCTCCTCAAGGAGCCTTCTATGCCTTTCCTAAATTACCAAAAGAGTGTCCCGATTCAATGATATTTTGCCAAGAAGCTCTTGAAGAGGTTGGCCTTGCAATGGTTCCTGGTATAGCATTTGGGAATGACAGATGTATCAGACTTTCTTGTGCAGCCTCTAAAGAAACAATCGAAGATGGCCTGCAGAGATTAAAACAATATTGTAAAAATTTCTTAATCTAATTTTAATAACATGAAAATATCTTATTTAATAAAAAATATAACTTCTCTTCTAGTTATATTTACTATTCCTGGATTCATTACATTATCTGCCAATAGTAAAGCCGATAGAGTTCTAAGAGTTGGTGCTATTCCAGATCAAAATCCAGAAAAACTTAATCGTTTATACAGTTTACTATCATCTAAACTTAGTACAAAACTAAATGTACCTGTCAAATATATCCCAGTTACAAACTATTCGGCAGCTGTATCTGCATTCAGGACAGGAGATTTAGATCTGGTTTGGTTTGGTGGGTTGACAGGAGTTCAAGCACGTCTACAAAAACCAGGTGCAAAAGTACTTGCTCAACGTGATATAGACACTAAATTTTATAGCATATTTATTATAAATACAAAAAGCGGTCTTAAACCAATAAATGACATTGCAGGCCTAAAATCACTTAAAGGGAGACGCTTCACTTTTGGCTCTGAAAGCTCAACATCTGGAAGACTAATGCCACAATATTTCCTTGAAAAATCTGGAGTAAATATCAAAGACTTCAAAGGAAGCCTTGCAGGATTTAGTGGAAGCCATGATGCAACCATTGCACTTGTTCAAAGTGGCTCATATGAAGCTGGTGCTTTAAATGGTCAAGTCTGGGAAAGCAATTTAAAGGATGGTAGGGTTAATAAATCGAAGGTAAAGGTGATGTGGAAGACGCCCACATACTTTGATTATCATTGGTTAGCTCAACCTAACCTTGATATTAAGTATGGTAATGGATTTACCAATAAATTGAGAGATAGTCTTATTAAACTAGACAGAAAGACTGACAAAGATAAAGCTATTTTAGAACTATTTGGAGCAAATAAATTTGTACCTGCCAACGCAAATCAATATAAATCAATTGAAGAAATTGGAAGGAAAATTGGCAAAATAAAATGAATTATTTACTCCAGATGAAGGGAGTAAGAGTGAGGAGGAAAAATCAAGATCTAATAATGATAGATAAGCTAATAATTAAATCTGGTGAAAAAATAGCTCTTATTGGACCAAATGGATCTGGCAAAACTAGTTTATTATCTGTAGCAAATGGCAGTTTAATTCCAGATAAAGGAGAGGTACTTTTGCATAACAAACCAATCAACACAATCACATCTAAACAACGTAGACAAATAGCTACTATTTGGCAAGATCTAAGGTTAGTTGATGAATTAAATGTTGCTCAGAATATCAATGCCGGTGCTCTATCGAGAAAAAGCCTCATATGGGCAATAATTAATTTATTTGGATTTATCCAAGATGATTCCTGTATTCAATCACTAATAGCTTCAGGTCTAAATAAGAAATTACTCACATCTAAGCTCCATGAACTTTCTGGAGGTGAAAAACAAAGAGTTGCATTAGCTCGAGCATTAAATCAAAATTCTGATCTGCTTCTAGCTGATGAGCCTCTTTCTAACTTAGATCCAGTATTAATTAATGAAGTACTTGATCTTCTTTTATCAAAAAAGATTCAATATAGGATCAATATCCCTAAAACTATAATTGTTAGCCTGCACCGTACAGATCTTATAAAAAATTTTAATCGGGTAATCGGACTCAAAAAAGGTAAGATAATTTTAGATAAATTAGTCACTGAATTAGACCCATCGGAAATAGATTTAATCTATCTTTAAAATGCAAAGGTATAATATTACATCTCCAATAGTTTCATTATTACCAGCCTTAGCATTTTTACCTTGTTTTGGGTTAATGATTGCTGGATTTCATTGGGGAGGCCTTGAAATAATAGGTTTATTTATATCATCATCAATACAACCATCATTAGACAAGGCTGTTATAGGTAGTGCATTTGCTGGAATGAAAATAACAATTTACATTGCCTTTTTAAGCTGGATAATTAGTTCTTCAATTGGTATTATTTTTGGTATAGCTAGCTCGAGTATTACATTAGAAGTCTTTAAATCTCCGAAGTGGTTTATTAAATTTATTAGAATCGTACTAGCAATACCAAGGTCTATCCATGAAATTTTATGGGGACTTATTTTATTGCAGTTTCTGGGACTTAGTTCATGGGTTGCAATTCTAGCAATTGTTATTCCATATAGTTCTCTTATTGCAAGAGTAATAAGTAATCAATTAGATACTTTAGACCCTTCTTCAATCACTTCTCTTATACGAGCAGGGGTAAATCCACTTTCAACATTAATAACAGGAATACTTCCGAAAACAATTCCTATACTTAAAACTTATCTTGGATATAGGCTTGAATGCGCACTCAGAGGTGCTACTTTACTTGGAGTTTTTGGATTAGGTGGAATCGGGACAGAATTGCAACTAACGATGAGATCACTACAATTTAGAGAAATGTGGACATCATTATGGATTCTAATTATTTCAATAATGATTCTGGAGCAAATAACAAAAAAAATACGAAATTGGCCTCCAAGTAAATCAAAAAAAAATGTGATTATTCAAATCTCTTTAATATTCCTTATATCAGCACTAATGACTCAATCAGCATTCAAAGCTTTAGATATAAATTTATTAACTCCTATAAACTTTTACTCGGTTCCTATACCTAAGGCATCTGAATGGATTCAAGCCACTCAAGAACTTAATTTACCAAAACTAATTGTAGAGACATTAATTCTTACATTTTTGGCATCAGGTATTGCAATTGGAATACCTCCCTTAATGATAATGTTATACCCAAAACAATCATGGATTAAAATACAAATTATTGTATGGACCTTTTTCAGAATAATCCCTCCACCTCTTTGGGCGCTTCTTTTTTTATTATGCACAACTCCAAGCATAGGTTTAGCTGCATTATCCCTTGGAATCCATCATTTAGGAGTAATGGGAAAACTTCTAAAGGAAAAGCTGGAAATGCAGGAAAGGGACAAATTCATAGCAATTAAATCAATTGGTGCTGATCTACGACCTTCATGGCTTTATGGAACATTTAGCGCTGTAAGTCCAAGCTATCTTGCATATGCTGCTTATCGTACAGATGTTCTATTAAGAGAAACTGCGGTGGTAGGGATAGTAGGCGGATCTGGTCTAGGTTGGGAATTAATTGAATCAATAAGTTCCTTCAATTGGTCAAAAATCTCAATTCTCATACTAGTTTATTCCTGTATAACGATAATAGGTGAATTCCTTAGCGATTATTGCCGCAACCAATTAATTTTTAAAAAGATCTAATTAGAGAAGTTATGAGTTAAACTTAATTAGTTAACCAAAATATGACTGATATACCCAAAAAACTACTAATCATTGGAGATAGTGGCGTCTATGGTTGGGGAGATCTAGATGGTGGTGGTTGGTGTGAAAGGCTAAGAAAAAACTGGATGAATCATCCAGGTGCTCCAATAATTTACAGCTTAGGTGTTCGCGGAGATGGCCTTGAAGAAGTGACAAAGAGATGGCATCTGGAATGGCAATCCAGAGGAGAACTACGAAGGAAAGTACCCGATGGAATCATTCTTGCCGTTGGACTCAACGATACAGCTAAAATAGGAAAAAAAAATGGTAGGCCAAAATTAACAGCAGAAGGTTATAGGTTTGGTTTACAGCAACTAATCAGAAGAATAAAGCTACAAACAGCTTTAATGGTTATAGGGTTGACACCCGTCGATGAAGAAATGATGCCATTTGCAGAATGCTTATGGTATTCAAATAACTCAATTGAAATTTATGAATCACAAATAGAAGAGGTATGTCTAGAAGAAGACATTCCATTCCTTTCAATGTATAAAGAAATGAAAGGAGAGATAAACCATCTAAGTTTGATAAATTCTGATGGGATCCATCTTAACTCAGACGGTCATTATTGGATATATCAAAGAGTTAAACATTGGAAAGCACTACTTAAATGGGCATGTTTAGAAGAAAGATATAACATTACATCTCTATATATTTGAAGCTAGATGAAATTTCTTATAGATAATTCAAGAAACATATAGCTAAAGTCGCCCCAATAGATGTTTGTACTGAGTTAACCAACTCATTACTCATCCAAGTAAATCTATTTTGTACAAATACTCCTAAGTAACTTTCTATTATAGTTGCGATAAATCCAGAAAAGCAAACAAAAAATGCGTGCTCTCTAAACGAAATTAATGAGAGGGTACACATCACTATCGTCATCAATATACTTCCAAAGAGACTTGCAATTGTCCCCTCAATGCTTATAGCACCCTCTGTACCAGCTGGAACCGGTCTTAAAGAAGTAATTAAAAAAGTTCTACTTCCCCATCTCTTCCCTATCTCACTGCCAAATGTATCAGCTAATTTTGCAGAAAAACTAGCAGCGAAACCAACTAAAATCAAAGATTCTAATCCAACAGTAGCCTTATAAAGTAAGGCTAAGAAAGCACCAGTAGCTGCTGAACCCCAAACATTTTCAGGTCCTCTAGTCCCTCCACGAGCCTCAGCCAATCCAGCTTTCTGTTTTTGCTTGAAACCTAAACGAGTTACCAAATATCCAAGGATTAAATATAAAACAACAGAAATCCATCCTCTAAAACCTAGACAGCCCCATAAGATTGTTCCAAGAATACCTGCATGAATCCATCCTTTTGAAGTCAACAAGGGTAGACGAGAAGCTAAGACTATCAAAAGAGCATTTAAACCAAAAGCCAAAAGCCAATTAGGATCCAATGCAGAGAAGTACATAATCAGAATATCCTTAAATCACTATTATAAGTAATAATTTTATTCAGAGAGATGGAAAATCTGAATAGCATTAAGAAAGCTTATTTATCGACAAATAGGCTCTTCTCCTACTCACAATAGATTGAGAGGCAGCGACCGCAGCTGTTGATGTTCGAAGAATTGAGTCTCCAAGTTCTATAGGGGTCCAACCAGCACTAATAGCTTCTAATTCCTCATCTGAAGTCCAACCTCCCTCTGGTCCGATTGAAATCCAAACTTGTTTGATTCCAAAATTAAGTCTATCCATCCATAAATTAATATCATTTGCCTTTTCCATTCTAGTTGTGGCTATTGCCAAACCTGAATTTTTCTCATGACTCGACCACCAAGAAGATGCATCAACAATGGGTAGAATTTTTGGAGACCATAATCTCTCGGATTGCTCAACTGACTCTTTTAAGATTAAATTCCAACGATGCGATTTACTAGAGATTCTTTTAGCACTCCTCTTGGAAAAAAGTGGTTGAAAAAGATCTATACCCAACTCACAACACATTCTTAAAACTTCTTCAAAACCTTTCTTAGGCAGAACAACTGCCAACCCGATTAGAGGGGAAGGACAAATTTCCTGCTTAACTGGATTAGATATTGAAGAAGTTAGTTTTAATACATTACTTTTCTGCAGTTCCGCTACCCAAAGCCCTCCGTTTCCATTAATTATTTCAATAGAATCACCTTGTCTCAAACGAAGTACATTTTTTAAATAATGAAATTCATCTCTTGCTAAAGAGATCAGGAGGTCTGATTGGTGCACATCCTTCAAACGTTTAGGCTCAATTAAAAGTCTTCTTAGTTCAGCCAAAATAAAAAAAGTTTATTTAATTAAAAATAATATCTTGATGTTCATCAACAGGCCAATTATCATTAAACCCACCAATGATTAATTCTTCTAATCTTACAACGTCTCGATCTAGTTGTTGCAAGGAATTTATCAAAATATCCAATGATAACGGATCACTAGTACCAAAATCCACCCAACACCTAGCCCACTCTCCCTCATATTCAAAATTTCCCAAATTATGCATTAAAGCGGGCATAGCGCCTTGAGCTTTTTCATTATCGTAACTTCTCCAGCTAAGATCATCTCCTTCTTCATGAACTTGAAGATTTTCAGCATTAAAACCACCTAAACGACCAATAACATACCAACTATCAAAAACCCCATTAACATAATTAAGCTCTCCCTGACTAGGCTGATCCTCAAACCTAAGCCATAGCCAGCAATTAAAAGGGTCAAACTCACGAAATCGTACTTCCATGCAAATCAAGAAATAAGTATTTGTTCAACAAATTTGAACCTATTCATCACCCTTCGTCAATATTGTGGAAAAGGAATTCAAGTAACAGCACTTAGAAATATCTATGCTTGAGCTAAAAGGGGTTCAATATCATCCTGCCACAAGCGAAAGTCCAGTTTTAAGGGGCATCAATCTAATAGCATCCCCTGGGGAACCGCTGATAATTTCAGGTGAAAGTGGTTCTGGCAAAACTAGCCTAGTAGAAATCACAAGTGGTTTAGCAAGTCCCACAAATGGTCAGATCTATTGGAAAAATTTAATTACCAATAAAACTCAGAGACGATCACTTTGTGGTGTGGTGTTTCAATTTCCCGAAAGACATTTTCTAGGCTTAAATATTGCCCAAGAATTACGACTAGGGCACCGCCGTTTAAGCAACAAATCTCAATCAGATGTCCTAATTAAGGTAGGTCTTTCAGACTTAGATCTTAGAAAGTCTCCAGAAAACCTTAGTGGAGGCCAACAGAGACGTTTGGCTTTAGCAGTGCAATTACTCAGAAAACCTAAAGTCCTTCTTTTAGACGAACCAACAGCCGGACTTGATTGGTCTGTTAATAATGAGATCCTTGAATTAATATCAGGACTTGCTAAAGAACAAATACTTATTGTTGTCACCCATGAACCGGAACTTTTTAAAGAATGGAAAACTAAAGCTTATAAAATGGAATTAGGCCTTCTTAGAGCTATATGTTGAATTGACTTAAGAACTCAATCAACATGGCTGACAGCCTGGTCAGAGCCACTGCAGCAAGTGGAGGCATAAGGCTTGTTGCAGTAACAACAACTGAAACAACTAGAGAAGCCAGAAAGAGACACAATCTTTCTTATTTGACAACTGCAATGCTTGGTAGAGCAATAGGAGCTGCTCTTTTACTAGCTAGCTCTATGAAAGTTCGCCATGGACGAGTAAACCTAAAAATAGGCTCAGATGGACCTCTAAAAGGATTAGTTGTTGATGCCGGTCGCGATGGCACCGTTAGAGGCTATGTAGGCAATCCAGAATTGGAACTAGATCCAATTGAAAATCAGCAAGGAAACTACAGTTTCGACTTTGCAACTGCTGCTGGAACTGGATATCTACATGTAATTAGAGATTTAGGTAAAGGTGAACCTTTTAGTAGCACAGTTGAGCTAGTTAATGGTGGAATTGGCGAAGACGTAGCTTCTTATCTTGTTAACTCAGAACAAACACCTTCAGCTGTATTTGTAGGGGAAAGAATTAGCCGAGAAGGATTATTATGTAGCGGAGCATTATTAGTACAAATATTACCTAAGGCAGAGAATGAAACTGCATTAATAGCACTTCTGGAGGAACGTTGCAAAGAAATCACAAATTTCAATGAAAAGCTCATATATTACCAAAATAATCTAAACTTACTATTAGAAGATACTTTCCCAGACTTTGATAATTATCTAGGGGACAAAGAAGAGATCAAACAAGAGATTAAATTCTCATGTAACTGCTCAAAAGAAAGAAGTATTTCAGCATTAAAGCTATTAGGAAAAGATGAACTAATGGAAATTCTCAATAAAGAGGGAAAGGCGGAACTTCGCTGTCATTTTTGCAATAATTTATATATTATCAGGGAAAATGAATTAGAAAAGTTAATAGATTAATAAAAATATCTAGAGTTTAATAAGTGAAATGAAAATCATCAAGCTAAGAATAGAGCACCTATCCACATAACAATAATTGCTGGGATAGCTTGAATTTGGTCAGAAGATAGAGATGTTTCTAGAATTGAATTGGAAGAGGTATTTAAAATGATATTTCCAAGAATTAAGCCTGTAGAAAGAAACACAACACTCCATCCTAAAGACTGTAAGGCCCTCCTTCCTCTTCTAATTTGACTAAGAAATAAACCAATGGTACAAACTGAAAGAATTAATTCAGTGGTACCAGGAGCAGCCACAAGGATCAAAAGCAATGCAAATGCTCCCAAGGCCAACCGTAGGGTTAGACCAATCCCCTCTGGTAATGAAAATTCAGGCCAAAGTCCACCTGAATCGACTTCATTTTTAAATGAATTAATTTTTTTCAATGGAGCCAAGAGGACATTTGAATCTTTAGGTCCACTAGAGGCTGCCAGCTGTTGATCTTCCCTCTTGGAAGCACTCGCTGCTTCGTTGCTCAACTTACCCAACTGACGCTCTTTAAGACTCAGCATTAGAACTGAGTCATAAGAAGCTTCAATGCGTGCTTTTTTCATAGTGTCCTCTCCTGCTTCTATAAGACATTTCTCCTTCGCTTGCCTGACCTCATCAAAAGACGCACCAGGCTTAAGCCCTAGAACTGAATAAGGGTCTTGAGGATCCGGGTCAGAGTTCAACCCACTTGCCGAAGACATTACTTTTCAATGAACTCCTATGAGCGTATCTAGGTAAGTTCAAAAATTGTATAAAGATGCAAAGACAATTCTCATAAAAAAAAACATATAGCAGTTTTCCATAGGTACTTAGACGTAAATCAAAGATTAATTGGCTCTACTCCACTTATTACTGGTGCTACAGAACTAAGCTTTATTTCAGGATGGTCTTCAAGAAGCTGATTGAGATTCCAGTCATTTTTAAAAAGTAAAACTGGCCGCATCCAAGAATCTTGAACTGTTTTACAGTTAAAAACACGGCCAATCTTTTCTAACGACGCCCAACCTCCGTCAACCCATCTTGCAACTTGAAATCCCATTGGTTCAAGTCTAGTTTCTACACCATATTCATTCTGTAGACGATGTTGTACAACTTCTAGTTGTAATTGACCAACTGCAGCAAGTATTGGATCTCTTTTACTTTGATCTGTATCGTAAAGGATTTGGACTGCACCCTCTTCACGTAACTCATTTACACCTTTTCGAAAATTCTTAAATGCAGAAGGGTTGGGATTTCTCAACCAACTAAATATCTCAGGGCTAAAACAAGGTATCCCCTCATATTCTACTCGACTTCCTGTATATAATGTATCACCAATAGCAAACATTCCAGGATTATTCAAACCTATTACATCTCCTGGATAAGCATCATCAACAACAGCACGATCTTGTCCAAAAATCTTCTGAGGTCTTGATAGACGAATTGATTTACCGGTTCGTGCATGCCTAACACTCATATCTTTTTCAAAGCGACCACTACATACACGAATAAATGCAACTCTATCTCGATGGCGAGGATCCATATTTGCCTGTAATTTAAAAACAAAACCTGTAAAATCACTTTTAATAGGATCAACTAATCCCTGACTACTTGTTCTAGCGATTGGACGTTGCGCCATCTCTAAGAAAGTATTCAAAAAGGGTCTTACCCCAAAATTTGTCATTGCGGAACCGAAGAAGACTGGAGTCAAATCTCCTGAATGAACCATCTCAAGATCCAGATCAGAACCAACTGCATCCAATAATTCAAGCTCTTCTAATGCTTTATCTAATAAATCTTTCTCAACATGATTGCCTAGTTCTGGATCATCTAACTTCAAACATATTTCTGTTGCCTGTCTACCACGATCAGCTCTTTTAAAAAGGAAAACTTCTTGATTCCTACGATCAATAACACCTCTGAAAAAGTCACCACTCCCAATGGGCCAATTCACAGCCCAAGTCTTTAATCCTAGTTCAGCTTCTATCTCATCTAAAAGAGTAAGAGGATCCTGTCCAGGACGATCCATCTTATTGAAAAATGTAAATATGGGAATTTTTCGCATCCTACAAACCTCGAACAATTTTCTCGTTTGTGGTTCAAGGCCTTTAGCTGCATCTTCTAGCATTACTGCATTATCTGCTGCGGCTAAAGTTCTATATGTATCTTCAGAAAAATCTTGGTGCCCAGGTGTATCTAACAAATTTATTATATTTTTTTGATATTCAAATTGCAAAACTGTAGAGGTAATAGAAATCCCCCTTTGTTTTTCAATTTCCATCCAATCAGAGGTTACCTTTCGTTGTTCACCTCTAGCCTTTACTGCACCTGCCTGCTGAATTGCACCGCCATATAGCAGTAATTTTTCAGTTAAAGTTGTTTTGCCAGCATCTGGATGAGAAATAATTGCAAAATTACGACGACGATTAACAGCTTCAGCTAATGAAATGCCTGAATCAGTGTTTTCAAGGGCGTCGCTTGATCCGTTAAAGGAAGATTGAACTGAAGTCATCGGTTACCCTAAAAAAAATAGACAGCTAACAAGTCAGAAAATACCAATAACTTCTAGATAACGATCATCAAGCTCCCTTACCTTAAATCTTTCTAAACCAATATTATCTAGTTGAATACGCACTTCATCTATAGTAAAGGCAGCATGCAAAGAGGCTAAATAATCTCGAATCAAAACCTCCGGCGCATTAGGAAGATATTTCTCTTGCAATAAGACAGCCTCATTAGGATTAAAAGGTCTGCGCAAATCACGATGCAACACAATTGCGCCTTGATTTGCTATAGATTTCACAGCTTTCCAAAGATGACTCGGGTCATGTAAATGATGAAGCAAGCTATTACTGACCAAAACATCAGCAGAAAGATCAAAAAAGGTTGATTTATTTCCTAGATCTCGGATTTCAAGGCATCGATAAGAAAGCCCGCTCAACGAAAAAGGGAGTTGACTTTGTCGTCTCCTTGCTGCTGAAAGCATAAATTCAGAGCCATCCACTCCAATCACCCTTGCCTTTGGCCAACGCCTTGCTATTAAATCTGTGATATTTCCAGGGCCACACCCAAGATCTACAAATGTAGTTCCAATATCCACAGTCTTATGCGCATCAATCAAGCACTGCTCTATAGAACTTAAAAACGACTTATCACCTTCAGAGAAATCAGCACAAGCATAAATTTCCACTTGCATGGGATCATCCATTAATTCAGGCTCAGTCACACGTTTCACGTTTAGCAAGTCAGCAATAGCCTCATTCTCTATCAACCACTGTAAATGGTGTTAAGCAAAGCTTGCGAGCACCACTTATGGGGTCTAGCGTTCACATACTCTTATGTTTGCCAGCAGTCGTGACACTCACCCCCACCAAGCCTGAAGTAAAAATGGCGTCACTCCTATCAAGCGACTCCCCAAGCGATTTTCCAAAAACAGCTCCTGCTGCTAATCCAGTTTTTTATAGGACCTACAGCCGAAAAAATTCGACTGGCAGGGAAAGCTGGAGTCAAGTAGGGGAGAGGAATCTAGAAGGACTTAAAGAGTTGGGCCGATTGAGCTCTGAAGAAGTGAGCCTCATGGCAAAAATGCAGAAAGAGAAAAAAGCACTTCCATCTGGAAGATGGCTATGGATAGGAGGAACACCATGGATAAATAAAGAAGAGAATTTTTCAGGCGCATATAACTGCACTTCTACAAGCCTTGTCGATTGGGAAGCATTCGGCTTAATGATGGATTTAGCAATGATGGGTTGTGGTACAGGAGCCATTATCGAACCTCATCTAATTAATCGTCTTCCAGTGATATGCAATCAAATTAATATTTTAGAGATAACTGAAATAGGCCATACTCCTCCAAATCAAAGGGAAGAAATTACAACAACAAGCTATAACTCTAATGAAAATTGTGTTTCAATTAAGGTAGGAGATAGTAGAAGAGGTTGGGTTGATAGCTATCAATCATTACTTGAACTAGCTAGTGATAAACGCTTTGAAAATCAAATTATAAACATCAAAGTAGATCTTTCAGATGTAAGGCCTATTGGCGAGAGTCTAAAAGGGTTTGGAGGAATGGCCAACCCAGTCAAGCTTAAAGACCTTTATTCTCGAGTGGCGAGACTACTGAACAAAGCAATCGGGAGAAAGCTCACATCCATTGAATGCTGCCTACTCATAGATGAGGCAGCTGTAACGATAGTTGCTGGAAATATTAGAAGAAGTGCTGGAATGAGACAATTCTCTTCAACTGACATAATTGCAGCAGGAGCAAAAGAGAATCTATGGAAACAAGACCCTTCAGGTAATTGGAGAATTGATCCTGAGAAAGACGCCTTAAGAATGGCAAATCACACCAGGGTTTATCACAGTAAGCCGTGTAAATCAGAAATTATTGAAGCAGTAACTAAGCAATTCCATAGTGGAGAAGGTGCCATCCAATTTGCACCAGAAGCCATTGCAAGATCAAACTCAGATGTATTAACAACATCAGAACTTCGACAAGAATTTATAGATGTTTATTGTGATCAAGGTAAAGAAGAAGCAGCTATTTGGCTAAACAAAAATCATGGTCCCTTTAGCCAAGAAGAACTTGCGCATCGCCTTGGACGTTATGGCCTTAATCCTTGTGGCGAGATCCTTGGTACAGATTTCCACTGCAATCTCGCTGAAGTTCATCTAAATCAAATAAGCCCAACTGATTTTCAAGATCAAGACAATGCGTTCAAAGCAGCTGCTCTATCAGTAGTGTCATTGCTTAATCACCAATTTTCTGTAAAACGTTATCGCCAAAGCAGAGAATGGGATCCAATTGTTGGTGTTAGCTTTACAGGCCTTTTTGACTTCTTTGTTCATGCATTTGGAACTTCTTGGCTTCAATGGTGGGAAGCAGGTAGGCCGAATACACAACAAGGTAAACAATTCAAAAAGCAAGAAGCTGAGTATTTGAACCGCTGGAAGCAGACAGTCAAAAAAACTGTATGGGAATACTGCGATCGTCAAAATCTACGCAGACCAAACAGATGCACAACCGTCCAACCAGCTGGAACAAAAAGCCTTTTAACAGGAGCTGCTCCAGGATGGCACCCTCCAAAATCCCAAAGATTTATCCGCAGAATCACATTCAGAAAAAACGATCCTGTAGCCATGGCTTGCATGGACTATGGATACAACATTGTCCCTTCTCAATCAGACAAGGATGAAAATGGTCGTTTACTTAATGACCCATTTGACCCTAGGTGCACAGAATGGCTAGTTGAAATTCCTACGGAAGTTAGTTGGGCCAATCTTCCTGGTGCAGACAATGTAAATATCAACGAATTTTCTGCTCTAGCTCAATTTGATTTTTATATGCAAGTTCAAACTTATTACACCGAACACAATACATCTGCGACCATCGAGTTCCGGGAATCAGAAATCGAATCTCTTGCTGAAGCACTCTTCAGTTCGATAGAAAATAACGAAGGTTACATATCAGCGGCTTTACTAGCCAGGTTCGATGCCAATGCAACGTTCCCTCGGCTTCCATTTGAGCCTATAAACGAAGATAAGTATCAGGCCCTTCAATTAGAGGTGTTAAAACGACGTAAAAACCCAGACTTCTTCAATGCTTTATCCAATTATGATGAAGGCGAGCTAACTGAGGCAGGGCCAGCAGGATGCGACTCTGACAAGTGTTTACTCCCCCTTGCAAGCCCATCAAAATGAAACAACAAGTATCCCTATCCTTAAGGGATACTTTCACTCCAAAGTGTTAAACAATACAATTTAATCCTAGAATTTGTATTCAATTAAATAAATATAATGTTCTACTAATCAAGAAATGAGGTCATTATTTAAATGCATCCTCTTGGTCAGAACGCCTTAATAAGGTTAATCAATTAGAAAAAATAATCAATTTTCATGGTGCAATCAGGCAATATTCAGCTATCTATAGGTAAACAAGCAAATTAACTCCTGAGGGAAAGGCTAATGATTGTTGCAGCCAGATCAGTAGAGGCCATGAACAAAGGCCTAAGGGATGCAATAGTTGACCAACTTCGAGCTTGCACAACCAAAGAGCAACTTCTTGCATTTGATGAACGATTCAACCAAGAAACCAATGCTGGCCCTCTCTATGCTGTTATCTGTGGATTTCTACATGACAGGACAATATCTAGAGCCGTTGCAGCAATTTGGCTAAAGACTCTACTAGACGATAGAGAAGAAAAGCTTAAAGCCAAGTCTAAAACTTCTGAGACTGGCTTGTGGATTAAAAAAGAAAAAATATAGTCTTGCTAAAAAGAAAGTAAAATCAATACTAAATTTTAATCAATAATCAGACAAATATACTAATTAATAACAATAAGTTCTAAAGGGATTTAAATCTAAAATATTAAGCACACAAAAGTGCTTATAGAAAGCATTTATGTGTGCTTAATACCTCCCAGAATTAAAAAACAAGTTTATTTAGCGATTGATTCGCATTGAGGCTTTCTAAGTAAATCCAGAATGAAATGTTGAAGATATGCTTAGGTTCAAAATGGGAATGGGCCAGACTGCCCGGTAGAAGCTGTAAATCCAGTCAACGCCCAAACGCCAAAGGATAATAAGCCACAACCTGCAAAAAACATCAAATGAGAGATGTAGCGGATTCTCTCTTTCTCGTCAATTGAGCCAGTCATTGGCAAATCTCCTAAGAAACGAGACGTGTCGCTCTTTTTGTTTCCTTGTGCCATGGAAGGAATTGAAAATTTCCTAGGGATTATCGCACAGGCTCTCCTATGAATAAAAAAAGACACCTAATTCAACACAAAGAATAAAATTAAATTCCAATCAAGAAAGGAGAAATTCAGATATCACAGATCCATCCATTTAGAAGCAGATAAAATAAATTATTAACACCTTAAAATTAATCAATTACCGTGGTAAGCGTTTGAAATATTGGTTTTTTGGTTTAGTAGTAACAGGACAATATTCAATTTGAAATAACGTTTTAAGCAAAATTTATATAATAGTAAATGAAGTGATTATTAGATAAAGTGTAACGTTAATTCTAACAATATCTCAAAATCAATGTTTTTCGCTTTCAGGGCCACTTATAAATTCAAACAATTGCCTTACTAAATTGCTGCAAGAGACCTATTGCTATTATGCATGTGCGCTTTTTTGCGTTTGTAAGGAGGGGTGGTCGAGTGGTTGATGGCTCTGGTCTTGAAAACCAGCGATGTGAAAGCATCCGTGGGTTCGAATCCCACCCCCTCCGTTAAAATTTTTACTCTTAAGCTAATCAACTATAATTTATATTCAAAGGTTCCGGCTAATTGTGTCCCAAACTAGTTCCCTAGTAAATGAGATATACATTATTATCAAAAGTAACCTGTTTAAAGTTGCTTTTGCTCTCTTTATTTTTATTGTATTAATACAAGGAACAGGAACTGCTATCGCAGATGAAAATAAATCAGAAGTAATTGAAGCTAAAATTGCCAAAGGGTATTCAGATAAATTTTGCAATGCCCTTGGAATGGGAATGTCAAAAGAAAGTGCACTCAAGCTTACAATTCTTGAAAATTCGAAGGCATCATTTAATCCTTCACTTTGGCTAGAATTGACATTTTCGGGGGAGAAGAATATTGCTCAAGTTAACGATGAGTCCATGGTTAAAGAAGTAGCCAATAATGTTTATATGGATTGTGGATACCCAATAGGTATCAAAAATGAAGAAGATATTGAAGAATTTGCAAGAATCTTGTATGAGCAACTTAATAGCTTGTGAGATGAAGACAAATAATCACAAAATGAACGCGAATTTTAATTTAACAATTAAGAATTAATCACTGACCACTAAATAATAGATTTTTAGTCCAAGTATCGATAGGGTCAATAGAAAGGTTACTAAATTGGCTATTATCACAGGTATAGAATGAATCTCAAAACCATAGACTCCCCACAAAGCCACTCCTAAACTAAATAACAGAAACATTCCCAAAGATATATCTTCAGCAGATTTTGAATTCCATGTTTTAATCAATTGGGGTAGAAAGGCAATAGTGGTAAAGGTACCTGCTATAAGGCCTAGAAGATCAATAGAGGTAAGGTTATTCATAGTTAATTAATAAATACAAGAGATAAATCTAATTGCAAATCATAGAAGTAATTAACTACAAGCCAATGTATCACGTGTTAATCTGCCTGTCACAGAGTTTTCGCCATTGGCAACTAAACATAATTTGCTTAAGATGTCTCCACTAAAAAGTACATTAGTAAAATCAGCTCCATCTATTTTTACATTATCGAAATGAGTATTGAAAGCAAAAGCATCCTCAAAAATGGCATTGGAGAGGTTTGCACCATCAAAAATAGCAGAATCTAAAGTAGCTCCAGTTAAATTAGTATTGATAAAGCTTGAATCCTGCAGTTTAGCGCCGAATAAACTGGCTCCACTTAAGTCACTATCTGAGAAATTTGAATTTTTCAAATTAGCCAAGCTAAAGGTCACACCTTTTAAATCCTTATCAGAAAAATCCGCTTCAATCAGTGACTGCTTGGCATAATCCATAGCTGCATAAGATGGATTAAATGTGATTAGAAAAAGGAGAATTGATGTTATAAACTTCAAAAAGAATAAGCCCATAACTAAGGGTAAACTGTCTCTTAGCCAACATAGCAACTCAAAAGCCCACGCGAATTGTCTATCACATAATCTTTATTTAAAATTACCAAAAGAACTTAATGGAAGATATTGAAGGGCTGATTCTAGAAATTCTCTGTTAAGACTAGTTTCTAGTTAGTTAAAAGACAGATCTAACTGCCGAGCTCTATCCTTCACTGTAAATTTGATTAAATAAAACAAATCCCATTCAGAATATAGATCTTGAATAACAATTGACATCAATATAAATAAATATTATAGATATTACAGTTTTTATACCTAATATTTTCACTTCTATAATGCTAGCTATGACGTTAATAAAGAATATTGATCATGCTCTCATCATCAACTCGTCTTAGGATTTCCGATATTCTTAAGCGCATAGAGAATGGTCAACCAGTTTCCATAAGTGAAAGGATTTATTTGAAAAAATTTGCTGACAATGATCAATCTGTAGCCAGCTGGGTTCATAAAGCTCGTGTTAAGCAAAAAAGAACCAAACAAGTTGATGGAATAGAAGAACTTCTGAATGGGTTAAGCCTCGGTTCTCCAGATCCAAATACAGATTTCAACTCAAAAGAAGATGACCTTGCTGATTGGTTTAAAGGTGCACCTTCTTGGCTTAGTAGAAGTTAGTCAAAATAGAGGTGATTACAAGATCAACTAAAAATTCCAAAGAGTATCAAAAACTCCATTAAGAAATCTGAGTCTCATTAAAGCACTACTTTTAAGGAACTGATTCATTTGACTAATTAATAATAATTGTGCTTGGGAACCAAGCGAATCAATAACAAATTCCCTATCCTCATTAATCCAACGAATCAGTGATTTTTTTTCTATCTCTGCATGAAATTGGATGCCATATGATGTTTTCCCAATTCTAAACAACTGTTCTTTGCATCTCTCGCTCGTTGCAAGAAGTTTAGCCTTCTCTGGAAGAATTATACGATCTGCATGCCAATGCAATACATTTAAAGGCTCATCACTAATTCTTGAAACTAAATCTTCATTTTGGTCAGTAATAAATCTAATTGGTGACCAACCTATTTCAGGTTTATGAATACGCGTTTCACTACATACTAGTTTATCTACATTACCTCCTGAAATAAATGATATTAATTGTGCTCCGAAGCAAACCCCAACCATTGGTATAGAGAGGGATATTGCTTTTTCAAGAAATAAAGTCTCCTTAAAAAGCCAGGGAAATTTATTAGTATGAAGATCCCTTAATCCCATAGGCCCCCCAAGAATTAGAAGTCCGTCATTCTCTTGGATTTCTGGTATGGGTTGGTTTAAATACAAACGGCATATTTCCATAGATATACCACGTTTATGCGCAATTTTTAAAAATAACTGAGGTCCTTCACGATCAATATTCTGAAGAACAATTATTTTTTTTAGATTCATATTGATAAAATATTAATTGAGTTTATTTAAAACTAAAATCATAGATAAGTTCTATAAATGTAATAATATATATGATTCAACTTGAAGCAGAGGTGTAATAGCGCAATGCAAATCTCCAAAACAAAATGCTTGATGTAAAAAGGAAAATAGAAAACACTAATGATCCAATGAAATATACATTAGATACTCCTCCTAGAATAGCTTCTGCAGGTACAGTTGTAAGAAAAGCAATCGGCAATACGAAAGTAAATATTATACGTAAAAAATTGGGATATGCTGATACTGGATAGCGACCTGCAACAAGGGTAGAGCGTAAAACTTCTGTAGTATTCCACACTTTTACAAACCAAATACTCAATGTCGACAACAAAAACCAAAGACTATATAAAATAATAAGACTAGAGAGGAGCATTAAACTCCCCAATAAAATCATTTCACTTTGAATCATCCTACTATTCACTGCGAGACTATATGCAATTAATATAAAACCAGATATGACTGCAGGTATACCCCATGGTGATATTACTCTTAGCGACAACCACAACTGACTTTTAAAAGGTTTTAAAAGAACAAAATCCAGAGTGCCATTTTGTACATGTCTGACTATTCTACTTAGATTAGGTTGTAATATTGAAGTTGTAAATCCATCCAGGATTGTATACAATCCAAGAATAATTAAAGAATCATTCCAAGACCATCCTCCCAAGGTTGTATTTGGCCCAAACAAAAGAGACAATACAAAAATACTTCCTGAAAGATTTCCAATAACAGAGACTATTTCAACAAAAAAATTTAATCTATACTCCATATCAATAGCTATACTTGTTTTCCAAAAACTAAATAATATTTTTAGAGTTGTGATAATTTTGTCCTTCATTTATCCTTTAAGCCCCCATTGCAGAATAGTGCTTAAGTCCTTTATTCCAGGCAAATAGGCTAATACAAAGAAAAATAATACCCCAAATTATTAACATAGCGAATCCATTTATAATATTTACTTTCTCACCGGATAATAGTTGAGCCGGGAAAGCCAATAAATAGGGATAGGGCGTAAACATTGCTATTGACTTTACGGAATTAGGAAAGACATTTAAAGGTGCTACTAAGCCAGATAGAAATATATATGGAATTAGCAAAAGTCGTTCAATCGAACTTGCCCTTTCATTCCAAAAACATAGCATTGAGAAACACCAATGTATAAGGAATCGAACCCAAAAAGCAAGTATAATTGATAAAAGAGAGAGAAGTATATGTAAAAGACTAGGGATCCAAAATGTATCTGGAAGGAAAATAAAGAACACAATTAACATGAGTAGGACTATAGGAATTCGTGTAATTTGTTCAGCAACATGTGATGTAAAATATCTCCAAAATGGAATAATTGGTTGAAGTAAAAATGGAGCTATCCTTCCTTCCAAGGTATCTTCCTCAAATGAGACCATAACCCATACAGCTGTAAATTGCCTTACAACAAAAGCTGACAAAAAATATCTTGTAATTTGCTCATTACTTAGTTCAACAAAATTACTACTATCAACCTCAACCCAAATACCTAACATTATCAAAGGTAGTAATCCAGAAACTGCCCAAAGAGCTATTTCCACTCGATACTCAAGCATTAATGCATACTGCGAGTCTAATAGGGCTTTAAGTGCTCTAAAAAATTTCATTTCAAGATCCAATATTTACATTTTGAGTCTTACCATGCTTAAACAATTCACTAATGAGTAATTCAATAGGTAGATCAGTAACTTCCAAATCCTTAACCGAAAATCTATTTAAAATAGAAGTCAGGCTTAAGGAAAGTTTTTCTCGAGGTATTAAGAACCTAACATAAGAATTTTGATATTCTTCAATTATACCATATTGCTCTAATTCTTGTCTGGGATAAATATTATGAAACTCAATATTAACAGAGCGTGATGGTGAAAGTGACTCAGTAAGTTTCTTCAAATCTCCATCATAAAAAATCTTACCTTTATGGATTAAAATTACCCTACGTGAAAGCGAGGTAATATCTGCCATGTAATGGCTAGTTAGTAATATTGTAGCTTTAAACTTCTTATTATAATCAGACAAAAATTCCCTGATTCTTATTTGCGCATTTACATCTAAACCTAGAGTCGGCTCATCAAGGAATAAAACTGAAGGTCTATGTAATAGTGAAGCCATTAACTCTGCTTTCATTCGTTGACCAAGGGAAAGTTTTCTGACAGGTCTTTTAAGCTCATCATCTATATCAAGCATGTTTGCTAGTTCATGAATTCGCTTTCTAGCTTCAAGATCAGTTAAACCATAGACTGCGGCATTGACTTTAAATGAATCTAAGGGAGGTAAATCCCATATCAACTGTTGCTTTTGACCCATAACAAAAGTTATTTTTTTTAAAAAACTACTATGTCTTAAATGAGGAATATCGCCATCAACTAAAGCTTGTCCGTAGCTGGGATGAATAAGACCGCAAAGCATTTTCAAGGTCGTTGTCTTACCAGCACCATTTGGACCTATAAATCCAACTATTTCTCCCGGTTCTATATCGAACTCAACACAATCAACTGCTTCCACACGACTAAAACTTCTTGCGAAGAAATGTCTAAGAGTTCCACGAATGCCAGGCTTCTTAGTGGAAACGAGAAAAGTTTTAGTTAGAGAGCGTGCAGTGATAATTGACATAAATACTATTTTTTTCGTTACTACGAGCTTTAAAATAAGGAGAAGGTAGCCCTGTTAGTCGGCAAATTGATTGATTTACAAGGGATTTCCCAAGCAAGACGATCGCATGTAGACTTCCTACATCATAGAGTCCAAATCTCGGCCTAAGGGGGAGCAGATATATGCAATTTGTCATCTTTTATTGCAATATCGCCATAAGCTTATGAAATGTAAAGGGGCCAGGGTCAGAACCTAGAGATTTACAACCAGCGGAGCATTAAGGTTGTTATGGCATAAGATAGTTACTAGGCCTTCCTATTCTGAAAAAAAATAGAGATAGATATCCCATGACCAGTGAGACATTAAATTCAGGTAAATCGCTTAATTTAAGTAGTGGATCTAACGTGACTTCTTCTTCATTGTCTCAAGGAACAAATCTTAAGGCTGGCGAACATATTTCGAAGCAACCTGCAGATCAACTTTCATCTGGGCTTCTAGGATGGTATGCAGTCAGAAATAGTTGTGGCTTAAAAAACGAGGAGCTATATTTCTTCTCAATGTTCAATGAGCCTCTTGTCCTTTATAGAGACAAGAACTCAAGGCCAAGATGTATAAAAGACCTTTGTCCTCATAGAGGCGCTTCCTTTCAAGGAGGTCAATTCAATTCCGGGGAGATAGTTTGCCCTTATCACGGAGGTAGATTCTCATCAGAAGGTAATTGTACAAATCTAGATAGGATCACATGTCAGCACATTATTGATTCTAACTATAACAATTATGCTAAGAAGATACATTTATATCAATATCCATGTGTTGAAAAAGATGGGTACATTTATATTTACTATACGGGGAAAGCCAAAACAAATCTAAATGAATTTGATTTGAAAGAGTCGCTAGATGATTCTATTCCAGATTCATATGGATTTAGAACTTCAGAATATGCCTATGAAGAAGTATATGTAGATTTCAAATGTGATTGGGCAAGAATCATTGAAAATCACTTAGACATATTGCATATTTTTTGGATTCATGGTGAAACCATACCGGACAAAGATGTTAATCGTCAGGTTATAACAAGTTTTAATCAAGACATAACAAGAGATAGTAGACACATAGAAAGTAAATACAATCATAAAGATAAAAGCAAAGGTGAATTTATAACCTTAAAATTCATTCCACCTGGTCGTGTATTAATTTATAAAGGATCTCCAGAGACAGCTAGATATATTCAAGTTCTAGACCATATTCCACTTGCCAACAATAGAGCAAGAGTTATTGTTAGACATTATAGAAAATTCTTAAAAAACAAGTTCATAACTAAATTATTCATTTTCAAACTTCTTCAACATCGTATCTTCTATAAAATATTTTCAGAAGATTATCTTGTATTAAAAACACAGACATTTAATCAACAGATGGGTTACATAAAAAAAGACAACATCAAGCTGCTAGGAGAAGATAAAATGATTCAATACTATTGGGATTGGTATCAAAATGCCTTAAACAAAGATAAGCCATGGGAACTTCATCAAACCAATTCGCAGACAAATTCAGTACATTTTGACACACCAATGTTGTATCCACCCGAGAATCCAGAACTAGCGAAAAATAATGAGAGAAATATTGTAATTCAAATTCTAATAAGAATTCTTGTACCTATTGGCATAGTAATGCTAATAATATAATAATACTCCTTTAGAGGCCATTAAATTTACAGATAAATGAGTATTATAAAAAATATGTCTCTCATTTAAATAGCATTTTTTATGAAACTAAATTTACGGTATTTGAACTTACTTTTTATTTAAATATGGATACTGACTGTATCCTTGCTAAAATAACTATAATGAAAAATCTTTTTATGGCGAACAACAATGAACGTCCGGCTTGGATGAACTGGGCATATCTAGGCATATTCCTTTGGTCAAGCTGGCAGATCGCTAATTTTTGGATAAATAAATAAATAATAAAATACTAAAATCCTCTTATTATTTAACTAACAAATACAAGATATCAATACATGCTATTTAAATATAATAAATATATGCCTGATTAATCGTTGGATTGTAAAAATAATCACCAAGGATAGTGAGTATTGATAGACAATAAATCAAACTTTTGGTTTAAGAAGGTATTGCAATAAACTTTACTATGACAGTAGGAATCTACTTCGCTACAACAACAGGCAAAACAGAGGATATAGCTGAACGCCTTCATGGCATGATCAGCAACGCAAACACTCCAAAGGACTTGGCTGACGTTAATGACGTTAGTGAGTTCTCAGATTTAGATGGAATCATCTGTGGCATCCCAACTTGGAATACTGGGGCTGACATCGAAAGATCCGGAACAGCCTGGGACTCTCTTCTCGATGACATAGGTGGCTTAAATCTAAAAGGAAAAAAAGTTGCGATCTTTGGTTTAGGTGACTCGTCTACCTACACTGAGAACTTTTGTGATGCAATGGAAGAACTACATTCTCATTTCGTAAAAGCGGGTGCCAGTATGGTTGGATATGTAAGTAAATCAGATTACACATTTGAAGAATCCAAAAGTGTAATAGGCGAATCATTCTGTGGATTACCATTAGATGAAGATAGTGAGTCTGATATGACAGACGACCGGTTAGCCAAGTGGGCAATCCAGCTTAAAGCAGAAATGACAAGTCTTAATCAAAAATAAAATGCCAGAAATAAGTGTATCAAATTAATTGTAGTGTATATATTTTGTTGTTTATGAGGTATATATTTTATTAGAAAGCCTGCTTAATACATAATTTATGGCCACTTATAAGCCTTGGCTAGAGATTAAAAACGTCGATGCATGGATTGGTAATTACCAAGTCTTCAAAAATCTAAATATTAAACTCAATCTTGGTGAAAATACTACTATTTTAGGTCCAAATGGAGCTGGTAAAACAGCCCTTATTAAATTAATAACACGTGAGATATATCCTGTAATTAAAAAAGATTCTGTATTCCGTATTTTCGGTTCAACAATAATAAATCTTTGGGAATTAAGGAATCAATTAGGAATTGTATCTGGCGATATAGAAAGAAGAATATCACATAAAATAACAGCATCAGATTTCGTATTATCAGGTTTTTTTGGTTCTATAGGTATTGGTAGAAATTATTGTCCTTCACAACAACAAAAGGAATATGCTGAAGAAATTCTAGTACAGTTAAATCTAGATAATATTTCAACAAAAGAATATGGATCTCTCTCTGATGGACAAAAAAAACGTCTGATAATTGCTAGATCACTTATTCACAAGCCGAGAATTTTAGTCCTTGATGAACCTACCAATGCTCTGGATTTAAAGTCAAAACATGAGCTATTGGCTTTATTAAGATCTCTATGCAAAAATGGAACAAATATTTTACTAATAACTCATAAAATTGAAACAATATTTGAAGAAATGGACAGAGTTATATTTATTAAACATGGGAAGATCGTAGAAGATAATCAAAGAGAAAGGATCCTAGACAGCTCAAAGATCAGTAAACTATTTGAAACACCAATAGAATTAATAAAAAAAAATGACTACTATTTTGCATCACAAGCTAAATAGTAAAACTTCCTAGGATTAATTATATTTTGCCCATCAGTTATAATTATAATATTATAAGTATAACTAATACGATTAATAAGAGGAAAATGAAAATTCTTCCCTTCTGGTAAATTGAATTATATTTTTTAAAAGAAAATATATTGTCCCCTATATATCTCTTATTAGAAACTGGGGTTCCACACCTTGCGCAGACAAGGCGCCCCGCAAGTGCTCTATCCGCACGAAAATCACTACTCCCGCAAACATAGCATGATGTTCCTACCATTATTTAAGTCTTCCAAAGAGTACATGATTGACATTTAATAGAGATTTAGCCGAGAAATAAATACAATAGTTATACAACATATATAATCGAATAAAAAGCTTAATATAAGTCCTATCATACTATCACATCACCTAATGCCTAACTATTGATCAAAGGTAATTAAATGGCTAATTATATCCATCCATCAAGAAATGCAAGTGGATTCTCCATCGTTTCTGAATAACCAAGTATGCCTTGAGGCAGAAATTCATAAACTATATTACTATTAGAGTCTAACAAATAAGTAGCTCCAAGCTGAGTAAGAAAACGATTGCATGAAATATATATTTGCCAGTTCATCAAAATCTCAGCCATATTGATCAATCTTAGTGTTGCCAACTCAAAAGGTCTTTGATAACCTTCCCCCAGAAGAAATTTAAAAGTTGATGAGTCAATTTTAATTAGATCGCCAATTTGTAAAGACATCTCATCTGGAAGTCTTTGATTTGCGTGTTTATCTCCCAAATAGCCACGAAGAACCTCTCTAAGTGTTCCTGGTGATCCAATCCCTGCACACATTAGAATCAAATTAATTAATACTGGAAATGGTAAAGACAAGCCAGAATTTAGGCCCAATGATTTATGCAGTTGATTATCTTCGCAAACCAAAAGTGATTCATGGGGTAATCCCGTAAATTTGCAAAAACGTTTTTTTGTGGAGTCATTCCCAATCCCAAAAGCAAACAAATTAGTATCTGATTCTTCTATTTTAGCTATTGACTTCGAAAGCAATTGAGCGTACTCAAAGCTATCAAAATTACCAAGCATTCCAAAAATAACGACAATACTTTTTGTTTTAATCTCTCTATTTTCAGGTTTCTTTATCCTTGATAATAGTTCCTTAGGGCATTTTCTCATGTGATTAGATTCAGAAAAGGATTATTCATATAATAACTGATAAATTATTCTCCTTAACCAGTAGAGGAAACTGTCTACCTATAGATACAAAATTATTAATAAGTTTATACTTTCTCCTGTTTAGTCATTATTTTAAAGACATGTTTTAGTTTAATTAGTAGAGTATCATTAATTAGCTCTATTAACTTCACCATGACTGAACTGGCTAAAGTAATAAATAATCATTTATCATGTGAATTTCAAGCAAGTCATACCTACCTTGCAATGTCAATTTGGCTTAGAGAGAAAGATCTAGCGGGTTTTTCCACTTATATGCAACGCAAAAGCCAAGAGGAAAGAGAGCATGCAGATAGACTCATTGCATATTTAGTTGACTGTGACGCACAAGTTGAGCTCCCGAGTGTAGATGCTCCTCAACGAAGCTGGACTTCAACCCAGTCTCTATTCGATCAAGTTTATGAAATGGAACAAGCTGTTACAGCATCTATAAACACAATATATTCAATCGCAGAAAAAGCTGGCGAACGTAGTGCTACTGCTATGCTTGATTGGTTTGTTGCAGAGCAACTTCAAGAAGAAGCAGAGGCACGTTTCGTAAGGAAAAGACTACGCTTAGCAAGTGATAACAGTGCAGCACTACTTCTTTTAGATCAACAATTCCTAGATGGAACGGCACTTTTAACTGTCAAGGGGAATCCAATGGGACTAAACAATTATAACTCTAAATGACATTATTTTATTAATTAATATCTAGTGACTCTTAGAAAATTAATCTGGACAAATAATTCATCTTAATACGAAATATATAATATTTTAACATACAAAGTACAAATTCAAAAGTACCAACTTATACCTCTAGAATCTGTAAAAACTCATAATTAAATGCTATAAAATCCATATTGATGATCACCTTCAACAAATTCCTATGAAGTATTTTATTCGAAATTGTTTATAGTATGACCATGAAAAGTAACCAATGATATTGGTATTAAGTTCATATAGAACATTCGTGATAATCCGTGTAAAGAGCACAACCAATTTTCCTCCTACTGAAAATAC
The DNA here is from genome assembly GCA_003278465.1 of Prochlorococcus sp. AG-363-B04. Classification (GTDB taxonomy): domain Bacteria; phylum Cyanobacteriota; class Cyanobacteriia; order PCC-6307; family Cyanobiaceae; genus AG-363-B04. The sequence continues at coordinate 64,999 of QCFC01000007.1, forward strand.
CTTGGTAATGCCCTTTTACTTCTATCTCGTGCAAACCTATGGGAACCCGAACGTTACCTATGACTGGTACGCGGGTAATTCTGGTGTAGTTGGCCGATCTGGAAAATTTATTGCCGCCCACGCAGCTCATGCTGGCCTAATGATGTTCTGGGCAGGCGCTTTCACACTTTTCGAGCTCGCTCGTTATGACCCTTCAATGCCGATGGGTAATCAAGGATTAATTTGCCTACCACATTTAGCAGGTCTTGGAATTGGAGGAATTGAAAACAGTGTGATTACTGAACCGTATGGATGCACAGTAATCGCTGTCCTTCATTTGATTTTCTCTGGAGTTTTGGGAGCAGGAGGACTTCTCCATTCAATGAAATTCGAAGGAGATCTTGCAGATTCAACTGGTAGGCCAAAAAAGTTTGATTTTGATTGGGATGATCCAAACAAACTTACTTTTATTCTTGGTCATCACCTTATATTCTTAGGACTTGGCTGCATTCAGTTTGTTGAATGGGCTAAATACCATGGAATATGGGATTCAGCTCAAGGAATTGTTCGAACAATTGAACCAAACCTAAGCATTGGTATGGTTTGGAATCATCAAAGTGATTTCCTAACTATTAATAGTCTCGAAGATGTTATGGGTGGCCATGGTGTGTTGGCATTTATCCTCATTTCAGGAGGTGCCTTTCATATAGCTACTAAACAATTTGGTGAATACACCGAATTCAAAGGAAAAGGTCTTCTCTCAGCAGAATCAGTACTTTCTTACTCCCTTGCGGGAGTTGCCTATATGGCCTTTGTTGCCGCCTTCTGGTGTTCAACAAATACAACCATTTATCCGACTGAGTTTTATGGTGAGGTTCTAAAGCTTAGTTTTGAATTCTCACCATATTTCACTGATACTGCAATTCTTCCTCTTGATGTTCATACATCAAGAGCTTGGCTATCAAATTCACATTTCTTCCTTGGGTTTTTCTATCTTCAAGGGCATCTTTGGCATGCGCTAAGAGCAATGGGATTTGATTTCAAGAGGGTAGGTCAGGCATTTGAAAACATAGAAAATGCCAAAATCACATCTGGAGAATAATCACAAGGCCTTATCTACTCAAAATTCTAGATAGGCATCAAAAAGGGTCTCGCTATTTGCAAGACCCTTTTTTGATGCCTTGCAAAAACCCTTTTAGAGTAAATACAAACAAATTCTAAATAAGCATTATTCGTGGATTTCGACGTAGTCAAGCCATAACAAAAGCCGACCAAATGCCTAAATATCACCTTGACAAGTGTTTATAAGCACAAAATAACTGCTTATCACTGCTTTTCTCTCGCAACAATCAAGTTGCTATTGAGAATCGCTTGCAAAAAGGTACTTAATGGGTATAGGTTGAGATCTGTTCTCAACAAGCTCCATTGTTTCCTTAAATGAGCTTCCGATTCTTGCCTGACGAACCTATTGCCTCTGTAAGAATGCCGACAGGACAATCAGTCCTTATAGACCCTTCCGCACGTTCCGGTGGTGCATGTTTAGAAGTACTAGAAGGTATAGCCAGGGTTTACTGCCCATGTGAAGAAACAGAGGGAATGACTCTTGCTTTTCTTCAACCCGGTGATCAATTAAGGACCGACAGACTCTGTAGTGAAGGTGTTTGTGTTGAAGCCCTAACACCACTGTGCTTTCGAAGCGATGCAGAAGTTAGTGAATCAAATGGTTTTGATGCGGTAAACGAATGGACGTTACAACTTCTCCGAATCAGACATCTAGGAAGTGCAGAGCAACGACTTCAGGCTTTATTTGCATTACTAGTAAATCGACTCGGAAGGCGATGCGGTGAATGGTGTGACTTGCCATTTCGCTTAACCCATGAACGCATAGGTGAGCTAATTGGATCGACTCGAGTTACTTCAACTCGACTTATTTCAAGACTTCGTTCTGCCAAATTATTAAACGTACCTAACGGAGAGCCGATCCTTCGCTTAGCACCAATTCTCATTGAATCTGCTCCACTTGCAGCCTGATCTCTCTTCTAAATACACAATGCACAGCACATTTACCACTTCAGACAGCATGATCGGGAGTTTATGTAGAGAAACAGATTATTTACGTAATAGATGCAAGATGTTGTTGTCATCCATCAGTAAATGTAAAAACGCTTCTCTAATAAAAAGGCTCAAGGATGAATTAAATTTAATTAAAAAAAGAAGAGAGGAGATCTTATCAACAGCATTATTATTTGGGTCTAGGTCTAAAAATATTGACCTATCCACTAAATTCTTGATTGAGCTTTGTAGACGACCATTATCCTCATAATTAAAGATTTTTATTCACCCGTTAGAAGCGAAGAAAGATATTTTTATTTACTTTAAGCTAATTTAGCTGGATCATTCTTACCAGCCTCGAGTTCACCATCTATTATCAATAATGCAGAAGGTTGATTTTCTGCAAAACGAACCCTTCCTAAAATATGAGCAAATTCATTTTCAGAAGCCACCTGATTATCAATAGTTGGATCAAGAAAAACTGTTGTGCGAGTATCTGAAAATCTTTCTGCCATTGCATAAATCTGTTGTAATGAAGTCGTAACCTCAGCCTCCATCTGAAAACAACTTGCAATAATTTCTTCTATAGAGTCCCAAGATTGTCTCGGAGCAGGTATATCATGAAGAGTAACTGTTTGACCTCTTGCTATTAAATAATCAGCGAAATTGGATGCATGTATCTGTTCACTTGTAGATTCTTGCTTAAAAAACCTGGCAAACCCTCTAAGTTCACGTTCTGCAAACCAAATTGCTATTGCAAAATAAGCAGCACTTGCATTTCTTTCCAAAGTTAAATGCGCTTGCAAAGCATCAACAAGGGAAGTATCCATAGGCTGCGCCATGGCTCTTCCTGCAGGCCCAGTGGACAAATTAAAAGCATTTGCCTGAGTTGTTACTGTCATAGAGTTTGGCCTTGATGAAAACAAAGTCATGGTTTTTGGATTTTGGATTTTGTAAGAGAATCCAAAAACACCCATGTAATAAATGATACAAGAACTTTAACTAATTAAAAGGCTCACCAAATGTGTTGTATAAACCTCCTATACTGCAAATGAATCTCAATTGCGGTGGATCCCGTATCCCTGTTAATGGCTCATCCAATAGGCAAAATTGACGGAGATCTTCAAAAACGTCTTAGGTTAGTTAAAAACAAGAAAAAAGTTTGCAAAAAGAATAAATGCTCTAACTGGAAAGGTGGAAAATGTCAATGTGGACGTAAATAAATAAATTAAGGGTTAACTCCTAAAAGAATATTTTATGTATCCCTGTTTTAAGGATAAAATTTAGAAGAACAATTATCTCTTGCCAAATAATGCACTGAATTATTTATACCTAGCAAAGTGGACAAGATATAGTCCCAGGGAACAAAATACCTTTGTGTCCAGGCTTAAAATTAACTGTACATCTTTCCCCAGTATTAACAGGCTTTTCTAAAGGTTGTCTTACACGAAGAACTTGATTGCCAAGTTCTACCCTGAGTAACCAATAGCTTCCTAGAAATTCTCTACCTTGAACCAATGCATTACCAGTAGGGTGACTTGCAATTTCAAGTCCGTAATCATCTACCATTAATTCTGTAACATTTAATCCACAGGATTCCCTAGGCCTTAGAACAGGTCCTATAGGAGTAAGCCATTTATCTCCTGTTGTATCTATAGGAAGAACATTCCTTTGTAAAACAAATCGACCTACAAATGGAGTGGCTGGTTGATGAACTAGTTCGGCTGGGGAGGCACATTGATGTAATTCTCCAGCATTCATTACTGCAACTCTATCGCAAATTGCTAATGCCTCTTGTGGGTCATGAGTAACCAAAATTCCTGTCGCTCCACAATCCTTAAGAACTCCTGAAAGCTCACTTCTCAATCTGATGCGAACATCAACATCAAGGCTGCAAAAAGGTTCATCCAAAAGTACTAAAGAAGAGCCAGGAGCAAGTGCCCTTGCCAACGCTAATCTTTGACGTTGGCCTCCTGAAAGTTCATGCGGGTATCTATCTCGTAAATCACCTAATCCTAATAATTGGAGTAACCAAATAGCCCTACTTCTATCTTGCTTCCTTCTTAAACCAAAACAGACATTGTTCCAAACATCAAGATGAGGAAATAAAGCATAATCCTGAAAAACCATACCTACACCTCTTCTTTCTGGGGCTAATAAATAATTTGAAGAAGCTACTTTTTGACCATCTAAAATTATTTTTCCTTGAGCAGGTTTCTCAAATCCAGCAATCAACCGGAGAAGAGTTGTTTTGCCGCAACCGGATGGTCCTAATAAGCCAACAAGTTCTCCAGGGTGAAGACTTAAATCAATATTTTTTAGGGTCCAGCCCTCACGAGCATTAAAACCATAATGATGCCAAAGTTGTGTAATTTCTAGGTGCATATTCCTCAAGGCTATATATTCAATTCAGGGAATGACTCGAATAGTCTTTCAGACAAAAGAAAGTGGCCTGAAGGTTCAATCAAACTAAGATCATCTTGTTGACGAAGAAGAGTTATTTGTCTTGTAACAGTAGAACGTGTAGCACCTATTAATTCAGCCATTCTCGCATGAGCTATAGAAAATGGTAAAAAATATCCATCTCCTCTTCTAATCCCAAAATGACTAATAAGTAATTTTAGAAGAGCAAGCAAACGCGAATCAGCTCCAACAGGATGCCTTACTAAGTGAAGCTTTAAAAGCCACTGGGAAATTAAATCATTATTAATTGGACACTGATTCTCATAATGAAATTCTAGGAAGCTTTCTGATAGAGCTTCTACTAACAGATGTGTATCTTGTGGTATACAAATGTAATCTTCTTCGGAAGGGCCACAAAAAGCCAAAGTCACATCTGTTAATTGGCCTCCAAAAGCTCCTGATATTCTTGCCACACCTTTCTTAAAAGAAAGACGTACACAACGTATTTTTGTCGAAGAAGAAGAAAGCAAGAAAGTCTGCCCTTCTCTTAAGTGGAGGGTTCTTAGAGAGTTCAGATGCCTTTTATAGCTATGTTGATCAAAGGTATTTTGAGAGTTAAGCCGCAAAAATGGGACAAGATCCAAATCACAACAAAAACTAGGCGTTATATCAACCTGAAAACCTTTATATCCTTGAAAAGTAAGGCCATAAGAGGATTCTCGCTCCCTCAAGAGCAAATCATAAAAATCCAAAAGGTCTTCTTGTAACAAATGTGACTGGCAATGAAGCTATTTTCACTCATAAAGTGAAATTATTGAACATGCTAACTTGTTAAATTCGATACATGATCGGGTATCATTAGTCTCTGAAGGGGAAATATGTGAGCACACCCAAGCATAATTCCATAGACGAAGTAAGGCAAGAAAGAAAAAATGAGGAAAAAGAAGAGTATTTACTCAAAGATAAATCAACAGAGAAATTGCAAGTCATCAAACAAGCAAATACCTAACTAATATTCTATTAATCTTCTAGGATTTAATAATATATCAAAAATTCAGGTCATACTACTTCAGATCCATCAAGAGATAAGATAAAATAAAAGTAATTTAATCATCTAATCTTGAGAGCTAAAAAGTTACTAAATCTTCTCTATTTAATCGTACTAGTAACAGTATTAATTTATCTGGTGCAAATATTCGGAATAAATAAACTTAAAGATCAAGTTAATAGTATGGGTATATGGGCTCCAGTTGGGATTTTTATACTTCGCTTTTCAAGTATCATTGTTCCAGCCCTGCCAAGCACTGCCTACTCATTAATGGCAGGAGCTCTACTAGGATTTAACAAAGGTATTTTAGTAATTTGTCTTGCCGATTCTGTCTCTTGTTCATTAAGTTTCTATCTATCAAGAAAATATGGTCGTAATTTGATAAAAAGATTGGTTGGCAATTCATTTATGAAGAAAGTAGAAAAATACAGTGGAAAACATTTAGAAAACAATTTCTTTTTAATTACAGGGTTTTTGATGACAGGTTTATTTGACTTTGTCTCCTATGGAATAGGTTTAACGAAGACCCCTTGGTTAAAGTTTGCACCTGCACTTGCACTAAGTATAATACTTTCAAATCCCCCAGTAGTAGCTTTGGGCGCTGGTATATTATCTGGAGGTAGAATATTTCTTATATTTGCTCTTATTGGAATATTTATCCTGTCTTTAATAACCGGAATGACACAAAAACATACAAGATCTAATAATACAAATAGAAAATAAACGACCATTTCAGATCTAATCTTTTGTTAAATTATTTACTGATAAGAAAAAAATAGCCCGCAAAAAGACCTAGAGCATAATAAAATTTAAATCCACTAACTGAATAAATGCCTCTTATCTCCATCCAAACTTCTCTTGAAGTACGAACAGATGATGAAATCCTTTTAAATATTCTATCAAAAGAAATTTCAAAACTTCTATCCAAACCAGAAAGTTATGTGATGACTATACTTAAGACAGATCTCAAAATGACATTTGCAGGTACATCAGAACCATCCTGCTTTATAGAAGTGAAAAACATAGGAACCTTAGATGAATCCAAAACCAAACAAATCAGTGAAAGTTTATGTGCCCTTGTTCAAAAACATTTACATATAGCATCAACTCGAATTTACATTAGCTTTGAAAATGTGAGGCCTCATATGTGGGGTTGGGATGGCAGCACCTTTTAAAATCAAAAAGGCGTAGTCTCTCAATTCAAGGCGATAATAAAAGTTATGACAAAATCCAAACGTGCTGAAATTATTATTGATTATTTAAATAATCTCTATCCACAAACACCAATTCCATTAAATCATAAAGATCCATTTACACTTCTAGTTGCTGTAATTTTAAGTGCCCAGTGCACAGACAAAAAAGTAAATGAAATCACACCGAAACTTTTCCAGGTAGCTCCAGATCCGAAAAGAATGAGTGATCTCGGTGAAGAGCAAATTCTAAAAATAATTAAACCGATAGGACTTTCAAAAAGAAAATCCAAACATTTAAATGAATTATCTAATATTCTAATAAATAAATTTTCAGGATTAGTGCCTGATAATTTTAATGACCTTGAGAATCTTCCTGGTGTAGGCCATAAAACAGCAAGCGTAGTCATGGCACAAGCCTTTGGTGTGCCAACCTTTCCAGTAGACACCCATATACATAGATTGGCACAAAGATGGGGTTTGACAAATGGGAGAAATGTGGTTCAAACAGAAAAAGACCTTAAAAATATTTTCCCTAAAGCAAAATGGAATCAACTCCACCTCCAAATTATTTTTTATGGAAGGGAATATTGCACCGCAAGAGGATGTCAAGGAAATATATGTGGTTTGTGTAAGAAGCTCTACCCAAACAGAAAGAACAATGTTATTTGCTCAAAACCATGAATAAAAAAAGTTGTGAGAAAACACAATTTTACTATTAAAAATCATATAATAAAAGCTAGTTAATAATCCAAGCAATTCTAACTTAAATGCACTGTTGCCATAAGGAAACTCAATCATGGCTTTGAATCTCGCAATTAGTGGTGCCTCAGGTAAAACTGGTTATCGTGTCGCAGAAGAAGCTCTAGCCGCAGGCTTTAGAGTGCGCTTGTTAACTAGAAAAGGCTCACAACTCCCTCCAAGCCTTAGTAGTTGTGATAGGGCAATCTTTTCGCTCGAGAATGAGAAATCAATCGATGATGCCTTAATAGGTTGTGATGCTCTTCTAATCGCTACGGGTGCACGACCTTCCCCAGACTTAACAGGTCCGGCGAGAATTGATGCCGTTGGAGTTAAACGCCAAATAGAAAGTTGTAAAAGAGTCAATATAAATCGATTGATCTTGGTGAGTTCTCTATGTGCTGGGAGATGGCTACATCCTCTAAATTTATTCGGACTAATCCTGCTTTGGAAGAGAGTAGGGGAAAAAGCCTTAGAACAAAGTGGCTTAGATTGGACAATAATTCGTCCTGGCGGACTTTCTGAAAGAGAAGAAAATCTTGACTTGGAGGGAATCCGTTACACACAAGCCAACATGCAAGAAGACGCGTACATCCCACGGCGTCTTCTTGCAAAGTGCTGTATTGAAGCCCTAAAAACAAATGATTCTATTGGAAAAATCCTAGAAGTAACTAGCAGTCCTGAACAAAAACCTATAAAAATGCAAAAGGCAATTCAAGACATTTTCTTTCCTGCATCTTAATCTCGCAGAACTGGAACTTTGTAATCATGAACAACAACGCCAAAATTGATGCGTTGCAACTTATGTTGACGGACCTAAGGACAAGAAATGAGCCCATCAGACATAAAGCGGCCTTTCGAGGATGTCAGCCTGAGTTTCAGTCTCTCGTAACAAAATTAATAGAACAACTAGAAACGGAGTTACTTAAAGAAAAACAATTACTTAAAGAACAAATGAATTCAATGAAAAAGTAGGGAAACGAAGCTTATATTTTTAGAATTAACCAAGTTCAAGGCAAGCCAGACCATACACCTCATTTAATGAAATTGGAGGTTGAGCCCCTCTATACATGCGCATTGTATTGGAAACCGAATGAAAACCAATCCCATTCAGAAGTTTTTGCGAATAGGGATTAGCTCCAGGTGAATCAATCAAAACCACTCCAGGGTGTTGATTAATCAAGTGTCTTAAAAGTAATTCTGCAAGCTTTGGAGTATCTGCAAGTAATGGGCCTATTCTCCAGCCTTTCCCTTTATTTAACAAACAAGGTCTAATACGACCAAACCCATGACATTGTCCATTCCTATCACCTAATGCCAAAACAGTTCCAGCAGGGTGCTGTAGCCAATCAGAAAGAAAATGAGGTCTTGGGCTGGGTTCCCTATAAGCGTCATAATCCTGTACTGCTCTTGCTGAAATTGATTCTCCCTCAAATAATTGAAGACCATGTCTCTCTCGATACAAGTCCCATTCTTCACTCAAAAGATTGCTATTACCTTTCCATTCCCAACGTGTGGTTGAGGAAGAAGGCAAAAATCCCCAGTTTGAATAATCTTTAATCCGATCAGGAGCTGCCTCTAAGCCAATACAAGGTAAATCATTGAGATATTCAAGTGAATGTTTCCACAAAGCCAAGCCATATCCATTCCCTCTATATGGAGGAGCAACTATAAACATTCCTATAAATCCATAGTTTGAATTATATCGAACACCAGAAATGCAACCAACAGGTTTATTGTCTAAGCGAGCCAACCACAATCCTTGACGATCTGTATGTCGATAAATATCAACATCGCCTACTCCTGGCGCAAACCCTTCAACTCTTGCCCAAAGAGTAACTTGAGAGATATCACTACTCTCAAGTGGAGTTATAGCTAGTGAAGTTTTCATTTATAAAGAAGACTATAAATTTTCATGGACAAGTATTTAATCACTATTCTATAAGACATTTAATAAAGAATCTGGATTGATTGCAGATCACAATATCCTTAAAAATTATTTTCCCATGATTATGGAGAATAAAATCAAAAATCACTGAAATGTGAGCATCTCAATGCATTCGCATACATCTACAAGAAAATTTAGGTTCAATTAAATATTGATAATAATTAATTTAATCTTTGTTTATTGCTTGTTGAGAATATGCATAAGGAGCAAGAAATAGGAATAATCCCCACCAGCAAAAAACTCCTATTAAAATCAAGAAATTAATTAAAATAATATGACTAATTAACCAGCTAAGAATCAATATAATAATTCCTGTAATAATAATGCTCCATGGCTGACACCACCAAGGCTTATGGTCCCAATAGCTAGAGTTGTTTATAGGCTCTGGAGAGGTTTTCACTGGAACTCTGCGAATCTTCCAGAACTTTTAAACTCTTGAATTGCTTCATACCCTCCAATCAATTCACCATCTATGAAAACCTGTGGAAATGTTGACAGGTCACTACGTGACCTCAAATTATTAAATGATTCTTCGCTATCAATAATCTCAACTTTAAATGGGACATCAAGGTTCTTAAGTATGCGTAATGCCCTTGAAGACCAAGGACATCCTGGTAAAACGGCTATTTCAAGACGAGCATCAATCTCTGGATTTATATTTCTGTTTGATTGGGGCTCGCTAAATGGTTTATCCAGCAAACCTACCAACACATCTGCACCCTTAAGCACCAATGTACCTTCTTCAAGATGGCCGCCCCAAACTTGGCATGCTCCATCCGAAAGACTCAAGTGAAGATGCACCCCATTAGGAGAAAAAGTTCCGTTTAAGGTAATTATTTCTAAATTTCCTTCAAGAACAGTTGGATCCTTGTGCCCAGGGCACTGAAAGGCGGCTCTAGAAAGATTTCCTACCACACCAAGTACGAATCCATGGGCATTTTGATCTTTCCCTATCTGCTCAATACTTTGACGAAGATCACTGCCTGGAGGGAGTTTCAAGGGCAAAGAGTACATTCTGAACACTTACAAGAACTGATACGTTAGGATGTCGGCTGACACCTGCGAAAGAAAGCAACATTAAATTCGTCGACTACATAACGAAAAACAAAACAAGAGTATAAAAGATAAAGTTTAATAAGATCATAAATTTATATGGTTTCCATATATTTTAAAATCATTGATACAGACCAAGTTCAAATCTTAAATACTATCAAAAATCATCCAATGAACTAACAAAATATCATAAGATAATGTCCCAAATATTGATATTGATATTGATATATCTTATGTATATTCTCTAATTTAGAAATAAACTATTTACTATTTAATCCTGTTCGATTTTTCTGACTATGTATAGCATAAGAGCAAGTGATCCAATGAGAGCGAGCAAAAGCGCTGTAGTCATGGTTAATCAAAGAAAACAGAAATAAATCATTTTAATCATACTAAATAATTGAAATTTATTTTCTCCATAACAATTAGCGAGATAAATCCGTAATAATGGTTTACCGGCTTCTTACTAAGCTTTAAACCGTATCCATAGGAAACCTCTAAGATCTGTGACCGCTCTATTAAAACCATTTACTCCTTTAACACTACGAAAATTAGCAAATAATCTCACCCTAGCCAGAGCAATTAGTGGTTTGCCTATTGTGATAGCTCTCTCCTTGGAACAAAAAGCAATAGCATGCATTCTAATTCTTGCAAGTGGGATAACTGACCTCTTAGATGGATGGATAGCCAAAGCAGCAGGAGGTGGGACCAAATGGGGAGCTCAACTAGATCCACTCGCGGATAAAATCTTCCTCGCAGGACCACTAATCTGGATAGCTAGCAACAAACTCATACCCATCTGGGCTATATGGCTTTTATTCTCAAGAGAATTAATTATTACAGGATGGCGTATTGACGAGCCAAGAGGAGGCCCAGCCGCCTTTGCAGGGAAAGTCAAAACAACACTCCAAATAATAAGTATTGAACTATTACTATGGCCTTCAAGTTGGGGGGGACTAGAAATATCTAATGAACTTAATCAACTAGGGTGGTGGTTATTCTGGCCATCATTAGCTTTGGCATTATTCTCTGCAAAAACATATATCAAATCCCTATCAATGCCTCATCAGAACTAAAATCCGGCTTATTTCCAGGGTTGATCAAGTAGTCATTTACATAACTATCTTTTAGGCCTAAATCAAGATCAAACTCTGGCACCCAATTCAACTCTCGTTGAACTCTAGTTGTATCAGTAAGGAAATGAGTTAAACGTAATGGAAATGCTTTCCTTGCTTTGGGATCTAAATTTTCAATATCAAAAGACTTAAAAAGAAGTTCTTGAGGATCTTTACCACAAGCTATTGCAGCTTTTTTAATCAAGCCTCTAAAAGTAACGCCTCTATTTCCAGAGCAATTGTAAATACGATTTACAGATATTTCAACTTCAAGGCTTTTGATCATTGCTCTAGCTAAATCAACTACATGACCTAATTGTGTAATTGTATTCCCATCTCCTGGCAATGGAATTGTTCTGTTGTTAGTTATACGATCAAAGAACCATCTTTCAATAGGATTGTAATTACCTGGCCCATAAATATAGGTTGGTCGAAAACTCGTAAAAGGGATACCTTCCTCTAAAAGCCAATTTTCAGTTTCTACCTTTCCAAAATGCCGACTACTTGGATCTGTTGGAGTCTCTTCATCTAGTGGCCATTGATCAATATTCGCATAAACTCCTGCAGAGCTGACATACAAAAATCTATATTTTGGGTTTTTAGTAATAAGTAGGACCTTCCTTGTGTCTTCAAGCTGCCGTCCGGAACTGTCGATAATCACATCAAAAGTTCGGCCTTGAAGTCTCTGCAGATCTTCATCAACATTCCTATCCCCAACTATGTTCTCTACTCCTTTAGGCAAAGCATTTCTACCACGTGTAAAAAGCGTAATTTGATGCCCCTGCTCAAGAAGACCTTTCACCAAAGGCTTCCCTACAAAACGTGTGCCTCCCATTACTAGAATTTTCACAGTTTTCTAAAGCTGAATAAAGATCTATAGAAATCTATCTCGTAAAAAGAAGCTTGAGTTGCGACTCTCCTGCAGGATATATATAGAAATCTTCATTCAAGTATGCAAATCATTCCAGCTATCGACCTCTTAGAAGGGAAATGCGTTCGGCTCCACCAAGGAAACTACCAAGAAGTCACTGAATTCAATAATGACCCAGTAGAGCAAGCCCTCTACTGGGAAGAGATAGGAGCTACTCGCCTTCATCTTGTAGATCTTGATGGTGCAAAAAGTGGGCAGCCCGTTAATGACACGACAATACGGAAAATAATTTCTTCCATAAAAATCCCAGTGCAGTTGGGTGGGGGAATTAGATCTCTAAAACGTGCGGAAGAGCTTTTAAATAGTGGTATTGACAGAGTAATTCTCGGAACTGTTGCAATAGAGAAACCCGATCTAATTGAAGAACTTATTCAAAAACATCCTAGGCGTGTGATTGTTGGTATTGATGCAAAAGATGGAAAAGTTGCTACTAGAGGTTGGCTTAACGAAAGTAATGTATCAGCAAAAGAATTAGCGAATAGCTTTAGCAATAAAGGTATTGCAGCAATCATCTTTACAGATATCAAAACTGATGGAACTCTTAAGGGTCCTAACTTAAAAGCAATGAGAGAAATAGCTGAGGTATCACATGTTCCTATCATTGCTTCCGGAGGAATTGGTTGCATCTCAGACCTGTTAGCACTTATGCCTCTTAAGCAATATGGAGTCACAGGAGTGATTGTTGGGAGAGCCTTATATGATGGAACGGTTGACCTGATAGAAGCAAATAAAGCTATTGAAAATTTTCAATTACAAGATCCGCCAAATAATCAAATTTTTTATGCATGAAATCCAAAACTAATATGACAAATGAGAGTCAGACCCTAAAAAACTGACTCTTTAATGCAGGTTCTTGGACTGGAGTATTTCCAAATCCTAGGTAAATTTAATGTATTGAACTTAGGTGGAAGTCAACTTGGCTGATAGCGCTCAAAACCAAATCTTGTTGCTAGCGCCAAGTTTGCTAGGAGAATCTCTAAGGATTCAACTTACTAACAATATCCCCAACCTTGCAATTTTCTTAAAGCCTGAAAAACTAACCCGTCATCCTTGTCTTGTTATTTGGTCTATAGAAACTCTTGAATCTCTGAAGTCCTTAGAAATTGAAATACACCGTCTTGAAGACAAATGGGAGCCTTCACCTATCCTAATTCTGCTTCCAAGTAAAACTCGCCTAACCACAGATCAGTTACTGCAACTTAACTGTGCAGGGATTATTCAATCTCCGGACTTAGAGACGCTTATAAACGCAATAAAAACTCTTCGTAATGGTGGTCGAGTTGTCAAGCTACTCCCCCAATCCTCATCAACTAAAATCACAACAAATGAAGTACCTCTTGGACTTTTTCAGTGGCTACTTGAGAGTGGAATACAACAAATCAATGATGAGCTAAGGCTACTAACATCATTATTGACGAAATCTTCGGAGGCTACCTTTATAAGAATCATACTTAAAGGAAGATTAAGAGAGTTAAATAGTGCGAAAAGACTACTTTTGTGGATTTGGAGTCCAATTAGATCCTCATTAGGATCCAAAATTCAAATAGCCGAGCAAGCACAGAATTCAAAGATTTCTCCTACAGAAAACTATGAGCCAAACATAAATCTTCGAGAAAGGAGTGCAATTGCAGTCTGGGAGTCAATAAACAAACATCTTAAGAAAACAATTGAAGATGGTATTACAAATTCCACAGGAAATCTCCTTGCTATTGAAGGGCTAAAACCAGAGCATCGTAAAGAGTTAATGCTTAATCTTATCTATCAACTTGATAACCTAATCAGCAAATTACGTAAAACTGATCAAACATCCGAAGAACTCATCCAATCATGGGAATCTAATGAACTAGAGCTTCGTCAACAATCTCTTCGAAGCCTTGCTGGTAATTACATCAGAATTCCCTTGAAAGGAGAATTAAAGCCTGTTGCTGATCAACTCCTTATCTACACTGATTTAAGTCAAGCCGATGAAGAGATTCCAGATCCAAGCCAGATGTTAAATGCTTTGTTGTTCTATAAACCAGTAGAGGTTGGAGGGAAAATACTTCCTGCAGACGATCCCAGAGCTTTAATCTATCTTGAAGACTTAGTAGGCAATTGGCTTGTAAGAACAGCAGAGTTAATAAGTGCAGAAATTCTAAGTATTTGTGGGGCGTGGCCAGAACTAAGAAATTTCTTGCTGTCACCTGGACTTATCTCAACAAGAGAGCTAGAACGTCTGCGTAATCAACTAAATAGTCAATCTCGATGGTGTGAATTAATTCAGCGTCCTATTCAACTTTACGAAAGCAAAAGACTGCTTTACAAATTACAAAAAGGTTCTATTGAGACATATCTTCTCACAGAACCAAGAGATGAAGAACTTCGTCAACTTAATTGGGCCCAGCAACAAGTAGCTTTATTGGTTGAGGCTCGTGATGCCTTAGCACCTCAATTACAAGCTTTACTAAGACGTATAGGAGATCTCATGGTTGTAATTCTTACCCAAGTTATTGGCCGATCAATAGGGCTGATTGGTCGTGGCATAGCCCAAGGGATGGGACGTAGTCTTGGACGTAGCTAAATGTCAAATTCATCAGAGTTATCTGGTCTACAAGTACCCTGAAAACTATTAACTGAATTTCAATGAGCCATTTTCTTAAATCTATCCTGATCATAGGATTGACTATTCTTTTTGTAATTTCACCAGTTGATGCTGCTCGAGATACGGACAGCTACGATGGAAATATATTTCCTATTTATGCTGGTAATGGTTCATTAGTTCCTCCATCAAGCACCTTAGAAGACTCACTAAAATCTAATAGAACAAGTGTAATTGTCTATTACCTTGACGACAGTTCAACCAGTAAAGCTTTTGCACCAGTTGTATCTGCTCTGAAATTAGTTTGGGGTCCAGCAATAGATCTAATACCACTTACAACTGATGAACTTTCTAGACAAAACACAAGTAACTCCTCTGACCCTTCATTTTACTGGCATGGAATAATCCCTCAAATAGTAGTCATAGATGGAGAAGGTAATGTTTTACTAGATGAAGAAGGCCTAGTTCCGTTAGATACTATTAATGAAGCCATAAGTAAAGCAACTGGCCTTGATGGACCAAAAGAAAAGATAACAATAAAAAGTTTTAATGAGTATAATAGTGAGCCAGCAAAAAGTTAATAAAACAACAGTTATTGTTATGAGTTACAAACCAAAACTAAGGTAATAATTGATTCAATTATAATTAATCCAGCTAATAAATCTATCCATCAGATCATCCCTCATTCAATGGAAATCATATTTATCCTTCTTCTCATTCTATTAATCAGCCTAATATTAATGGAGATTAAACATTGGACGAGACCACGATCTCCATTAACCATAGAAGGTAAAGATTGGAAAGTAGATCTGCAATCTGAAATCATAAAGATAAATGGGTGGCTAATTATCGAGAATCATGCTCCAAAGGTTGAGGTAATGGTTCCTGAACTAGATATCAAGCCTACATTAATTGGTTCACATGATTTTAGTAAGGTAAATATAGAGACAAATATTATCTCAAATCACCCAGACGAGAAGGCGAGAAAGGATAGATATTGGTTTGCCTATATTGTTAAAGGGGGTAAAAAGACAAAAGTAAAAGTAGAGATTACATTAAAAAATATAAAACATCAAAATATTCTAACGATACCTGAATGCCTTTGGCTAGAAATTTTTTGGATAAATTATGGTCCCTTTGGACGCCTAAAACTTCGCCAAGGATTCCCTATCTCAATCAAAAGGCCAAAGCCAAAAAATTCCTCAGAAGTTTGTTTTATAAATAACGATGGATATGATCTTTTACCAATTAAGACACACCTTCTTGGCCCTCTTGATGATCCAATAGAAGTATTAAAGGAATACACCTCAAAACTAATTCTTCCAGGAGATATTCTCACAATTGGAGAAACGCCATTAGCAGTAATTCAGGGTCGATATCTGCACCCAGAGTTAATAAAACCTAGTTATCTTTCTACGATTCTATGCCGTTCATTTCATCCCACAAGCAGTTTGGCAACTGCTTGTGGGATGCAATCACTAATTAACATTGTTGGTCCAAGTCGAGTATCAGTTGCCTGGGTTATTGCTATATTGATGAAGCTTTTAGGGATTAAAGGTGTTTTTTATCGACTGGCAGGTAGTCAAGCCAGATTAATTGATGATATAACTGGAACCACACCGCCTTATGATCAAACAATAGTTCTTGGGCCAACATCTCCTCAACAAATCTGTGAAAAAGTCGCAAGTATTATTGGAATTGAGGTTGCTGTAGTAGATGTTAACGATCTTGGTCGAGTCAAAATATTGGCTTCTAGCAATTACTGCAATGAAAGTCTTGTTATGCGAGCTTTAAAGAAAAATCCTGCAGGCAATTCAAATGAGCAAACTCCAATAGTCTTAGTCAGACCAAAATAATTAGCCTCAAATACAGATTTTACGAGATAGATTTAAAGAAGGTTTTTTGCACTTGCAGTGAGCGAACCATCCACCACAAACCTTCGGGTGGAATCGCTGAAAGCGTCTCATCTCCCGAAATTAAAGAACATCCTTCAGCCCAACCGTTTCTTATGGCTTCAAAGGTTGCTGATTCGGAGCTGGATTGCCACTGCAGAAAATAACCTCCCAGGATTGCTACCTGCCATACATCCCTTATGCATAGTTACAAGCGAACAAGATAACGTTATAGCTTATTCAGTAATACATCCATATAACAGACGAGGAAGCTGCTGGTTAATTACTTCTCCTGAGATAGTATCTGATCCTAAAAATACAACCTTAAGAGTAGTTAAACAAAGTCTTATGCAACATGCACTTCAATTAGGAAGTCAACGTGCACAAAGTTGGGTATTTAAATGTAAAGCCTCTGAAGTAAAAGATTTATCACTTGCTCGAGAACTAGGTTTCCAGCCCTTAAAGCTTCAAAAATGCTGGAATCTCCCAGAAAAAAATAAAGTTGGGAATAACAATTATCTCCACAAAAGATGGCCAGAAGAGCTCAACTGGGAGAAATTAAATAAAAAAACGGCACCCCTTCTTTGGCCGCTAGAACAAGCTGGTTATTCTAGTCACCTTCGCCAAATTTTTGACCGTCAGTGGATTGACCTTCTCAACCAGAACCAATCAAACACAGGGGTATTAGTTAATTCTGAAAAAAGAAGAAATGCAATTGCAGGGATAATCGAAGATCCATCAACAGATAATGTGACAGGGCTTCAGTTAATTAGAGAATTAGCTTGGGATTGCAGGCTTTCAGATACGATACCCAAAATACTATGCGACTTAAGCAGGAGCTCTTATCCATTTCTTCTCAAAACAGCAAGTGATGATGAACAACTTAATAAACTTTTAGAAGATTATGGTTTCAAAATATCTTTTGAAGAAATTCTTCTAGGAAGAAGTATTTGGCGTCGTCAAATTAATAACAAACTTATACCTGGAGCAAATCAACTCGAGTCAATGCTTGACCGCTTAAAGCCACAAACCCCCCCCCTGCCTACTCCAAGCCTAGGACGACGATAAAAATGTCATTTGTGTCACCAAAACCAAGATCTGTATTAAGTCTGGATGTCGGCCGTCGTCGAGTTGGCTTGGCAGGCTGTGATCCACTTGGACTAACAGTGAGCCGCCTGCCAGCACTACACAGAAAAAGCTTTCAAGCTGACATTGAGCTATTAAAACTTCACTGCCAAAACAGAAAAATTGAGGGACTTATTGTTGGTCTACCTATTGACTCACAATGCAGGCTTACAAGACAAGCTGAACATTGCAGAAGATACGGTCAGAGAATTGCAAAGGAATTGAATTTACCTCTGGCATGGGTAAATGAACACAGCAGCAGCTGGTATGCAAATCAAACGTTAAATATTCCAAAAGATAAAAGTGGTCAACTTGATAGTGCAGTTGCTGCTTTACTTCTAGAACAATGGTTAAAGGAAGGTCCAGACCTGAAACCGGTCAAAATGGCGGCCCATCTAATTAGCAAAGTCGAATGAGATAGTGGATCCTGATAAGGCTACTACCAACTTTAATGTCTTCTGAAAGTCCCAAGAGCTCTGCAGAAGTCCCAACCGTTCTCGTAAGAGACAGCAAAGGCAGTGATTTACTTTGCTTCCTAGAACAATTGATCCCTCTAAAAGAAGGCGAATATGCATTACTGACTCCCGTTGATACTCCAGTATCTCTTTTTCGCTTAAGAGAAGGGGCTGACCCTGAATTAATCGAATCAATTTCAAGTAGTGAACCAATCCTTAATGTTGCAGATGTAGTCCTTCAAGAGCACGACCTTACTCTTATTCGCTCTGCCGTAACTTTGACAATTACTGGAGAACTTGAGGAACCTGATCCAGAAGAGCTAGAAGAAGAAGATCTTGACGACGACTCAGAAACATATGAACTCCTTGTGAGTTTTATGGTTGAAGAAGAAGAATATGGTCTTTATATTCCTTTAGATCCATTTTTTGTTGTAGCACGCTTAATAGATGGACAAGCAATTCTTATTGAGGGAGAAGAGTTTGACAGAATCCAACCCCAAATAGAAATTGAACTCGAAGAAAGGGAGCCATCAGAATGATCAATCCAAAATGGCTAAAGCCTGATTGGGAACCATCCTTAAACATAACCAATATTCCAATAGATTATTTTTCAGATATTGGGATTGAATTGCTAATACTTGATGTTGATGGGACATTATTATCTGGTAGGGAGGCTATTATTTCCGAGACTGTCAGAAATTGGATAAAAAATGCTAAAGAGAAATTAATGATTCATCTATTTAGCAATAATCCTTCTAAACGCCGTGTTGAAGCTGTTGCAAATCAATTAGGTTTAGACTTTACATATGCAGCATCAAAGCCACGCAGAGGAGCATTAAGACGTATTCTTAATGCTCTTAATGTTAAACCTGCTAAAGCTGCAATAATAGGTGATAGAATTTTTACGGATATATTAGTTGGTAATAGATTAGGACTTTATACAATCTTAGTTAAAAATATCAGTGATGATTACGAGAATTACAAGGAGTCAAGAATTCAGAAAATTGAGAAGAAACTAGCTCAAATTTTAGGAGCATAGAGAAATGTACCTCAAAGTTTTGAAGGTTGGAACCAGCCTTCTCAGAGGAACTGACAATCAAACAACATCACAAATAATAGAAAGCTATGTTTCATATATTTCAGCGAGTCAAAGAAGAGGAGATCGCATAATTTTAGTAACTAGTGGTGCTGTAGGACTAGGTTGTCATCGTCTAGGAATTGAGAAACGTCCTAAAGACTTTGTCTCTCTACAAGCAGCAGCGGCAATAGGCCAAGGATACCTAATAGGTCTTTATGAATCAGCCATGAAAAAACATGGCCAAACAGTTGCGCAAGTTCTCTTGACAAGATCAGATTTAGGTTCCAGAAGTAGATATAACAATGCAGCT
>QCFC01000008.1 GCA_003278465.1 Prochlorococcus sp. AG-363-B04
TCTTGAGGCGGCTAGTAAGGAATTCACTGGAGATTGGCGTTTTAATCTTGGTGTTGGCTGGAAGTTTTAGTGTCCAATTGGCCCTGTAACTACGAGGATTCATGGACCATTTCCGGAGTCGTTTCCCGGAAGGGAATTGGTCTGCATACTGGCGAGATGGCCGAAGTCCATTTGCTGCCTTCCCGAAAGGCAGGGTTACATGTTTCGTGGGTAGATGATATTTATCCTCCTGTTACTTTGTCTCCTTGTCAGGTTCGACCTAGTCAGCTTTGTACAACTTTAGAAATAGGTCAACGTCGATTGTTGACTGTGGAACATTTACTTGCAGCTATTGCAGGTTGTGGAATTAGTCATTTGGAAATTCAAGTATTAGGTAATGAAATTCCATTGCTTGATGGATCTTCACAAGATTGGGTAAATGCAATTGCGGAAATAGGCCTTACTCAAGCAGAAACTCCTCGTATTAAGCCTCCTGAAGTGACCCAAGGGTTGTTATGTAATAGAGGTGAAGGTGTTATTACTGCAACTCCTTCAGAAAGGTTTAGCTTGATTGGTGTAATTGATTTCCCGCAAAAGGCTATTGGACGTCAAATCATGAAGATTGAACTAACGCCAGATAGTTTTGTCAAAGAGATTGCTCCTGCAAGGACCTTTGGATTCCTTGATCAAGTTGAAGAATTAAGAGCGGCTGGATTGATAAAAGGAGGATGCCTTGAGAATGCATTGTTATGTGATGGTGATCAATGGCTTAATCCACCACTCAGATTCTCTAATGAACCAGTTCGCCATAAGCTTTTGGACCTTATAGGCGACTTGGCGCTTGTTGGTTTCCCAAAAGCACAAGTTCTGGTCTATAGGGGATCCCATGGTCTTCATACAGACCTGGCAAATGCTCTCTTCAGTATCCCTTCTGTTTCCGGACCTTGACCTTGAAAGATTCTTTTTCTAATGCTGCTGTTCTAACTAGTGAGCAGATAATGGGTTTATTACCTCACAGGTATCCATTTGCTCTCGTTGACCGAGTCGTTTTGCATGAGCCAGGCCATAGAGCTGTAGCAATTAAAAACGTAACACTCAATGAGCCTCAATTTCAGGGGCATTTTCCGAATAGGCCTTTGATGCCAGGTGTTTTGATTGTTGAAGCGATGGCACAAGTAGGAGGGATAATTGTCACTCAAATGCCTGATTTGCCAAAGGGCTTATTTGTTTTTGCAGGAATTGATAATGTCCGTTTTAGACGTCCAGTAGTTCCTGGGGATCAGCTCAATATTAGTTGTGAGCTAGTTAGCTTGAAACGTAAACGATTTGGAAAAGTTAAAGGGGAAGCGATGGTAGGAGATCAGTTAGTTTGTTCAGGTGAGTTGATGTTCTCTCTTGTGGATTAAAGACCATGAGTGAGTTACTCAATTCTTCAGTGAATATTTCAGAGGGTACAACTCAGATTCACCCTTCGGCAGTAGTTGATTCTCGTGCAGAAATCGATCAGGGTGTTGTGATTAGCCCAGGGGTAGTTATTGGACCTGAGGTGAAGATAGGTGCTCATACTTGGATAGGTCCTAATGCAGTACTTGACGGACGGACGACACTTGGTGCTGATAATCGAGTGTTTCCTGGAGCCTGCTTAGGACTTGAGCCTCAGGACCTTAAATATCGAGGTGCACCTACTGAGGTTTTAATAGGAAATGGAAACACTATTAGAGAATTTGTGACTATTAATCGTGCAACAAATGAAGGGGAGAAAACAAAAATTGGTGATGGGAATTTAATAATGGCTTATTGTCACTTAGGACATAATTGTGAATTAGGTAATGGAATTGTTATGTCTAATGGGATTCAAGTTGCTGGTCATGTTGTTATTGAAGACAAAGCTGTAATTGGAGGTTGTCTTGGGATTCATCAATTTGTTCAGATTGGTCGTATGGCAATGATTGGAGGAATGACTCGTGTCGAAAGAGATGTGCCGCCTTATTGCTTGGCAGAAGGTCATCCGGGTAGATTGCGAGGCCTTAATCGCGTTGGATTAAGGCGCAGTGGGTTAGAGAATAATCATGGTGGTGAACTTCGTCAGCTACAGGATATTTGGACATTGCTTTTTAGATCTGAGCATGTTATCGAGGAGGGGATTAAGTTGGCACAAACTCAACAATTAATGCCCGCTGCTAATTATTTGTGTGAATTTGTTCAGCACTCTATTAAGAAAGGGCGAAGAGGACCGATGCCTACGGTTATTGTTTAGATCTTATGGTGAGATTGCTAATTAGTACTGGAGAAGTATCTGGGGATTTGCAAGGAAGTTTGTTGGTTAAGGCTTTATTTAATGAGGCTAAACGTCGTTCATTAGATCTCGAAGTGATTGCATTAGGAGGCCCTCGAATGAAGGCTGCTGGAGCAAAGTTAATTGCAGATACTGCACCAATGGGGGCAATAGGTCTTTGGGAAGCAATACCTTTAGTTGTCCCTACATTGATGGTTCAATTTACTTTGAACAATTTCTTGAAGGAGTTTCCACCTGATGGAGTTGTTCTTATTGATTACATGGGACCTAATATTCGTCTTGGAAATAAGTTGAGATATTTGTTTCCAAATTTGCCAATTATTTATTACATAGCACCTCAAGAATGGGCTTGGCGATTAGGGGATGGCGGGACAACTGATTTGATTGGTTTTACCGATAGAATTCTTGCAATTTTCAAAGCTGAAGCAAGTTTTTATTCAGAGAGAGGGGGCCAAGTTAGTTGGATTGGGCATCCTATGTTGGATACTTTGAAAGTCGTTCCTGATCGCGAGCAGGCTTTTAATCGGTTAGGACTTGATCAAAATTGCCCACTTCTTTTGCTGTTGCCAGCGTCTCGCAAGCAAGAGCTTAGATATTTAATGCCAACCCTTGCTAAAGCAGCTGCTTTACTTCAGAGAAGGAATAGCTCGATTCAGGTTTTAGTGCCAGCAGGGTTGGCAAACTTTGAAAAGCCTCTTAAGAAGTTGTTGGATTTAGAAAGAGTTAAGGGAAGAATAATTCCCGCTGATGAAGTTGATTCTCTTAAACCATATTTATTTGCTGCAGCTGACCTTGCATTAGGAAAATCGGGGACTATTAATATGGAACTAGCATTATACGGAGTTCCTCAGATTGTTGGCTATCGAGTTAGTAGGATCACAGCTTTTCTTGCAAGAAGAATTCTTCAGTTCAATGTAGATCATATATCTCCTGTTAATCTATTACTAAATCAACGATTAGTTCCAGAATTGGTACAAGACGAATTTACTCCTTCAGCCTTAGAAAAATTATCTATTCCATTGTTGGAAAATCCCACAATTCGCTCAAAAATGCTTTCGGGTTATGATCTTATGCGCAGTGAACTAGGAATACCTGGTGTTACTAATAGAGCTGCTAAAGAGATCCTTGATTTAATGCAGTCATGAATTACCTTTCTAAGAAAATTGGTATTGCCTTAACCTTATTTTCCTTGTTAATTAACTTATGCCTTTCTTCAGTAACTATTGCTGCATCTCAAGAAGAAGCAATTCTTGCTGGAGGTTGCTTTTGGTGCCTAGAGCATGACCTAGAGGGTCTTCCTGGAGTGATTTCAGTGCAAAGTGGTTATACAGGTGGTGAGCTGCAAAATCCCACTTACGAGAATCACAAAGGTCATCAGGAAGCAGTTTTGGTGAAATTTGACCCTGAATTAATTAGTTATGAGTCATTGTTGAGAAGCTACTTTCGTAATGTTGATCCTTTTGATGGGAAAGGTCAGTTTTGCGATAAGGGAGATTCTTATAGACCTGTAATTTTTCCTAAAGGAGAAGATCAGCAAAGAGTTGCGATTGATAGCGTTGGCAAAGCCGCTGAAGAATTAAATAAAACAAAAAAATCTATCAAGGTTGATATAAAGCAGTTTGATCAATTTTGGCTCGCAGAGGAATACCATCAAAATTTCGCAGAGTTAAATAATCTTAAATATTCTTTTTATCGTTTTGCCTGCGGCAGAGACCAAAGATTGGACGAGGTTTGGGGGCAGAGATCAAGAACAGACGGGCAATGGGAGTAAAACCGCTTCAAATATAAAGAGAATATAAATAATTTCAACTCATTATTTCTGTTGAAAATGCGGATTTCCACCTATCCCCTTTGGCGAAAAATTTAGTACCATCAATCGAAGAAATGTGGAGGGTATGTATGTATCTGCTGACCGTTAAAGATGGACTAGTGACTCGTCATATTGGTCCTTATGCTTCCCCTAAGCTTGCTTCTGATGATTTAGCAAGGGTTTTGGATTCATGTTCTAAAAGGGCTAGGTGGCAAATTCATGCTTTAGAAAGTCCTAAAGCAATTTCTTTTTCAGATCGCTTGAACGCTAGAGGTCAAGCTTTTTCTGCTGCAGCGTCCTAAAAAGATTTAAATTCCTTGGGATTTTCTTTTTGAGTACCGAATAAGACTTACAAATAAATTTTTTCTTTGAATTACTTGAATTGAAGAGATAATTTTAAAATCCAATTAACTAGTGTTCTAACTCCGTATCCAGTTGCTCCTGCAGGATTAAGACCTTTATCTTTTTCGGTCCATACAGTACCTGCAATATCTATATGAGCCCAAGAGATTGATTCTTCGACAAATTCTTTGAGAAATAGTGCTGCAGTAATTGATCCTCCTGCCCTTGGACCAGTATTTTTTATATCTGCAAGTAATGATTTGAGTCCTTCTTTATAGGAATCTTGAAGTGGCATCCTCCAAATACCTTCCCCTGCATCAGCAGCAGCAGTTGTTAAATCGTCAGCAAGCTGATCATCTTCAGTCCATAGGCCTGCTATTTCTTCTCCAAGTGCTATTACGCAAGCGCCAGTAAGAGTGGCAAGATCAACGATTTTATCTGGCTTTAGTTCACATGCGTAAACCAAAGCATCTGCAAGTGTTAGCCGCCCTTCTGCATCCGTGTTATTGATTTCTATGGTTTTTCCATTAGATGCCTTGACAATGTCTCCGGGATGTACGGCTGATCCATTGATCATGTTTTCACAAGCAGCAATGATGAAATGAATTTCGATCCCTGCTGGTTTAAGTTCAGCAATGGCCCTTGCTGTGCCAAGAACTGCTGCACTGCCTCCCATGTCAAATTTCATCATGTCAATTTGCGCTGCGCCTACTTTTAAGTTGTATCCCCCAGAATCGAAGGTGAGACCTTTCCCTATGAGTGCAAGACGTTGTTTAACTGCTCCTTTTGGTTTGTACACAAGATGAATGAATCTTGGTGCTAGGTCTGATCCTTGGCTTACAGCAAGAAATGCACCCATACCTTTCTCGGCACATTCAGATTTATCAAGAATTTTCACTTCAAGTGAATGATTTTCGGCTATTTTCTTAGCCTGATTGGCAAGTTCATTTGGGGTGAGGAAATTTGGGGGAGCACCTACCAGCTCTCTTGCTAACTCGACCCCTTCACAAGTTGGGTGAACTTCTTGGAGAATTTGGTTAGTTGATTCTGGAAAATTTATAAGTTCAACGTTTTCTGGAAAAATTGAGGGTTCCGGAGTTTTGCGAAATCGAAGATCTTTGAAACGTGATAGTCGTAATGCTTCTGCAACGGCCTTAACAGCTGCATTCGAATCAAAGCATTCCCAAGGAAAGTCAATTCCTAAAACTCCATTATTCCCAAGAGTTTCTTTCGTTACGGCTGAGGTCGCTTTCCTAAGTTCATTGAGCACAAGATTGTTTGATTCCCCAAGCCCAATTAGTATGAGCTTTTTGAAAGGGCCATGGAATAGTTGAAAGCTTAGGATCTCTCCAGATTTTGCATTGAAAGCCTTGTTTTTGAGGCTTTCTGATAAAGATTCTCCAATACGTCTTTCTAGTTGATTTAGTTTCTGCTCTAAGGCTCCTTCTATTAGACCAATAATTAATGAAGTGCCTTCCCAACTCTGCAAGGTATCAGTAGTAGTTGAGACTTTCATTGAGAGGATTAAAGCTTTGCGTGATGATAGCTAGGATTCTTAGATAATTTCATTTGTAAAAGGAGTATTCCAGCGAGTTCTTGTTTCTTTGTTAAAAGGCGGAAGCCAGCGTTGGATGAGTGCCTGTTCTAATTCCCTTCTGGCTTTTGTCTCACAGGGTACGTCTGTCCAGAACCGAATACTTAGCTGTTTATTAAGACCAACGTTTGCTAGTGCATCGGAATAAGAAGATAAATATGCTTTACAGTCGTGATTTCCTTTCCATCTTCTTTCTGCAGCTACAGTTTCTCCTATATAAAGTAATAAAGGATTTATTAGAATTTTAGGTTTATCCATTACTAGGTAAATTGCTGGCCCCTTATGAGGCATAGAGGGTAAGCGCCAAAAGCTAAGAGGGAGAGGCTTCAATTTCAGAGGATCAAATTGATTTTGTACAGCAGAGTAATTTGTATTGAAAAATGTACTTTGTTTTATTAAATCAGGTTCATTTCCAAAGAGGTTTGCCTGGAATTCATGAAGGCGAAATTGCCAGTTCAGTAATACTTTTCTACTGATTTTGAATTCTCTAGGGGGAGTTTTACCATTTTGTAAAACATTGGTATCAAATAATTGCCCTTGAGACCCTGAAGTTTTCATGGTTTCATCAAGCCGGAGGAAGTATTGGTCCTGATCGTTTTGCACCGAAGCGAACATTGCCAATTAAGTTTTCAATAGCAGATGCAGGTAGTGTTAACCTCTCTTGAAGGTCAGCCAGGTTTTTAAAGGGAAGTCTCTGACGTTCTTTGAAAAATCTATCAAGACGCTCCTTAGGCCATTTTAGAGTGGTTTTAATCATTTCAGGAGTGGCTGAATTCAAGTCAATTAATTGGATTGGCGGTAGAACAGGCTTATTTCCATACCATTGAAAGATGAGATGAGGGCTCCATTCCCTAGAGAGATTAGAAGGCAATTCTAATAATTGAAAAAGATCATCAGGCCCACTAAGTTGAACCCCACCTCGTTGCAGTCGGATTAGTAGTTCAACCATTTCATCAGTGCAACCTGGTAATTTTTTCCAGTCGTTGGCATTGGCTCTATTGACATCTACAAAGTAGTTGACTTTGGTTTCTTGTAATTTCCTTTGAAGTCCTCTGAACTCTTTTTCAATTAATTCAAACTTGTGTGATCTGTTTGTATGTTTTTTGATTTTAGCTGGTAGCTGACCAGTTACTTTGAGGATTTGTCGAGCTAGAGGGTCTAACCAGTGCCCCCGGACCATATCAAGAAAAACAGCTTAAAAAGAGATTAACGAGCTCTGAAACTTTGGGTTACTGTCGTAGTGTCAGTAAAAGAAGCAGCATGTCACACGTGATTTGTAGAAATTATCTTTTAATGGGCTTTTCATGAGGAAAGCTTTAATTAAATATATTGTCTGGCTTACAGCAGGCAAATATAGGCTTGTTTTTCTCGGCCTCACCAAATTTGTTGAATTCAGTGCCAATTTGATGGCAAATGACTTGGTTATTATTTAAGCGAGCCATGAATTGATCTATTGCTTTTTTTTGATGAACTTCTTTGGCTCCATACTTGATCTGACATATTTGAACATTAGCCAAGAGATTAATTGGGATCAGGAGGGAGGAAAAACCTGTTATTAGATTTGAAATTGATGAAATATTCATCTTATAATAAAAAAACTATGTTAATTTATTCATTAAGGATCTATATTTAATATAGTTCTAAAATAGAGTTTTGCCAACTTTTTGAGTCACATTTGCGAGCTTGATTAACTAGGATCTCTTCTTGTAAGGTTCGATACCTATAGAATGCATTGCGAACCATTCTCTTAATTCAAGTATATGAAGTTCTAATTTCGATTGCGACTCTGGCCATTTAATAAGACGCTCTAAGCTTTCGTCTATAGGAGTCTTCTCTATATTGGCATGGGCCCATAGCCCTGATGGGGATGACCAACCAGACTTCTTTTTGTTGATTATATAATCAGGAAGTATTCCTTTGAGAGATTTTCGGGCTATATATTTATATTGGCAATCTGAAAATCTTTTTGGGTTTAGATTCTTAATTTTTATTTTACTAGATATTCCCATTACATAATAATATAATTCTTTATTTAGCAATGGGAATCTACCTTCCATTCCATAATAAGAACCGAATCTGTCATTCCTAGACATAAATTCATCACTTACGTGTGTTAACATTTCAATTGCAAGACAGTTATTAAAAAAGTCACTTCCAAATATTTGTGTTGGGAACCAGGACTTCATATAATCAACATAGCTTGATTTGGAAATGAGATTTGTTGGTTCATCGATTAACCTAATCCTCAGGTCTTTTCTGATGCTCTTTCCCTCATAAAAACAACTAAAGGGACAAGTTCCACGATCACCTAGATAGTTTGTGTGCACATTATATCCGCTATACATTTCATCCCCACCATCGCCAGAGTAAGTGATAATTGTTCCTTTTTCCCTCATGTATTTATTAGCTAGAAAGTAGGCCGGGTGATGCTTAAACAAGGTTGGTAATTCTAATGCTTTTACTGTCTCTCGAATATTAGTAATAAATTTATCATATTTGATTGTTAGAGTTTCATGTGAAAGATTATAGTCTTTAGCTAACCTTTCAGCATGCATTGCATCTTCATTTATCTTCTTTAGATAGTGAGATTTACGATGTTCTAAATGGCAAGCTTCAAACTTAGTTGAGTAGGTTCTTTTCTCGCCTAAAAAATGGAGAATAGATCCACTATCTAGCCCTCCTGAAAGAAAGATTCCTCGCTGTCTGGAGGTTTCTGAAGATGTTTTAACGGCTGCCTCGAGTTTGAAGAGAAATTGTTCCCGTGACCATTCAGTTTGCTCAAAAGATTTTTTCCAGAGGGAAGAAGTTGAAGATTTATGTGTAGTAAGATTATAGTTAATAATTTCCCCTGGCACTAATTTATACACCCCTTCAAGAATAGTTAGATAACCTGGAACATATCCAAACTGTCTGAGTAAACCAAATCCAAACTTATTAAGTCGATAGCTGTTAATATCAAGTGCGTGAGGTGATGATGAGAAAATAATATCTCCTTTAATAGCCCTGTAAAATAATGGTTTGATACCAAATCTATCACGACATAAAACAATATTTTTATTTTTATACCACGCGAATGCCCACATCCCTTCGCATCTATCTAAAAAATCTAATCCATAATAGTAAAGTCCTTTAATTAGTAATTCCGTATCTACTGAACAATTCCATTCGTCAATTTGCTTCCAATTAAAGATCGCTCCATTAAATATAATAGCGCTCTCTTTATAAAGCATGGGCTGTTGAGACAAGTTTGGACTCCCCATGGTTGATAGCAGATTATGACCTAATGTCACTACTCCGTTAGACCAAACATATGAGCCTTCTGGTCCTCTTCTCTTTGTATGCTTGTTCATGTTTGCAACCTTTTCCTTCTCCCCACCCCTTGTTATCCCATTAATTCCACACATTATTGAATTTATTTATCTTGCTAGATTCTAGCAAGGTCGCAAATGCTAAGGGTAAGTCTAGGCATAAATTCAATGTGTTAATACCTTTATAGTGTCAGACTTATTATCTCCTTGGATTAAAAGGAGAGTAATTAGTACTTTATCTCTTAAAGTACTAATTACTCTCCTATAGGGAGGAGGCCAAGACTATCCTATTAAATGAAGCAATTTTTTTTTGGAGTTCTGCCTTCTAAGGATATTTTTAAATCTTAGGTATAGGCAAGATGATTGTATAAATAAACTAAGTAAGTGATATTTTGGTTTGTAATGAATGAAGTGAATTAAGCTTGATGAAGCTTTAGGAAAGTCGCAAAATATACGAAAAGGATTTTGTAATATGTTTATGTAATTAACTTATAGATTAGCAAGTTCGATCAATGTACTTTTCCTCTTGCAAGAACGCTTCTTATTATCTCTCTTTTTAAGAGTACATTATTTTGAGAGCGAAAGAACTGGAGTACGAAGGCATTCATTGCGGTTATCCCCCTCTACGAAATCTCATGTTTTTGCCAGAATAAAAGGAATTATGTTTTAACTTTGCTGTTTAACACCAGTGACAAAGTTGCTGACACCCTCGATAGTTGTAATGTTGCAGCTATTTCCCTAAGCTGCTTATTGCTTGGATGTATTGCAAACACTAGATTTTGGAGTATAGGAGGTTAGATGGCTTTTTTTGAGTCGGAGATTGTTCAGGAGGAAGCCAAAAGGCTTTTTACTGATTACCAACAGCTAATGCAGTTGGGATCTGATTATGGGAAGTTTGATCGTGAGGGAAAAAAAATGTTTATAGGGACTATGGAAGCTCTTATGGAGAGATATAGGGTCTTTATGAAACGATTTGAGTTGTCAGAAGATTTTCAAGCCAAGATGACAGTGGAACAGTTGAGAACGCAGCTTGGCCAATTTGGTATGACACCTGAGCAAATGTTTGACCAAATGACCAAAACTTTGGAAAGGATGAAAGGAGAACTTGATCAATCTGAATGATGAGCTTTCAGATACCTCCCCTCTAGTATCAATTTATCAAGGTGTTTTTTTAGATGTCAGAGTCGCCTATCTCATTGCCTGAATGGTTGGAGAGAGGAATGGCTGATTTGTTCCCAAGTGGGGATGGTGAAGATCCTGATAATGATTTAGCTTTAAGATTGGAAATTTCATCTAAGCAAAAGTCTCCTCTTCGTATAAAGCTTGGAATCGACCCAACTGGTAGTGAAATACATTTAGGCCATAGCATTTTATTTAGGAGACTTAGAGCTTTTCAGGATGCTGGTCATACTGCCGTTTTGATTATTGGAGATTTCACGGCTCGCATAGGAGATCCAACTGGAAAGAGCTCAACTAGAGTTCAGCTCACAGAAGAAGAAGTTAAGTTAAATGCTAAGACTTATCTTCACCAGTTAGGTAAAGGGCAGCCTCAGGAAAAAGCTATTTTGGATTTCGCAACACCTGGTCGGCTAGAGATTAGGCGTAATAGCGAATGGCTTGCTGGGTTGGGTCTTAATGAGGTGATTGATTTATTGTCAACTTCAACAGTTGGGCAGATGCTCGCAAAGGAAGATTTTTCGAAACGTTATAGCTCGGGAGTTCCAATTTCTATCCATGAGTTTTTATATCCTTTGATGCAAGGTTATGACTCTGTGATGGTTCAGTCAGACATAGAGCTAGGAGGTACTGATCAGAAGTTCAATGTCGCGATGGGTCGTGATTTGCAGCGGTACTTTAATCAGAGGCCACAGTTTGGATTGTTACTCCCCATTTTGGTTGGTCTTGATGGGGTTCAGAAGATGAGCAAAAGTCTTGAGAACACCGTGGGATTATATGAAGATCCTCTTTCCATGTATTCGAAATTAGAGAAGGTTTCTGATGAGGCTGTTAATAGTTATCTAACTTTGCTTACCGAGGTAGATCTGAATGAGGCGCCTCCCAATCCTCGTGAGAGACAAAAGCTTATGGCTTTTGAGGTTACAGCAAGTCGCCATGGTTACGATGCTGCAAATGAGGCGCAGCGTAATGCTGAAAAATTAGTTGCTGGAAAGACTGTTCTGGCGTCAGATGTTCCAGAAATATCGATGACTGAGGTGAAGTTTCCTGCCAAAGCTTTTTATTTATTGAAAGCTATTGGATTAAGTTCGAGCAGCAGTGAAGCTCGAAGACAGATTCAAGGTGGTGCTTTCCGTTTGGATGGCAAAAAGATTACTGAACCAAATATGGAATTTCTTTCGGCTTTAGAGCTGACTGGAAAGATTGTTCAATTAGGGAAAAAGACTTTCAGACGTCTTATTTAATGGACTCAAGAATTAGAAGCAATTTTTCTCTTTCTGGCGTTCGACCTTCAGAAAGAATTATTCTTGCGTTGGATGGAATGGATAGAAAAGAAGCCTTGGCTTTGACCTCTCAGCTGCCTAATTTGAGATGGGTAAAGGTTGGCTCTGAACTTTTTGTTAATTCTGGTCCAGAGATTCTCGTTGATTTGCGTAAACAGGGGTTAAAAATTTTTCTTGATTTAAAATTTCATGATATCCCTGCCACCATGGCAGGTGCTTGTAGAAAGGCTGCAAATCTTGGTGTGGAATTGATTTCAGTGCATGCATGTGCAGGCGTGAAAGCTTTAAAAGAAGCTAGTCATGCAGCACGAGATAGTGCAGCTAAAGCAGGTTTTCCTGCTCCTAAGTTGATTGCGGTAACAGTGTTAACAAGTTGGAATTCGAAGAGGTTTTCTGAAGAACTTGAAATAAAGCAATCTTTGAAAGAGAGAGTGGAGTTGTTTGCAGGATTAGCTTTTAAAGCTGGTTTAGGTGGTTGTGTTTGTTCGCCTTTGGAATTAGCTGATTTGCGGAAACAATATCCCGAACCATTTGAATTGGTTACCCCTGGAATAAGGCCTAAAGGTAGTAAACTTGTTGATCAGTCGCGAGTAATGAGACCTTCAGATGCCCTCAAGGCAGGGGCATCTCGATTGGTGATTGGACGCCCAATAACAACTTCTATTAATCCAATAGATGCTTTTAATAATTGTTGCTTAGAACTTGAGATGATTTAACGAGAATGTCCGATTTTTGGCTCGGTTCCATTAAGTACTCTTTTCCAGTTACTTCTATGTCGCCATAAAACAATGAACATGGCAATAATGGAAATTATTAGGTATGCCGGCCTCAAATTACTATTAGAAAAACTAATTAACATCATTAAAGGGAGACTAATAGCCGCAGTGATACTTGATAGAGAGACTATTTTGCTTACACTTAGAACAATTAAAAAGATACCAAGACAAGCCAGCCCAACTGACCAGGAAATACCTAGGAAGATTCCTAGTCCTGTTGCAACAGCTTTACCACCTTTCCAGTTGAGCCAGATTGGCCAGATGTGCCCAATGATGGCCGCTAGACCTGTCGCGACTTGCCAGTTGTCTTCAAGAAGAAGGCTTTTTGCTATTAAAACTGGAAGAGTACCCTTGCCTACATCTAAAAGAAATACGCATAGAGCAGGACCTTTCCCTACGTTTCGAAGAACATTTGTAGCACCAGTTGAGCCAGATCCTATTTCCCTTAAGTCTATTTGAGTAATCCATTTCCCGGCCAGATAGCCATTGGGAATTGACCCAAGAAGATAGCCAATCGCAATTGCTATTAATGCTGTAGAAAGATGATTAATTAACATTAGAGATACTCGTCCTCATCAAAGATTTCATCTGGCCCAGCCGAGAATGCTAGCCATAAAGGAAACTGAAGAACTGGAATATCAACGTTCCTCTCTGCAGCATCTATCAAAATTAAAGGAACTTCCCCACGCGCTTCAAGTCGATCAGCTCTCTCGACTACAGCATTTCCACGTTCAAACAGAACGATTCCACTGCTTGGACCAAAGTCTTCTCTGGATAGACCTAGAGCATCTTGAAGACCTCTTCGCCATTCACCAAGTCGCTCTGGCTGCCCTGCTAAAACAAGTGCTTGGAAGCGATCTCCATAAAGTTCCCCAAGGATCGCAATTAATGCAGCAGAAATGAGAATATTACGTGTTCTATTCCCCCTACTTGGTTGGGCACCCCTTCCACCTTGATTAAAAAACCAATCTTCTAAAAGATCAGTATCTTTTTGATCGAGACTTCTTCGGAGTTTCCATGGGTCAGCATAGAAATCAGGTTGTTCTAGAAATTGTTCTAAGCATTCACAAATCAATTCTTCATCAGGCTTGAAAGTTTCAGATACGGCAATTTTGCTCCTTGCTTCGATTTCTGTATTTGCTTTTTTCTTTTCATCAAGAGGAGAAGGTTGTACAACCATTGGTTGAACAACAAGATCTAAGTTTTCTACGGATAGTGCTAATCCTTGAAGCGCACTTGTTAAATAGTCTTGGAAGCCTTTTACACGCCTTGCAATTGCATCTGATTGGCCAGCGAAAGAGGTTTTGAGTTCTTCCTCAAGAGCCTTTTTACGAATTGAGAGTTCAGTTATTTCTTTTTCAAGCTGATCTCTTTTGAATTGTAAATCTGATAATGCAAGCTTTAAGACAGGGTTAAGATCATTGTTTTTTAGAGATGTTTCTGTTTGATCAATTTGTTTTTTAGGGTCTTCTTCTATGCTTTGAGGAAGTGCTTCTGGATGTGGAGCTTCAGAAGATTTATTAATTGAATCAATCAGTTTTTCTGATGATTTATCTAAGAGGGGTTCTCCTGGTGATGTTGGTATTGAAATTGGCAGGTCAGCTTCTGGCATGAACCAAAAAGATAGTTGGTTTGGTTTTAAATACTTAAGATTGTTTCCCAGGTTTTTCTAAAGAACCCACTCTTCCTTTTAATTCAATCTCAAGCCTGTGAGGATCAAAAAGAATTGGTAAAAGATGTGGGCTTTTAACTTCTCGAAAGTAAAGAATCCCAGGTAGTTTCGGAAGTAGCAATCTCCAAGCTAGCCAATCTTTGAATGGAAAGCGACGCAATTCCTTTCCAAATTGCCATACCACTAAATCTTCTGGTGTTAATTCCAGCCGTAATGCAAATGTCTGAATAAGCAGCAAAATACTGAGCAGACCTATCAGTACTGATGGCCAAGGGTGCAATGGAAGAGGTAACAAAGTAAGTCCAAAGATTAGTATTATTAATGGCAAGCGGGGATTGGGATCAAGTGTGATGCTTGTCTTGGGATTAGAGGTTGGTGAGGTTGTTTTTGCCATTAGCCGAAAAGAATTTGGGTTAGTAAGACATCCATTAAAGAAACAGTAACTAATGTCATGACTACTGCACCTGTTGTACTTGTCCCTACTTCCTTGGGCCCCCCTCTGGTAGTAAGGCCCCATCCACATGAAATGACGGAAATCTGAAGCCCAAAAACCAATGATTTAATGAGCATGAAAGGCAGGTCATCCGTACTTAACCATGTTCTGACTGAGGTCCAGAAAACATCTGGAGGTATTTGGTAAAGATATGTACTACTGAATTGGCCACTCCATAAAGCAACAATAAAAAACAGAAGACATTGAACAGGTGCCATTACAACCATTGCGATCATTCTTGGAACCACTAAGTACTCCACTGGATCTGTTCGCAACATTGTTATTGCATCAATTTGTTCAGTAACCTTCATGGTCCCAAGCTGGGCGGCATAAGCCGTTGCGACTTTCCCAGTGAGGAGCGTTGCAGAAAGAAGCGGTGCTATTTCTCTAGCCATTCCTAATGCAAGGATTCCGCCGACTGTTGAACCTGCTCCTTGCCTACTTAACTCAGCAGCAACTTGAATGTTAAAAACTGTTCCAGCCGCTATGCCTGTTATTAGAACAATTAAAAAACTACTAGGGCCAGCCTCCATTAATTGGTCGAATAAATCTGTGGGATTTATCCGACCTTTTGCTGTAGACGCTATTGCTTGACCTCCAATTATAAGACTAGCTCCTAATCTTTTTACCCATCGAGGTGTATTCATGTGTTTGCTCCTAGATTAGTTTTCGGAGTATCAGGCCATGAGCGAATTATTAAAAGACCTATTAATACAAGTAGAGATGGAATTAATCCCATGCATAACCTAATGCTTAATAATGCACTTTCTGGTTGCTTTATGAAAGTCATTGCCCCAGTACAATTAGTAGGAGATAAATAGCCTGAGATTGTCAGAAGTACCCCTAGTACCTGAACACTAATTCCAATACCAACTTTTTGAATAAGTACCATCCAAGCGGTGTATACACCTGCAGGCTTTTCAGGGTCAGAATCTACAGCATCAGGAAGTAGTGACCAGGGTATTAGATAAGCGGTGGAGGCGCCAAAACCTACAATTAGTATTAATCCGATAAGCATAGTAAATTTAAGACCATTGTGATTAGGTGTTAAATTCGCATCTAAAATTGTTGGAGTGAGTGGTTGGAGGTATATTGCTAAAATACAACCACTAATCCATAATGAAGAACCCCATTTTAGAGCCCTGATTCTTCCTTTTTTATTAGAAAAGAAACTCCAGAACTGTAAGCCTAATAAGGCACTGACTTGAAATAAAACAAGCATCCATGTGGATTGCTCCGTGGGTACATTCATTACTTGCACAAGATAAATTAGTGCAACAGTTTGCATTAATTGCAATCCACACCAAAGTGCTAGATAAAGTGAAAGGACCTGCTTGAAACGTTGATTATTGAGTATTCGCGAGAATTGCTTTCTAAATGATTCTTTCTTGGAAGTTGGTTTTTGTGCTTTTTTGGCAAAGGGTGCAAGTCCCCAGCTGCAAGCAAGAGTTGCAATTGTGGCAATTGTTCCTGTAATGCGTCCCATTGCAATGAAGCCATTTGCCCCATCCCTGGTTAGGAGAGAGGCGACTATTAATCCACTTAGACTTGCAATGATTGATCCTGTAAAGCGAGCTGCATTTAGTCGAGTGCGAGTCGATGTGTTTTTTGTTAATTCAGTTGAAAGTGCGGCATAGGGCAAGTTCACGCTTGTGTAGGCGGTCATAAGTAGTACCGCCATGAAAATGTAGTAGGTGGTTTTTTGCGTGATCCCACCAGGTGGAACCCACCACATTGCTGCTAGGGAGATCCCTAGTGGTAAAGATGCACATACCATCCAAGGTAAACGTGGCCCCCATCTGGTCTGAGTGTGATCGCTTAACCAACCGATGAGAGGATCATTTATGGCATCCCATAATTTGATAACCATCAGTAATGACCCTGCAATGAAGGCAGGTAGGCCGGCAGTACAAGTGAAAAATGCAAAAAGATAGAAACCAAGTTGTGATGCAGCTAGTCCAGTTCCTGCATCTCCTAAGCCATAGGAGACCATCAACCTGCGTCGAGATGCAATTAAATTCAGTTTGTTTATGGTCAATCCTTTAATAAGGGGTCGGCGTACCGCCATAATGCATAAGTGTTGATAAGGATGCTCTAATCAAGAGTGTCTAAAGCTCAACCTAATGCGGGCGTAGTTTAGTGGTAAAACCTCAGCCTTCCAAGCTGATGATGCGGGTTCGATTCCCGCCGCCCGCTTAATTTGACTAAACAATAATTTTGTTGATGTATTCCTGAGCAAGCATTACTACCATGCTTTTGCTCTCAACCTCTATTTCTTCTTTTTCCCATTGAGTACTTGGAATGTTCATATCCTTCGGCTTTGCATCTTTTGTGTTGAGGATGCAGTGAAGAGGAGAAGCAAACTCTGGGAGCTCAAAGATCATCTTTTTGGTATACGCGTTGAGACCCATCCACATCACAGCACCTTTTGTTTCTTTGTTTATGCTGTAGCTGATTGTGTGAGACCAGCTCCCCCAATCTGGCTTGCATTTTTTGATTCCATGCCATTGAAGCCATAATCCTTCTTCTGTTCTTTTGTGTTCTTGGTGGGGGAAGTAAGGACTAAATATTTCAGGGAAGTTCTGTCTAATTGTTAATAAGTTTTTTACGAAATCGAGCATATTTATATCAACATTTTTCTCTCCCCAGAGCATCCAACCTAGTGGATTATCTTGGCACCATGTATTATTGTTTCCCCCTTGACTTCTACTTACCTCGTCTCCCATTAGTAGCATTGGGATGCCAGGAGAAAGTAATAATGTCGCGAGTAGGTTTCTTTGCTGCTTTTTCCTGGTAGTGATTAAGTTAATGTCATTTGTTGGGCCTTCTATTCCATGATTCCAACTGTTGTTGTGATTATCTCCATCACGGTTATTTTCTCCATTCGCGAGATTGTGTTTGGTATTAAAACTGACTAGATCATTAAGAGTAAAACCATCATGGGATGTTATAAAGTTGATGCTTTTTGTAATTGGATTATTATCTTCCTCATACAAATCAGAACCGCCTGACAGGTGTTCTTTTAAAGCCCAAGTTGTATTTTTATCTCCTTTCCAGAATCTGCGAATGTTATCTCGGAAATGACCATTCCATGTGCTGATTCTTTTCGCAGGGAAATCTCTTAAGCGGTAAAGCCCTCCGCAATCCCAGGGCTCACTTATAAGCTTTAGATCACTTAGTAATGGATCAGCATCAATTGCCTCAAATAAAGGTGGTTTATCTAGTGGCTCTAAATTCTCTCCTCTACTAAGAGCAATACCTAGATCAAACCTAAAGCCATCTACTCCTAATTCAATTGCCCAACAACGCATAGATTCAAGTATTAATTGAGATACAAGCGGTCGATTTGCGGCAATACTGTTTCCACATCCACTGACGTCTAAATAGTTATTTTCATTGTCTTTATGGTAATAGGTATTATCATCGAAACCACGCCAGCTTATCGTCGGACCATTTTTTCCTCCTTCCGTTGTATGATTATAAACAACATCGATTATTACCTCGATTCCATTGTCGTGGCATTTTGCAACAAGTTTTCTGAACTGTTTCCTGGCTTCTAGAGGGTCTTTCCCGGCTATATAATTGTGATGAGGTGTAAACCAGTTTATGGGGCTATATCCCCAGTAGTTTACTCTTCCAATCGGTGCATCATTAGGGTCAAAAGCAAATACTGGTAGAAGTTCTATAGCCGTTACATTAAGACTTTTTAGGTATTCTATCTTGTTAATTAGTCCTAAGAAAGTACCCTTATGATTAGGCCACACCTCAGAATTAGAATGTTTAGTAAATCCTCCCACATGCAGTTCATAAATTACACTTTGACTTGATAAATGTCTTGGACGAGGATGAGAAATAAAGTCAAAGCTTTCTCGCTCAGTCACTATTCCTCTTAGGCATTTCCCCGGATCAGATATGGCTCCTTTCTTACTGTCTCTCTCATAGGTATCCCATCCCGATATTGCTCTTGCGCATGGATCTAATAATATTTTTGAGTCTGTAGTGAGAGTTTCATTTGCGTTATAGGCGGTGAAAACTCTATATGCATAACAGCACCCTTCTTTTAATCCTTCTATCTCTATATGCCAATAGTCTCCAGATCGATTTTTTTTATTTAACTCATATGTTTTATGGATATTGCTTTCTTTAATGCCTTCAAATATTAAAAGGTGGACTTTCTCGGCATTGGGAGCAGCAACTGAGAAATTTACTCCTCTTGGAGTAATTGAGCTTCCAAGAGGCCATGGTTTGCCTAGAAAAATTTTACTCACAGTACTTTTTGCTTTATGAAATGAAGGATTGCTTGCAAACTAATTGTTTGACTTTCTATCAAAATGACATAACTCCTATTCCTCCCACAAAGTTGAGCCATTCCCCCGAAAAGGTTACTGATGCTCTTTGGGTATTTCCTCCTAATCTTAATTCTGATGGCTCTACAGCTTGGCTTTTGCGATGTGAGAAGGAATTGTTGCTTATAGATTGTCCACCTTTGACTAAAGAGACCTTTGATTTCTTGCAAATGTTTTCTGATGCCTTGGTCGCTCGGGTTGTTTTAACCAGCAGAGAGGGGCATGGCAATATCAAGGCGTTGCAGGAAGTCCTTGGTTGGCCAGTTTTAGTTCAGGAGCAAGAAGCCTATTTGCTGCCTTCTGTCTCTCCCCTTGAATCGTTTTCAGAGGAGTTTTTAACCCCAGATGGTGTTCGTTTGTTGTGGACTCCTGGGCCTACTCCAGGGAGTTGTGTTCTGCATGCTCCTAGTCCATGGAATGTTCTGTTCTGCGGACGTTTGCTTTCTCCAGTAGCCATTGATCATTTCGCACCTTTGGTCAATCAAAGGACATTTCATAGGATTTGGTATCAAAAAAGCTTAAAGAAATTACGTCATTGGCTCCCCCCAGATGCCATGCCATCACTGGCATCTGGGGGGAGCCTGGGCCCTCTACGTGAGCAGAAAATTGCCCCATTTGAAAGCTGGCGTGAGAGAGTGTGACGATTACTTAAGTGGAGCAACATTCGTATAAAGCGTTGCGCCACGGGGTCTTTCGGTTGCCGATAGGGGATTTGCTCCATACGATTAGCGCGCTTACTTTTATTTAGTGGCGCAGTCCTTTGTGATTTCGTCGCTGAACGGTCTCCTCCACAACCACTTTCCTAATGAACAAAGCTGATCTGGTTAATCTGGTAGCTGCTCGTACTGAGCTGACTAAGACAGATGTCTCTCTGGTGGTTGATGCCGCCATAGATACCATCATTGATTCGGTGGTGGAGGGCAAGAAAGTCTCCATCCTTGGTTTCGGCTCTTTCGAGCCCCGTGATCGCTCAGCTCGTCAAGGATTGAATCCAAAGACAGGTGAGAAAATCAAGATCCCTGCAAAGAGAGTTCCTGCATTTACTGCAGGAAAGATGTTTAAAGATCGAGTACAAGGCTGAATTACTACATCAGTAGTAATCCCTGGGTATCTTTTTTGAGGGGCCTGTACTGTTAGGCCCCTTTTTTTTCTTTTGATGGATTTAGCTCCATTTTTTTCTTCTAAACTTTCTAAGCACCTTGAGGAGGGATATTTTCTTGCGAACCAGTGTTATCGAGGGAGGTTCGCTCCATCACCTTCAGGTTCTTTGCACTTAGGGAATTTAAGAACAGCTTTGTTGTCTTGGCTTAAGGCTCGTTTGTCAAATGGTAATTGGCTATTGCGGATTGATGATTTAGATAGCCATAGATCTCGGAATGAATTTGTTCAAAGTATTCAAAATGATCTTTTGTGGCTTGGGCTTAAATGGGATGAACCAGTGATTTTTCAGAGTCGCAGGAGAAGGTTATACAGCTCAGTACTTTCTTCCTTAAGGTTGTCGGGTAATTTGTACCCATGTCGTTGCAGTAGGAAAATCCGTTTAGGAGCTTCTTTTCCTGGTCAGAGAAGATTTGTCTATCCAGGAACATGCAGAAATCTTTCTCTTGGTTGGGGTTGGGAAGGAGGTAAATTGCCTAGTTTGCGACTTAGAGTAAATGAACAATTTATAAATTCGGTTGGAGATATTGTTTTAAGACGTGCTGATGGATTCATTGCATATCATCTTGCAACTGTTGTTGATGAGTTAACCCTTGGGATAAATGAGGTTATTCGTGGAAATGATCTTTTGCTAGCTTTGCCAGCTCAAGAAGTCCTAATGAAGACTATATCCAAAAAAGAAGTAACTTATCGCCATGCTCCACTTCTTTGCGATAAAGAAGGAAGAAAACTCTCCAAGAGAGATGGATCATATGGATTGGAGTATCTAAAATCTCAAGGTATGAATTCTTTTAAAGTAATTGGCTGGCTAGCAGCAAGCTTAGGACTTGTTGAAGATGGTTCTGAGCTTTCTGCGCTTGACCTTTTGGCTGATTTGAAAAATAAAAATGGAGATATTGATTCAATAATGATTTAGCTAGATAATTACTTTTTATTTATCTAATTACTTGGGGGAATATTGAATCAGGAGATTATTTTGCCTTAAACTTTCAGCCCAAAGGAACTAATTCCACCATAGAATTCTATGGTGGAATTAGTTCCTTTGGGCTTTTCTTTTTACAGATAGCCTAATTAGTGGCGTAATAAAAGAATGCTGCAGCTGCACCAACTACAAACATTGGGACGCCTACAAGTAGATGAGCAGCAGAAAAACCTATGCCTTTACTGCGCAGGATGAAATACCCCACGCCGGCGGCACCTGCGGCTAGAGGAATTGCAGTGTGCAGAAGGGAGGCAACAGCGTGGTAGTCGAAGTACATCCTTAGTGTTTTCTTTATCTCCACACAGAGTATCTCAGCAAATCGCTTCTATAGGGACTATTAGTAGCTATTTGAATGATCTTGCTTAAAGTTGAGCAATCCATACTCTTGTCCCACGTATTGCCACAAGATCCCTGCAATTACTTGGGTTTCACGGAAATCTGACAACGATTCGATAGCGATTAGGCTTGTTTCTTCTGTAACTCAATTTCACTTCTCCCTTGTAAGAACCTCATTCCAATAGAGGAGGATTTTTCTTTTGACAAAAAAAAGGCATATGCGATTGGGTTTATGGGGCTTGTTTCTTGTATACCTATTGCCGTCACTGAGAACGATCTATGCCCAAGAGCAAAAGCTTCTAGAGCTTAATAAAGTTGTTCTTGAATGCTTAAGTACTACTAAACCTCAGCCTTGTGAGGATGCTTTGCTTAGAGCTGACTCCCTTCAGCGGATCGCTGGAAATCATTCCAAATATTCTTGTCAGACTTTTACTCTTGGCTTGGCATCAGACTTGATTCTGATCCGGCAAAAAGCTAAAAATAGAAAACAAGTGTTGTCTACCCTTAGAGACGTGAATCAATTTTGCTTGGGATTGTGATGAAATCTTTCTCTAGGGGTAATATCACCTTTCAATTACTACCCTTGCTTTTAGCACTATGCTGTTATTCGGGAGCAAGTGATTTCTATGGATGAATTAAAAGATTCCAATCAAAAAGGTCTAGGATCTAGCTTGGGGAATAAAAAAAATAGGGCAAAGCTAAGTTCTTCACAGAAGAGAAAATCCAAATCCAATAGTTCCACACAAGATGAATATTCCATAGCTGGCTTAAAGTACAAAACGCCTGGTAGAAGGCAGAGAATTATCGTTGGATCAATTGTGATAGGATTAAATTTAATATTAGTTATAATGGCTTTATTGTATTTTAATAACCCATTATTTCATGACTTTATTTATCATATAGGAAGGAATTAAAGTATTAATTTTTATTCTATACCTTGATAATTGCTTAATGAATCTTGATTGTTTTTTTGTCTCTTTGAATAGTCTTAAGGTTTTATGGCAAGCATATAGGTTTTCAGCGAGCGATAAGCGCTTTGATTCCTGGGTTAACAGCCCATTATTTACGCCCCCTGATGGATTCGAACCATCGACCGACTGCTTAGAAGGCAGTTGCTCTATCCAGCTGAGCTAAGGGAGCTTGACTCTTGTGACAATAGCTGGATGGAGTCCGTTTATTGTTAGAGCTGCTTAATTGCATTGGATTGTGGCAAGGCGTCTAAGCGAAGATCAAAAAAAATCGCTCGTGCAAAGTTTCCGGTCTGGGGAAACTGCTGCGACTTTGGCTCGCTCTTTCGATTGCAGTCCAAATACAGTAACCAGAATTGTAAGGGCTTTTTTATCGGAAGAAGAATATGCAGCATTGAAAACTACTAGATCAAGAAAATTGTTCCAGTCGGAATCGAGGGATGTTGAGATTTCATCAGAAGCAAACAAGGAAACTTTTCAAGTTGCTTTTGGCCAGTCAGAAGTTGGTAATGAACTACCTTTGTTGAGTGTTCCTAATGGAGGAGGAGAAAAAGCAGACTCTCAAGGTTTAGAGCGCCTCATAGAATTTGCTCCGATAGCACTTGATGATGCGGATGATTTTGGTGAAGCCCTTGTTCAGCATCCTTTAGAACAGTCAGATCCTTTAGTGGGCAGCGAGAGTGACCTGCCAGTTGAGACTTTTCAAGAATTGGTTCCTTTAACCGAAGAGCTTGTGTTTGGGGAGCGGCCTGAAATTCATTGTGAGCCACTTTCTGAAGGAACTTTGCCAGGAAGTGTTTATATGCTTGTTGATAAGTCAGTAGAGTTGGATTCAAGACCTTTAAAAGATTTCCCTGAATTAGGGTTTCTTGGAGAAAGTGAAAAGGAATTACAGGCTCTTTATTTGTTTTCAAGCCCTAGAGCTGCAAAACGTCAATGTGGAAGAAGTCAGAGGGTAATAAAAGTTCCTGATACTAAAGTTTTTGAACTTTCGGCTTCTTATTTGATTGCCCGTGGTATTACTCGTTTAGTTATTGAAGGGAATTTGATTGCTCTGGATAGCTAGTTTCCTGAGGAAGATTATTTTTTAATTTTTATCTTTAGGTATTAAGAAGGCTGCCATACTACCTCCACTGATAAAGCCAAGTACTATTGAAATA
Source organism: Prochlorococcus sp. AG-363-B04 (assembly GCA_003278465.1). Classification (GTDB taxonomy): domain Bacteria; phylum Cyanobacteriota; class Cyanobacteriia; order PCC-6307; family Cyanobiaceae; genus AG-363-B04. The sequence goes on from QCFC01000008.1 coordinate 23,680, forward strand.
CCTACAAGAAATCCATTTGGAAGAGCAGCTGTTGTAGTGACCCCAAGCTTTAACTTTTGTCGATCATTTAAATTCTGAGAGCCAAGACAAAGCACTACTAATAGTAATAAGGCCGTTCCAAAACTAGTTATTAATATCCTCATTCTCAATAGCATAGAATTAAAACCTATAAGTCTAAAAATATGTATTTAAGATTATCATATAGATATATTCTTTTCTGGTTGATGAAGAAGTGAGTAAAGTTCTCTCCTTGACTTTCCTGTTGCCTTAGAAAGGCTTTTTGCTGCTTCGCTTGCACTTGAACCATTGGTTATCAGAGCCTTTAACTTGTCGAGCAAATAGTCATCATGATATTCATTGATATTTCTTTCTGGGGCACCTCCAAGAACTATAGTGAATTCCCCTTTAGGTTGATTGGCCTCAAAATATTTAAGAGCTGTTCCAATGCTTGTTGGACCTATATGTTGTTCATGAAGTTTGGTAAGTTCTTTGGCGATATGTATGGGCCGATCTTCTCCACAAAGTTCTAGAAGTTCTTCCAATAATTTTGTTAATCGATGAGGCGCCTCAAATATTACCGTGGTTCTTTCTTCCTTTGAAATTTTTAAAAGTTGTTTATTTCTTTGTTTGTTTTTGGTGGATAAGAATCCTTCGAAACAGTATCTATTGCATGGTAGTCCGCTACTGACTAACGCTGTTGTTGCGGCACATGGACCTGGAATGCAAATAACTTCATGTCCTTCCAAACGAACTGCTTTAACAAGATCCTCACCTGGGTCGCTAATCCCAGGGAGGCCTGCATCACTTATGAGAGCAATGCTTTTGCCATCCATTAGTAGTTTAAGAAGATGTGATGTTCGCTGATGAATATTGTGTTGGTGGAAACTTATTAGATGCCCTTCTGCGCCTAATGCTTTGAGCATTTTTCCGCTATGGCGTGTGTCTTCACATGCAATGACAGGCACTTTCTCTAACACTGCTTTTGCACGAGGCGAAAGATCTCTTAAATTTCCTATAGGCGTTCCTACTAAATAGAGAACCCCTGGACTTGGTTCGATTCTTTGACTCAAAATGATTTCATCTTTTTTTGTTCATCATGCAGAGTAACTTTCTCTTACCTCAAGGTGTTGAATTAGAGAGTTTGTTGGAGATATTGAGACCTTTATGCTGGGGCGCTGCAGATATTCTTTTAGCGTATTCAAAGGGGGAGCAACCCCCTTATGGATTCAAAAAATCCTTGGCAGTTGAAGATGGCAAGGACGGCCCCGTTACTGCTGCAGATTTAGCAGTTAATAAATGGCTCTTAGATGGATTGACGAATCAATTTCCTAGAATTTCTTGGAATTTATTAAGTGAAGAGACAGCAAAAGATCATTTCGATGAAGGTAGACCTGTTGATGCTGAGTGGTTGTGGATACTTGATCCATTAGATGGCACTAAGGATTTTTTACAGGGTACTAGTGAATATGCAGTGCATTTAGCATTAGTTCATAGGCGTAGGACAATCTTCGGGATAGTTTTGTTGCCTGAATTAGATGAATTGTGGATTGGTATAAATGGATTTGGGGCTTGGTGTGAGGATCGCCAACAGCACAGGACCCAAGTTAACTTTAGTCAACGAAGGCGTCTTCCCGATCTGATAGTTGTCTCAAGTAGAAACCATAGAGATGAAAGACTTGAGCAGTTGTTGTCTCAAATGGGAATAGGTTCTTCTAGGTCTATTGGTAGTGTCGGTTGCAAAGTGGCTTCAATATTGAGAGGAGAGACTGATCTTTACCTTTCTCTTTCTGGAAGGAGTGCACCTAAAGATTGGGATATGGCAGCTCCTGAAGCTGTTCTGTTAGCTGCAGGTGGTGAATTTACTCATGCTGATGGAAGATCTCTTACTTTTAATACTGGCGATGTTCGTCAGTCAGGATGCCTGATAGCAAGTCATGGATTTAATCATGACTTGTTATGTCTTAAGGCAAAAGAAATATTGGAAATTATTGACCCAGAATACTCTGTTTAATGAGGTTAGTTTAGTGGTGCTACGGGAGTTGGTGAATGGTCAATGTGAGCCATGTCTCCATTTTGAGGAACTCCTCGTAGGGTCAAGTTAATACGTCCACGGTTATCAATTTCTCTTACGCGTACAGTTACTTCATCTCCTACTTTTACGACATCTTCTACTTTTTCTACTCGGGCTTCTGAAAGTTGGGAAATATGAATCATGCCTTCTTTGCCTGGAAGAATTTCCACAAATGCTCCAATAGGAATGATTCTGGTAATTGAACCTGTAAATACTTCACCTTCATTAACTTTTCTAGTAAGCCCTTCAATTATTCTTTGAGCTTCCTCTGCTGCTGCACCATCATGTGAGGCAATGGTTACTATCCCACCATCTTCAATATCAATCTTTGTATTAGTTCTTTCTGTGATTCCTTTAATAGTTCTACCACCTGGTCCTATTACAGTACCAATTAATTCTGGATCAATCCTAAAGCTCAGTAGGCGAGGGGCATGAGGGGAAAGTGTATCTCTAGGGGCATCAATTGCCTCTAACATTTTTTCAAGAATATGAATTCTTGCAGGACGGGCCTGATTAACAGCTTCGGCAATGGTGGAAACTGGAAGACCAGTGATTTTCATGTCCATTTGAAGGGCTGTTATCCCTTTTTCTGTGCCAGCAACTTTAAAGTCCATATCACCCAGGAAATCTTCAATCCCTTGAATATCAGTAAGAATTCTCACTTCTTTCCCTTCTTTAATTAATCCCATTGCTGCCCCACTAACTGGAGCTTTTAGAGGAACTCCTGCATCCATAAGAGCTAGTGTGCTGCCACATACAGAACCCATTGATGTAGAGCCATTTGAACTAAGTATTTCACTTACAACTCTTAAAACATAAGGGAAGGTATCTTTGGCAGGTAGTACAGGTGAGATTGCTCTTTCTGCAAGAGCTCCATGACCAATTTCTCTTCGCCCTGGAGAACGCATAGGGCGTGTTTCTCCAACAGAAAAGGGAGGGAAGTTGTAGTGATGTAGGTAAGTTTTTTCGGTATTAGGATTTAAGTCATCCATCTCTTGGGCATCACTTGGGGTCCCCAAGGTGGCAGTTGAGAGAACTTGTGTTAATCCTCTTTGGAAAAGTCCTGATCCGTGAACGCGATTTGGGAGTACGCCAGCTGCGGCATCAATCGTTCGAACTTCATCGAGCTTTCTACCATCTACTCGTTTCCCTTCCTTAAGTATTTGTTCGCGCATTAATTTTTTTGTTAATGCTTTAAAACTGTTGCCAAGTATTTTGTTACTAGCTGAAACTGCTTTTCGGACAGTGTTATCCTCCTTTAAAGCCTCTATTGCCTCTGCAGCATTAGCTTTAATTGAATCTAGCTTTTCATCACGTTCAGATTTTGTTTGTTTAAATTCTTTTAGGACTTCACCAATTGATTTACTAAAAGTCTTTTCTAAATAAGCAGGTACAGTTGAGTCTTCTGTAGGCTCTTCAGGTTTTATTTGTTTTATATCAAGTTCTTTAAGCGTTTCTTGTTGAGCTTTAATTAGTTCGCAGACTGCTTCATATCCAAAATCAATTGCTTCAATAACATCTTGCTCGGACAATTGATTTGCTCCCGCTTCTACCATTACTACTCCGTCTGGAGTTCCCGCTACTACTAAATCGAGATCACCTCTTTCAATTTCTCGATAACTTGGATTTAATACAAAGTCATCACCTAGCAGTCCGACCCTGACAGCTGCCATTGGCCCTTGGAAAGGGATTTCTGCTAATAGGGTGGCCATTGATGCGCCTGTTACAGCAAGAACATCTGCTGGAACTCTTTCGTCTAGCGAGAGACAAGTGGCAACTACTTGAATATCGTCTCTCATCCAATTAGGGAAAAGAGGTCGCATGGGGCGATCTATTAGACGGGCTGTCAAAGTCGCCCTCTCGGGAGGACGACTTTCACGTCGCATGAAGCTTCCAGGGATTCGACCTGCGGCATAAAGCCTCTCTTCGTAATCACATATGAGAGGCAGGAAGTCGATTCCTTCTCGACCTCCAGATTGCGTAGCTGTTACAAGGACTGATGTGTCCCCGCATTCAATCAAGACTGATCCTCCGGCCTGAGGCGCATATCGCCCAGTAGTCAGTCGTATCTCCCGACCATCAAAGGAGATCGACTTTGTCTGACCTTGCACGTGTTCTTATGTCTCTTTGTCTTTCTATATTCTTGCACTTAGTCGCCCCCTATTGACCAGATGATTGTGTTTGGTTTCGCATTATTGGTTTCAATATGAACAAGCACTTGCCAGGAAAATCAACTACTGGTCTGGTTTTTGGGCTAATTAGAAGGTTCTGAAAGAACTATGAAAATAGTTTCGAGTTACCAACTTGACTTAACAACTCCAGGAAGCTCGCCTTTATGAGCACGTTCCCTAAGTTGGTTTCTGCATAGGCCGAAATCGCGGTAAACCCCTCTGGGTTTCCCGGTGGCCCAGCATCTGTTTCTCATTCGATTGGGAGCGCTGTTACGAGGTAGGGCCTGAATCCTTCGGTGTATTTCAAGCCTTTCCATGGGGTCTTTGGCTGAATTGAATGCAGCCATCAGAGCTGAACGCTTTGCAGCAAAACGCTTTACAAGCTTTTTGCGCTTAACATCGCGCGCGATCATTGACTTTTTCGCCATCAGGCAGTGTTAACTATGTACTCAATAACAAATGATGATACCTCTCGATGAGATGAATTGCTTGCCTGGCTCAAGAGGTTACGTAAGATTTGGAATTATTTATAATCTTGCAATTGAAAAATAGGCTTTAGCTTTTTAATAGTTGTTGAACCAAGGATAGTTGAGTTGTATCTCTAATAATGAGTACAAGACTTAGACCAACTAAAAGAACAAAGCCTGATTGCATAAAAAAGAGCTGAAATTTTTCTGGAACTGGTTTACCTCTTATCCATTCAATTAAAAGCAGTACTAACTGACCACCATCAAGAAGAGGTAGGGGGAGTGAATTTAAAACTGCAAGATTTATGGAAATAAGAGCAGCAAAGAGAATTAGGCCAGAACCACCTTGTTCCGTAAGTTGCGCTCCTACTTCAACAATTTTTACGGGGCCACCTAGTTGTCCAGCAGTCGTGCCGAAGTTAGTGATAAGTCCTTGATAGCCATTTAAGGTTCGATTTAAGAGATCAAAAAATTGCTCATTAGCATGATTCAAAACTTCTATAGGACCAGTTGCTGGACGGACGCTCCCTGATATGTTTGCTTGTAGTTGGGCTCCTATTTTCCCAGATCCTTTTGAAATATTTGGTATTAAGATTAATTCTTTAATTTCTCCTTTGTGTATTTCTTTTACTTTGAGAGTTTTGGAAGGTGACTCTTTGATTAATTGAACAAAACTTTCAACTGCTTTTTGCCCTCTTCCAAGCTCTACATTGTTTATACTTAAAATTCGATCACCTTGAACTAGGCCAGCTTTATCAGCTGCTTCATTAGTTTGAACAGCCATTATTAATACTCCTTGCTCAGGTTGATTTGGTAAGCCGATAATTGCTCCTTGTCCAATTAGAACAAGCCATGCAAGTAAGAAATTAGCTAATACTCCAGCAGAAATAACAAAAAGTCTTTGATGTATTGGACGATTCCTTAGTAAATCTGGATCATCTTTAGGTATCTCACTTTCTTTATCGTCATCTGGGAAGGAAACAAACCCTCCTAATGGAAGGGCCCTTAGGGCATATGTAACTCCTTTGAGTTCACGTTTAAAAATTGCAGGGCCAAATCCAATGGAAAATCCATTGACACGGATATTTTGAGATGTGGCAGCCAGAAAATGGCCTGCTTCATGAATAACAATTAGAAGTCCAAGAACTGCTAATGAGGCTAAAACGTTCATAGGACTTTAGTTGAATTGATCATTTCGATTTGAGTTGACTATCTCCAAAGTAAGGAACAAGTGCTTTTGGGAGAGTGACAGTCCCATCTGATTGTTGTCCGTTTTCAAGTAAAGCAGCCATAGTTCTCCCTACTGCTAGTCCACTTCCATTTAGGGTGTGGACAAGTTTGGTGTTTTTGCCTTCTTTTGTCCTGATACCAGAACGTCTCGCTTGGAAATCTCCGCAAATACTGCAACTTGAAATTTCTCTAAAGGTCTTTGCACCAGGCAGCCATACTTCAAGATCAAATGTCCTAGAGGCCGAAAAACCTAAATCCCCGGTACAAATTTCCACAACACGGTAAGGGAGCTCCAATGCTTGAAGAACAGCTTCCGCATCAGCAGTTATAGCAGTGTGTGCAGCCTCTGAATCGTTAGGGTTGGTAAACCAATAAAGCTCGACTTTGTTGAATTGATGAAGTCTAATTAACCCCCTTGTATCTCTTCCATAGCTGCCTGCTTCTCTACGGAAACATGGTGAATAGGCAACGTAGCGAATTGGAAGTTGTTCAGCAGGAATTATTTCATTGCGATGAAGAGAAGTGATGGGAACTTCAGCAGTAGGAGTTAGCCAGAGATCATCTTCTGCACATCGAAAACTTTCTTCTGCAAATTTTGGTAGTTGCCCTGAACTTGTAAGACTTGCTGTATTTATAAGTACAGGAGGTAAAACTTCTTTGTAACCTTTTGCTGTATGTAGATCAAGCATAAAGTTGATCAAAGCTCGCTCTAAACGAGCTCCTTGGTTGAGGAGTGTAATAAAACGACTTTGAGCAATTTGAGTAGACTTCTCTGACTCAAAGAGTTCTAGCTCCTCTGCAATTTCCCAATGCTCTTTAAGAGAGAGGTCATCCCTAGGAGATCCCCATCTACGTATCTCCTGGTTATCATCTTCGTTCTTTCCAAAGGGACATTCTTTGGAGGGTAAATTAGGTAGATTTAGTAATTCTTCTCGAAGCTTTGTTGAAAGTTTCTTCTCTTCTTCTTCCAATAATGCAACCTTTTGTTTGATCTGGGTACCTTGTTTGCGCAGCTCTATTAGTTGTGATGATTGAGGATTGATCCCAACCTTAATTTGATTCCCAACTTCTTTCCCAATTTGATTGCTCTCTGCTTTGAGTCTATTGAGTTCTTCTTCAAGGTTGCGTTGTTTTTGAGAGCTCAGTTGAAGGTTCTTCAGGTCTAAGGAAATTCCCCTGCGTTCTAATTCACGGGCGATTAGATCAGGATTTTCACGAACCAAGCGCTGGTCGAGCACGAAGTTTTTTTCATCGTCGCCGGCAGCTTAACTAATTAATGTCACCAAGATCATTCTTGCTTGGAAGTCTGTACTTTCAATTTGTGAAAACTTTCCTATTCGGGATCTATTAGTTGGTTCAGGTTCGCTGATGCTGGCCTTGCTCTGCCACTGGAAGCCCACTCTTTTAGAGAACTTAGTTGTTCTTTGGCTGTTCTAGAGAGAGGGATTAATTGAGTAGCTGCAAGTATTAGATCTGTTTCTTGTAATTCTCTTCTCTCTGCGAAGGCTAGATGCATTGCTTCAATAACTGTTTGCTCAAGTTCGGCGCCTGAAAATCCCCGAGTTCTATCTACTACTGTCGATAAAGGGAGTTTGAGATTAGGTCTCCTTTGTTGTATATGTAATTCCATAATGCTTAATCTTTCTAAGGTGCTAGGAAGATCAAGCATGAATATTTCGTCAAAGCGACCTTTGCGGAGAAGTTCTCCTGGAAGCTTTTCCACTCCATTTGCTGTTGCGACTACGAAAACTGCTGAGGTTTTTTCTGCCATCCAAGTCAGGACATTTGCAAGAACTCTTTGGCTGGTACCTCCGTCACTCCGAGAATCCCCACCAAATCCTTTGTCAATTTCATCTATCCATAGAACACAAGGGGCCATGGCTTCTGCTCTTTGAATCGTTTCTCGGGTTCGGGCCTCACTTGCTCCAACAAGACCTGCAAAAAGTCGCCCTACATCTAGTCGAAGTAATGGCATTGACCAACTATGGGCGATTACTTTTGCGGTTAGTGATTTTCCCGTTCCTTGTGGACCGACAAGTAATACGCCCCTAGGTAAAGGCAATCCAAAGGCACGTGCTTCATTAGAGAATGCCTGATGACGTTGATCTAGCCAGCTTTTCAGAGCGTCTAGGCCTCCAATATCAGCTGGTGTTGAATTGGTGACGCAATATTCAAGAACCTCGCTACGAGCAATCGTTTGTCTTTTCTCTTCTAGGACCTCTGATAGGTCTTCCAGGCCCATTTGTCCTCTTTTTGCTAGTGCTCTTGCTGCTACTTGCCTTACTCGGGCTTCGCTAAGTCCACTACAGGCATGAGAAAGTTCTTCAAGTATCTCTTGCTCAAGAGGTGATCCACTTGTAATAGCAATGTTGCTTAGTAAGGCTCTTATTTCCGATTCTTGGGGTAACGGCAAATCAAGGATTGTCAGTGCATCATCAAGGTCATTTGGAGGAGTCCATGGACCTGTGCATAGGACTACTGTATGAGGTTGATGCCGAAGTTGAACAGAAAGGTTCTTTAGCATTCTTGATATGCCTGGGTCTTCGCAGAAACGATGAAAATCTTTAACTAGGAGAATTGTTGGATTTGTGTCATCAAGCTTTTGAAGCCATTGCAAAACTGCCATTGGTTGTCGAGCTCCAAGGCCTTCTGAGTTGAGAATTCCTTTCAATCCATCTATGTAATCCCAAGTCGCAAGCCTGCGCGGATGAAGTCTTCGTGAAGTCTCTTCTAGTAATACTTGTACCCTTTCTTCTTCTCCACTACGAATCCAAATAAGAGGAGTCCTTGCTCTAATTAAGAGATCTAGATGTGATGACCAGTTGTTCATGACTAATGGAAATTTTTTAAGGCAATCCAACGAGAATCAATTTGTTGTTGCTCGCCAGAATCATTTTGTCCATGAGAAATCTTTTCTGGTGAGTTGATTTGGGGCGAACCAGGACAATGATCTCCGCAGATATTTAATAGAGGCATTCTTAAATTAAGTTGTTCGAAAAGCCAATGAGCTGGATCAAAATTTTCATTTGGATCTATAAAATCGACAATAGATGCTAATTGTGATGAAGATACTTCTAGTTTTAGATCTTCTAAATTTAAGTCTTCTTTCCCAATCCATATCATTTCATCTGTTTCAAATTCAAGCTTATAATTGAAACTTGTTAAGCATTTGTCACATGATAAATTTACAGCTGTATTTGCCTTGCCTTTTAATTGAAGTAGGTTTCCCTTTGAATCTGCCTTGATTATTCCACTGATTGGTGTAAATGTTGCAAAGTTTTTAAGATAACCTTCTATTAACCAGATTTTTGGAGATGTTAATTTGGATATTTCTTTTACTGGTATAGGTTGTAGGCCATTTATCATTTGCTACTTTTGGGTTCGAATGGCAGCCTTCCTGAACTTTCTATTGATGATGTAGCAAGCTTAGGGTCTGACTGATTAGCTAGTTGATCATTAAGAATTGCTTGAAGGTTGTCAGGAAGTGCTTCTCTGCTCAGAAGAAATGTTTGTAGTGCTTGGAAGATATTTGCAATAACCATATAAAGTAAAACTCCTGCTGGGAGTGGGAAGAAGAGAAACATCCCAGTAATCATTATTGGGGTAATTTTATTTGCTGTAGATTGCTGAGGGTTTACAGGCATCCCTTTCCCAGAAAGGAATTGAGATAGTAAAAGTGTTACCCCAAATGTTCCAACTAAGATAGCAATATCCCAATTGATCGATCCATCAACATAAAACCCAACTTGACCTAAAGCTTTAATAAAAAGGAAACCACTTTTAGCTGCTAATCCTGGAATTTTTCCCTCAACAGTTGCATCTCCTTGAGATATAGCAGTTACAATTCCATCTGAAGAAATTGAAACAAGCCCCTCTCCTTTGGTAACTTTCCATTTCGGAGTGAAGTTCTTACCATCCTCATAGTGAGAAAGTAATTCATTAAAACTTTCACCATTAGTTGTTTGCAACTTGATCTGAGTACTGTCACCTACGCCTATCTTTGTTCCTCCTGGTAAAGAAGCTATTACAGGGATATGGTCAGTTTCAGTTACAAAAATGGAATGCCTTGGACTGCTGAATGGCTTTGGTTCGACTGTGGCAACTTGTTCAGCAGGTAAAACTTTTAGATTTACCAAATATGGGACGTCTGCGAAAGGTGATCCTCTAAGGGTTGCGAAAAGAGCAAATAATATTGGCATTTGAACCAATAAGGGTAGGCAGCCTGCTAGAGGGCTCCCAAACTCCTTCATCAGGTTCCCTAGCTCTTCTTGCTGCTTTTGAGGGTTGTTTGCGTAGCGGGATTTGATTTCAGCCTGACGCTTTTGCATGACTGGCTGTGCGATACGCATCCGACGAGCGCTTCGAATTGAGCCAGCACTTAACGGAAAAAGAGCAAGGCGGATGACGATAGTTAATGCAACTATCGCTAATCCGTAACTGGGGACCAATCCATAGAAGAAGTCCAGGATTGGGATAAGTAGCTTGTCTGAGATGTATCCAATCACGATTCTTTTCTTTTGAGGGTGTGGGCTGTCATGCCAGTTTGCAACAAGATCGGTGAGTTTAGTTCCATTTCTTGTGAAATAGATTTAGGAGACAAAGCCTTTTAGGCCTTGGTCGACAGGGGATTTACCTGGGTTGTTCATTCGTTTAAGTATGTAATTTTCCGCTTCTCGGAAGTTTGGTACAGATCGCATTTCCAGCCTCGAGCTGTCTTTTAGAACAAGCACCATATCTCCCCAGGACCCTAATCCTCTAGGAATCGAGCGTAATTCTTTGATTTGGCTATATACGACTTGAGTTTTATCTCTGCCTAGCCAGCCTCCAGAGACGGAAACTCTTTTATTTGTTATTTTGAATCTTAGCCATATAGCTCTAACAATTGCTCCAACCATAAAAGGTAGGCCTATTATGCTAAGGCCAGCTAAGAGATTGATGATTAGATCACCCTTTGATGGACCTCCTTCATAAAAGACCTCTTCGGCTTTATTAATCATGATACCAGGCCTGAATTAATTAGTAATTGATCGCATTCTTTCAGTAAATAAGTATTGTCTTTATTAGAAGAATTAGGTTTTAAGCTGATTAGTGCCCATGAATCAGAGTTAATAGATCGGTTCTCAAGTCTGCCCCTTAGATGATGATGTAAAGCGCGACGAATCTTATTACGAATAACTGCCTTTTTATTTACCTTACTGCTTATTGCAACAGCACACCTGCAAGATTGAGATTCTAATTTCTTGAGAGTTGATTTCAAGAATTTTGGCTTGGCTTTTGCCACTATTAAAAGCATAGAAGATCCATGAAAACGACGTCCTGATCTATGAAGATGATCAAAGCACTTGACTCCCTTTAAGCGCATTGATATGGGCAAAACCATCGCTTATACGTTTTTTAGTGGTAGGAATGTTAGAAAGATAAATTTACATGTTTGAAGATGATATGGGAAGTCCCTCCTCAAACGGCAAGACGGCTTCTGCCTCTTTTCCTTCTAGAGCGGATGACTCTACGTCCGGTATGCGTTCTCATGCGTACTCGAAAACCTGAAACACGCTTCCTTTTGCGACTTGTTCCTCCGAGAGTTCTTTTTGTCATTTTGAGATTACTTCAGTCTTTTAAGTAGGTAGTTAATTTATCAGTTCAGTCGATGTCGAAATTCCAGCTACCTAGATAGCCAGACATTGGCAAATCTCCTGGTGCTTGCCCAAGAGCATTGAATTGGTACATCCCAGTTTGAAATGGGTTGAAGATTTTCATTACAACGGCATAACTTCCATCTACTGGAATTGGTTTATCAGGAAAGATTTCAATAGCAGTTTGGTCCTTGTTAATTTCGAAAACAGCAGCAATTTTTTCTTTACATCTAGTGCGAGATAGCATGCCTCCTTCGGTTACTTCACAAAGGCTTAGTTTTTTAGGGTTGATTTTGGCGTCAAAATAGTCTGGGACTGTAATTGTTAGCTTGATAATTGCAGTTTTTCGATCTTTAGGTTTTAAAACCATGTAGTAAGTGGCCCTATCCCTTTTAGTTGATGAGCTTTGCGTGTAGTAAAGCTTTTTATAGTTTTTTGAACCATCCCATCTAAACTCAAGCAAACCGGGGCCAGCGTTGGTTTTAGTAGGCAAAAACCCTTCAAAAAGTAGACTGGAGCTAATGACTCCGATTGTTAGCCCAAGATAAATGGTTGATTTATACCAAAACTTAGAGAGGTTTAAGGACATGGCAGGAAAAATCTTTTTTAAGACGGTAGAAATTACAAATTAAGGAAATTAGATCAAGTTTCCTTAGGGATGAGATAAATACATAATTAATGTTTTATTTTATTTTAATGGAGATCTATCAGGTCTAAGGATACTGGCTTCTTTTAGATAAGGATGTTGTAGGACATTCTCTTTAGGCAGCCACGCATGAGCAAGCATCCTGATACAGCGTTTTAGGTCACCATTAACTGACATTTGTTGGCAATCCAAAAGTGCCACCTCTTCCCAGCCAGGTTGTCGTCTTGCAATTGATGCGGGGAAGCATGCATTGAGATCTGAGGTTACTGAGAATGTTATGGAAACAATTCTTTTAGGAACTAGCTCATTCCTGATTAGTAATTCCTTCACAAGCTCGGTTACAGCTGATTCAATTGCTTGTACAGAGTTGCTTTGACTAGTAGTAGCCCCTCTTAGACCTCGCAATCGAAAGGTTTGATTATCGTTGGGCTTCCTCATGGCCGGAATAGCCAGAGGAGATTGCCATTGTTGGTAATCTCCAAACTAATGAAATCTTCAATATCAGAGAGAATCTTTCCACCAGGAATGATCCCAGCAAATTTTTTCTTTGGATTGCCAACTGTAATTAGTCTGGTTGTTGATTCATCAAGACCTGCAAGCTCAGCTGCAATTTTTCTTGCATCTTCCTCATCACCTAATTCATCAACAAGGCCAAATTCCTTAGCTTGTGCTCCGCTGAAAACTCTTCCATCAGCAAAGACTTTCACTGATTCTTTCGTTAGTTTTCGGCCTTCTGAAACTGCATCAACGAATTGTGAGTAGCTGCTGTCAATAAGAGATTGGAGAAGTTCTCGCTCTTCTGGTGATAGTGCTCGATCAGGTGAAAGGATGTCTTTATAAGCTCCGCTTTTTACGGTCTCAAAGCGAATACCTAGCCTTTCAAGCAATTTTGATAGGTTGTTGCCTCGCAAAATCACACCTATTGATCCAGTGATGGTACCTGGATTGGCAACGATTTTGTCTGCGGCTACACCGACGTACACCCCCCCTGAGGCTGAGATGTTTCCAAAGCTTGCCACCACCTGGCAGCCCTTTTCCCTAAGTCTTAGCAAGGCAGAGTGAATCTCTTGGCTATCGCCAACTGTTCCACCAGGACTGTCTATTCGAAGAAGGAGTGCGGGAAATTCTCTTTCTTCAATTTGACGAAGGGCTTTGAGGACTCTCTTTCGAGTAGCCCCATTTATTGCACCTTCGATTTTGATGCGTGCCATTCTCTTGCGAGCTTTACGACGCCAGGGCCAGAGCATTTGAATGCTGCGTATTGCATCGGATCTTAAAAAGGAGTCAGCTTTTTGCCTTTATGTTTTCAATTCGGGACTGGTTGCTGATGGTTCTCCCCTTTGCTTTGTGGGGGACTGCTATGACCGCAATGGCACCTTTGGTAAACTCTGGAGGCCCTGTCCTGGTGGGCTTTTTGAGGCTTTTGCCTGCAGGGGTGGTACTACTTTTTTCAGTACCGTTGTTAGGACGAAGCTTGGCTATTGATTCTTCTGATTGGGGATGGTTCTTAATCTTTACGATTGTAGATGCAAGTATTTTTCAGTCTTTATTGGCGAGAGGATTGGTTGAGACTGGGGCAGGATTGGGTTCAGTGCTAATTGATTCTCAACCTTTATTGGTAGCTCTCTTGGCACGTGCTCTTTTTGGAGATGCGATTAATCCGATTGGTTGGTTTGGACTTGTTCTTGGCTTGGTTGGAATTATTTGTATAGGAGCCCCTCCAGAACTTTTGAGGCATTGGTGGCTGCTAGGTACACCTGTGAGCGAAGCAAGTCTTTGGTCGCATGGAGAGGGGTGGATGCTTGCAGCGTCCGTATCAATGGCTCTAGGGACTGTCCTGAGTCGGTTTGCTTGCCGTTCTAGTGACCCTGTGGCTGTTACTGGTTGGCACATGGTTTTAGGAAGTGCCCCTCTCTTGGTTTGGCACCTAAGCGATGGAAATTGGTCTGTTTTTCCGGCTTGGTCATCTTTGGATTGGGGCCTCATGGCCTTTTCAAGCCTTTTTGGAAGTGCACTTGCTTATGGATTGTTCTTTTGGTTCGCTAATAGAGTTGAACTTACAAGTTTCAGTACCCTTGCTTTCCTAACACCAGTTTTTGCTCTTGCTACTGGTGGCCTTTGGTTGGATGAGAGGCTTTTGCCTTTGCAGTGGCTGGGAGTGGTTTTGATTTTGATTTCGGTTTTCCTTGTTAGCCAACGACGTCGTTTGTGGGAACCATCAATTGTTGATGCAGATCAAATATCTGGGGAAATGAATTGATGAGTAGTTCATCTTTGAAGTTGGTATTAGTTAGTACACCAATTGGTCACCTTGGCAGTGGTCGAGGAGGTGGTGTTGAACTTACGATTTGTTCCCTCTTGAAGGGCCTTATTAGCTTGGGACATGACTTAACACTTGTAACTCCAGCTGGCTCATTACTACCTAATGAGTGTTCAGAGATTCAGATTAAAGAGTTCTCTGGTTTGGATCAGCCAAGTTGGCAACATTGTGATCCAAATTGTTCAGCTTCTATTCCTTTTCAAGGCGTTCTTCCAAAGCTTTGGGAAGAGGCCCTTGAAATAGGTTCGCATGCTGATGCGGTTCTTAATTTTAGTTATGACTGGCTTCCACTTTGGTTAACACCAAGGGTTGATAGCCGATTGTTTCATCTAATAAGTATGGGTAATGTATCTTCAATTATGAAATCTGTGATAACAGATATTGCAGATTTTGATCAAAACCGATTGGCTTTTCATACTTATCGCCAGGCAGCTGATTTCTCTCTTGTTGGTAAGCCAGTGGTAGTTGGAAATGGATTTGATCTTGATGAATATGAATTTCAGGAAAGTTCTAATGGACCTCTTGGCTGGGCTGGGCGTATTTCTCGTGAAAAAGGATTGGAGGATGCCGTATCTGTAGCAGCAGCTTTAGAAACCAGGCTTTTGGTTTGGGGATTTATGGAAGACATCGAATATGCAAAAGAGATAGAGGAATCTGTTCCATTAGGGACAATTGAATGGAGAGGGTTCTTGCCAACCTCTGATTTCCAAAAGCAACTTGGAATTTGCTCTGCGTTAATAAATACACCTAAATGGAATGAGGCTTATGGGAATGTTGTTGTTGAAGCTATGGCTTGTGGAGTTCCTGTTGTTGCCTATGACAGAGGAGGACCTGGTGAAATTATAAATTCTGGTATTACTGGATTACTAGTTCCGCCAGATGATGTTAAAGCTTTAACTTTGGCTGCTTCAAGAGTAAAAGAATTAAATCGAAGAAGTTGTCGACGATGGGTAGAACAATTTGCATCAAAAGAAATTTTTGCAAGTCGCGTTGATTCCTGGATTAAATCAGTGTTAGATCCGAAGATGTAGGTATTAATTAGTGAATTGATGTCCCCTCCTTTTAAGGAAAATTTTTCCTCAACAGATCGAAGAAAAGGTCTGTTATTCATATTGTCTCTTGGTATTGCGATTTTTCTTTTACACCTTGGATCAACTGGTTTGGTTGATGAGACTCCTCCCTTGTTTGCCGCGGCGGGACGGGCAATGAGTGATACGGGAGATTGGTTGACTCCAAGGGTTAATGGTCTTCCTAGATATGACAAGCCTCCGTTGATTTATTGGTTGATGGCATTGGGATATTCGATCCCAGGTTTGGAGGTAATTGATCCATTAGGTACGTGGGCAGCTCGACTTCCTTCGGCATTGTCTTCGCTTTTGATGATGCTTTTTTTGGGAGATACTGTTATGCGCTGGCCACAATTTTGTGACGACTCTCCTCGGCGTACAGGGGTTTTAGTGGCACTTGCTTTTGCACTTTCTCCATTAGTACTTGTTTGGAGTCGGACTGCTGTAAGTGATGCTTTGCTATGCAGCACTTTAGGAATGAGTCTCCTTTCTCATTGGCGAAGGTATGTGGATCCGTTTTCCCAATCTTGGTGGTCAGGGTGGATTTTTTTAGGGTTGGCAATACTTACTAAGGGACCGGTAGCCTTAATCCTTAGTTTTTTAGTAATATGTTCTTTTACATTCTTTGAAAGAAATTTTACAATATTTGTTAGGAGGATTTGTGTATTACCTGGCCTGTTGATTACTTTGTTAATAAGTTGTCCTTGGTATTTGGTTGAATTAATTGTAGAAGGTAAGCCTTTTATTAGGAGTTTTTTTGGGTATCATAATTTCCAACGTTTTATCTCAGTAGTGAATAGTCACTCTGAGCCTTGGTGGTATTTTTTCTTGGTAATGGTAATTGGTTCATTGCCATTTACCCCTTTCTTGCTATTGGGTTTGTATAGGTCTTGTTGTCGTTTTTTTGCAAAAACAAAGCGAGTATTAAGGCCTGAAGAAACTTTGATGAGTTTCTCTGCTTGTTGGCTGTTATCTATTCTTGTTCTTTTTACCTCCGCAGTTACTAAATTACCTAGTTATTGGTTGCCAGCCACTCCTGCTGCTGCGATATTGATAGGGTTGACTGTTTCAGTTTTGGACCAGAGGTCAAAAGGATTATTTTGGTCATGGATTTGTGTATTGGGATTAAGTCTTTTTTTATCAATAACTATTTGGTTATTTTCTTATAAAGGATTAGAAATTTATGATCCTGAGATGCCAAGCTTCGGGAAGGATTTGTTGCAGAGTGGCCTTTTGAACCGGGCTGCTATTTGTGTAAGCCTTTCTGTTGTCTTCGGTATATATTTTCTTCGAAGAAGCTCATCAATCCGACTTCTTTTTATGCAATTTCCTTTAGTTGCTTTCCATCTTGTGGCTTTGCTACCAATATTTAACTTGGGGGATAAATTAAGGCAATTGCCTTTGCGTAAAGCTTCACAATTGATGCTTTCGTCTCAAAGGCCAAGAGAGCAACTAGCAATGGTAGGAGTACTTAAACCATCAATTCATTTTTATACTAATCAAATTATAGTTTTCGAAGGTCGTTCTGAAAGTTCTTTGGTTAATTTAGATGATCGTTTGCGAAATGAAAACCGAAAGGGATGGTTAGGAAGGCCAATTAGTGGGCCATCAGGTTCTCAGACAGTATTATTGATTATTGATGAAGGCACAACTAAGCGATTGAATTGGAAAGATGTTCCTAGAGAAGTTTTGGGTGGTTTTGGGATTTATAAAGTTTGGAGAATTGACAGGACAATACTTTCTCAGAGAGCAAGCCAGATCAAGGCAAGTGGTGTCGAGGTGGATTGGAATAATCCACGCCCAGAAAGATTTTGAAGGCCTCTTTAATCAACAGAGATGAGTTTTACATGGATAGCTATATTTCATGTTGGATCTCAATCTGATTATACGATTGAGTAGATTTTTGAGATTTAGTTATCTATTTCTTTAAAGACGAACTCTTTTGCAAAAACCACATTCTCCCCACAGAATTATCTCTCCGGCGGGAGAAGGTCTAGAGCAATTAGGACAGTCTTTTACTCCATGAACATCAACACGACTTGGATGCTTTGACCAAATAATAGATTCATTTTCTGCGGGTTTTGATTTTTTTGGATGGTGTTGTTGGACTCTTATGTCTTTAATTTGATGTCCGTTTGCTCGCAGTGAATGAAGTATTTCAGGCCGGCTGTAGAGAAGTGCCTGTCTCCATTGAGGGTGACTTGCTCCAATGGTTAGGACCCCTCGTTGAAAAGATATTGGCCAGCAGTGCTCTCCTAGTTGTGAGCCAATGATTTGCGGCCAGTCTTGCCATAAGGTTGCAATGCTTTTATCTTTTTCCCAGTTACCTTGAAGATCTTCTAAGCAGTTGGAGAGCTTGGAAAAAACTCTTATAGGTTGATCTCTCTGCTCTTTTAGTTGATCGAGCTTCTGGTTAAGTTGTTTTGAAGTTAAGGTCATTTAATTATCTTAGGTGGAGAATTATGGGAATTTCGCTAACCTCCGATAGGGCTGATTCGTTGTAGCGATGGGATTTTTTGATCGTTTGAGTCGATTACTCCGTGCAAATCTCAATGACCTTGTCAGCAAAGCTGAGGATCCAGTGAAGATTCTTGATCAGTCAGTAGCTGATATGCAGACTGATTTAGTTAAGTTACGGCAGGCTGTTGCGATGGCTATTGCAAGTCAAAAGAGACTTGCTAGTCAGGCAAAACAGGCTGAGGGACAGATTGGAACATGGTATGAGCGAGCAGAATTAGCTCTTAAGAAAGGTGAAGAAGACTTAGCTAAGGAAGCTCTTCTTCGTCGGAAAAGTTTTCAAGATTCCTCTAGTGCCCTAGTGACACAGTTAAAGGCGCAGGAAGGTCAAGTTGATGTTCTTAAAAGAAGTCTTGTTGCTCTTGAAGGGAAAATCGCTGAGGCAAAGACGAAAAAAGACATGCTTAAAGCTCGTGCCCAGGCAGCACAAGCACAACAACAGTTGCAGAGCGCAGTTGGAAGTATGGGGACAAATTCTGCCATGGCTGCTTTTGAAAGAATGGAAGATAAGGTTCAGGCTCTTGAAGCAACTAGTCAGGCTGCTGCTGAGCTTGCAGGGGCAGATTTAGAGAGTCAGTTTGCTGCTTTAGAAGGAGGTGATGATATAGATGATGAATTGAATGAGTTGCGTACGCAGCTTGAGGGTGCAGTAGAGGTTGTTGCGCTCCCTTCTACAGAAATGCAAAGCTCTAATGATAAAAAAGTCTCTTCAGACAAGTCAATTGAGTCAGTAAAAGTTCAAGAGGTTGATGCTGACTTGGAGAAATTGAAAAGAGCTATTGACAAGCTTTAATCTAATATAATTTTAATTTGATTCCTAGCGATTACGTTTTTGCGTTAAATCTTTGGAATTTAAATCTTTTATAGAGTTCAAAAAAATAGATCCAAGATTCAGTTTTGTTTATGACTCCTTCTAAGCGTTTGTCAAATTTGGGAGTAGGAGTTTTTGGCCGAAACGATAGACGAAAGCAGGATTATCTCTTTAGGAGGTCAATTGCCAATCTCAATCCATTGATTGATCTGTCTCTTGGTTCTACGGATCTACCCCCACCTCCAGTTGCTTTGTCTGCGATTGAACGTGCTTTGTTTTCTTCTGAAAGCTCTGCTTATTGCCTTCATGGGGCGACAAGATCTTTTCGAGAAGCAGTTGTTGGCTGGTGTCAAAGGAGATTTGGAGTCAAGGTTGATCCTGATCGAGAAGTGTTGCTTCTTATAGGTTCACAAGAAGGTACTGCTCACTTCCCATTAACTGTTTTAGATTCTGGAGATTATGGATTAATTATGGATCCCTCTTACCCTTCTCATAGGGCAGGGATGATTCTTGCAGATGCAAAAATTGAACATTTGGTTTTAAAACCTGGCTTTGGCTGGAGGCCAGATTTCAATAGTTTGACTGATGCACAATGGGATCAACTTAAGTTGATGATAATGGGGTTTCCACATAATCCAACTGCACAGGTTGGTGAACAAAGTTGGCTTGATGAGGCAATGTTTAGAGGAGTGAATCATAAGGTTGTAGTAGTGCATGACAATCCATATGTAGATCTTGCTTTAGAAGGAGAAGCTCCAACATTATTGAGAACAAATGGCTGGAGAGAATGGGGGATTGAGTTTTTTTCGTTCTCTAAGGCTTGGTGCTTGGGAGGTTTTAGGTTGGCATTTGCTGTTGGGGCAGAGCCACTGATTTCTGCATTAAGAGAGGTTAAAGGAGCAATTGATTTCAATCAGTCTTTAGCTTTACAGCAAGGTGCAATTGCAGCGCTTAATCATGCTTATGAATGGCCAATTAAGAGCCTTAATATTTATAGAGAGAGAAGGGATAGAAGTTTAAGAGCATTGGAACTTTTTGGATGGCATGCACCTATTCCAACAATGGCTCTTTATCTTTGGCTTCCTATTCCAGCTTGGGCAAGAGAGCAAAATATTGATGATGAGATGCTGTCAGCTGATTTGTTAGAGAAAACTGGAGTTGCTCTTACTCCAGGTTCTGGTTTTGGATCAGGTGGATCTGGTTGGTTACGTCTAGCTCTAGTTCATCCTGTAGAGATATTAGAGGATGCAATTGGCCGAATACGTTCTTGGTGGAATGCGTCTCACTAATTCTTATAAAGGGGCTGGGGAGGTTTTGCACAAATGGCGAACAGAGGCAAGTGGATTGCAGCCTTGGGAGTTGCGATGGCAACCAGTCTGCTCCAGCACAGAAGTGTGTCTTTCTAAATGGCTTAGTCAAGACCCATGGAATGAATCTTCAGCTCGTGCTTTTTTGGCGGCCAAGCAGAGGTTTGCTTTTGGCCAGCATGGAAGATCATGGCATTCCCCTAAAGGAGGTGTTTGGATTAGTGCCGCAATCCCTTGGAGTGGAGATCAAGAATCTTCAGGATTATTGGGTTTGACAGTGGCAGTTGCTTTGGCAGAACGACTTGAATTAAAGGGGGTGCAAGTCAGTATTAAGTGGCCCAATGATCTTTTTGTAAGTGGACGAAAGTTGGCAGGCTTTTTGCCGAGATTGATTCACCGTGGAAATAAATTGCGCTTAGCTCGCATTGGACTTGGATTGAATGTATGCAATAGAGTCCCTCAAGAAGGGATTGCTTTATTAGAGCTACTTCTTCCTGGGCAGACTCGCCCAGTTGATTGGACTGTAGAAGTCCTTTGGGCATTGAATAGAGCTATATCACTATCAAATGATCCGGAGTGGGTTTGTGCGGAAACACAAAGAAGGCTATGGAAGACTGAGTTGAGGGATTCCAAGACGGATGATTTGTGGAAGATTGTTGGAATAACTAAAGATGGGGCTCTTAATCTTCAGAATGGATCAAAAGAGCAAATTTTGAGAAGATGGAATTGATTTTTTTATTTAGTTGATTGTGGTTTTCCTTTGATATCAATGATTTTCCCATCCTTAAATCGGACAATTTGTTTCGCTCTAATTGCCACATCATCTTCATGTGTCACAAGGACAATAGTTATGCCTTGATGATGAAGATTGTCAAATAGATTAAGGACATCTTCTGTTGTTCTTGAGTCTAATGCTCCTGTGGGTTCGTCTGCAAGAAGCAAGGCAGGTTGATTGATAATTGCCCGAGCAATGGCTACTCGCTGTTGTTGCCCTCCAGACAGTTGATTTGGTCTATTAACCATTCTTTCTTTAAGTCCAACTTTTTCTAATGCATGCTCAGCTCGTTCTTGGCGGTCTGAAGAAGATATTCCTGCATAAATCATTGGAAGCATTACATTTTCTATTGCTGTTGCTTGCGGAAGAAGGTGAAATTGTTGAAAGACAAATCCTAGTTCTTGATTTCGTAGGTCAGCGAGGGAATCGTCATCCAGATCTTCAACTGCCAAACCATTTAATTGATAACTTCCAGTAGTAGGACGATCAAGGCATCCAAGAATATTCATGGCAGTACTTTTGCCGGAGCCACTTGCTCCCATTACAGCCAGATAATCCCCTTTGTTAACTATTAGATTTAACTTATCAAGTGCCTTTACTTTGGCCTCCCCTTGACCGTAAAGCTTGCTGACATTGATGAGTGAAGCAACCTCCTTGGTTGCTTTTTCTTTTATTGAATTATCCAAGAGGAGCGGGAGTTTGTTGGTTTATTGCAATTGCTTCTTGTAGCAGTGGTGTCTCTGACACAGCATTATTAGCCCATTGAAAGAGTGGATTCGATAGCACTCCACCTATTGCAGTAATTGCTACACAAGTAACTAGGGCCACTCTAAGAGGTCTTAATCCCGAACTACCCCACTGAATCGAAGGATATGCTTTGACTATTTCAGAAGCCTCTTGAGGTTCTTTGACTACCATCATTTTTATTACTGAAATGTAGTAATATATTGAAATTACTGAGGTAACAAGACCTACGATTACAAGTAAATATTGTTGATCTGCCCAGCCTGCAAAGAAAAGATATATCTTTCCAAAGAAGCCAATCATAGGAGGTATCCCGCCCAGTGATAACAGGCAAAGACTTAGACCTAGAGTTATTAGAGGGTCTTTTTGATAAAGCCCTGCATAGTCAGATATTTTGTCACTTCCAGTTCGTATGGAAAATAAAATTATGCATGCGAATGCACCTAGATTCATGAAAAGATAGGCTGCTAAATATAGAACCATTGCAGCGAAGCCATCTTCTGTTCCACAAACTAGACCTATCATTATGAAACCAGCTTGGCCAATTGAGCTATAGGCCAACATCCTTTTCATTGATGTTTGAGCTAGTGCGACGACATTGCCCAAAGACATGCTTAAAACTGCCAAAACAGTAAAGAGAAGCTTCCATTGCTGATCGAAAGCTCCGAAACAACCAACTAGCAATCTCAGAGCGAGAGCAAAGCCTGCTGCTTTAGATCCAACTGAGAGAAATGCGACTACAGGGGTTGGAGACCCTTCGTAAACATCTGGAGTCCATTGATGAAAGGGGACTGCCGCAATCTTGAACGCAACTGTGGATAGTACAAAAACAAGAGCTAACGCTGAGATTGGTGAAGGGCTAGAAATTAATGCAATTCCTATTTGTTCAAGGTTTGTGCTGCCACTGATCCCATAAAGAAGTGATGCTCCATAAAGGAATACGGCTGCAGCGGCTGAACCAACTAGAAGATATTTCAGAGCGGCTTCCGAGCTTCTGGCATCTTGTTTCATGTAGCCGGAGAGGAGATAACTTGCTACAGAAAGTGTTTCTAGAGAAACGAAAACACTTACAAGATCTGTTGATCCGCATAGCAGCATTGCGCCAAGCGTGGCGGCAAGCAGGATCGCAGCATATTCACCAGTGGGACTTCCGCTTTGCTTGGCATAGCGCCAGCTGATTAGTAATGAAATCAGAGTGGAAAGAGCTATTACAATCCGAAAAGAAATCGAAAGATTGTCAGATAGGAAGGCTCCTAGGAAAGCTGGCTCAATTGGGCCATTCCATTGAATTGCAAGTGTTAAGAGGGCTGATCCAAGACCTAAATAAGAAATAATTGGGACCCATTTTGCTGCAGCACGCTCTCCTGCCAGGTCAACAATTAATGTCCCTAGCATTGCTAGTAATACAAAGCCTTCTGGGGCGATTGAGCCAGCATTAAGTGAAAGATTAAGCAGCTCTTCAGGAGCTGTAATGCTTTGGGTGAGGAGAAGTAATGCACCCATTTCTGGCATAGCGAATTCTGATCAAACCAGCTTTGAAGACTGTAACTGCCACACTAGTCAGATAGTTGTTTTTAAACTTGAATCTATGCAGGAAGAGGGTCAGTGCGATAGAGAGGGAGATGGTTACATACTCGCCTGTGGCGAAAACATTAGTCATCGTCGAGAGCCCAACTAAAGCGCGAACTATTCGTGGGTTCTTGCCTAAGGCCTTCCAAGTGGAGGCTTCAATGGGTCATGTCAGGGATCTCCCAAATAGTGCTAGTGAGATTCCTGCCGCAAAGAAAGGTCAGAAGTGGGCCAACCTTGGGGTAAATACCACGGCTGATTTTGAACCTCTTTATGTTGTCCCTAAGGACAAGAAGAAAATAGTTAAGTCTTTAAAAGAAGCTTTAAAAGAGGCTGACCAGTTACTTCTGGCCACTGATGAAGACAGAGAAGGAGAAAGTATTAGTTGGCATTTGTTGCAATTGCTTGCTCCAAAAATTCCTGTAAAAAGGATGGTTTTTCATGAAATCACGAAAGAAGCTATAGCTAAGGCACTTGAAAAGACTAGAGACCTTGATATGGAGTTGGTCCATGCGCAAGAGACCAGACGGATACTCGATCGATTAGTTGGATATACATTGTCTCCTCTTTTATGGAAGAAAGTTGCATGGGGACTTTCTGCTGGGAGAGTTCAATCGGTTGCAGTTCGTTTACTAGTTCAGAGAGAAAGGGCTCGTAGGGCTTTCCGAAAAGGAACGTATTGGGATCTCAAGGCCACGCTTGATCTAAGTGGTAATAGCTTTACTGCCAAGCTGATTAATTTTCTTGGCCAGAAAATTGCTAATGGAAATGATTTTGATGAGAGTACTGGTCAAATAAAAGAAGGCTCAAAAGTCCGACTTTTGAGTGAACAAGAGGCGTTAAGTCTTGCCGAGAAAGTTCGCTCGGCCCCATGGGTTGTTGAATCTGTTGAAGAGAAGCCAACAGTCAGGAAACCTGTCTCTCCTTTTACGACAAGCACGCTTCAGCAGGAGGCGAATCGAAAGCTCAGGCTTTCAGCTAGGGAAACTATGCGATGTGCTCAAGGTCTTTATGAGCGAGGTTTTATTACCTATATGAGAACCGATTCGGTTCATTTATCTGATCAAGCTATCCGTGCGGCTCGAAGTTGTGTTGAGTCTCGATATGGATCAGAATACCTGAGCAAAACTGTAAGGCAATTTACCAATAAATCTCGAAATGCTCAGGAAGCACATGAGGCTATTAGACCTGCCGGAGAGAGTTTTCGTACCCCTATTGAAACTGCTTTAGAAGGTCGTGATTTAGCTCTTTATGAGCTTGTTTGGAAACGCACAGTGGCAAGTCAGATGGCTGAAGCAAAATTGACCATGCTTTCTATTGACTTGTCCGTTTCAGATGCAGTTTTTCGTGCGACTGGAAAAAGAATAGATTTTCCTGGATTTTTCCGTGCTTATGTTGAAGGGAGTGATGATCCAGAACTTGCGCTAGAAGGCCAGGAGGTTTTGTTGCCAGAACTTAAGAAAGGTGATAATCCTAGGCAGAAAGAGGTAGAGGCACTAGGACATCAGACTCAACCTCCTGCTCGATATAGCGAGGCTTCTCTTGTAAAAATTCTTGAGAAAGAAGGGATTGGACGACCATCTACTTACGCAAGCATTATTGGCACGATTAGTGATCGAGGCTATGCGTCACTTCAGAATAATTCTCTAATTCCTAGTTTTACTGCTTTTGCTGTGACAGCTCTCCTTGAAGAGAATTTTCCAGATCTGGTTGACACAAGCTTCACTGCCAGAATGGAATCAACACTTGATGAAATTTCTACTGGAAAAGTTAAATGGCTCCCCTATTTGGAAAAATTTTATAAGGGAAATGATGGATTAGAAAATCAGGTTCAGCAAAGAGAAGGTGATATTGATCCTGGTTCTTCTAGGACGATTGATTTGGAAGGCCTACCTTGCGTAGTTCGTATAGGTAGGTTTGGTGCTTATCTGGAATCGAGCCGCAAAGGTGATGATGGAGAAGAAGAGCTGATAAAGGCGACACTTCCAAATGAAATAACTCCTGCGGATCTTGACGAAGAAAAAGCAGAGTTACTAATCAAGCAGAAGGCAGAAGGTCCAGAGTCCTTGGGTGAAGATCCTGAAACGGGGGAGCAGATATATCTTTTGTTTGGACAGTATGGCCCTTATGTCCAAAGAGGTCAGGTTAGTGAAGAAGTACCAAAACCTAAGAGAGCTTCTTTGCCAAAAGGAGTCAAGCCTGAAGAAGTTAGTCTTGAGGATGCTTTAGGCCTGCTTCGGCTTCCTCGGTTGTTAGGAGATCACCCTGAAGGAGGCCGCATCCAGGCTGGCCTGGGTCGTTTTGGTCCTTATGTTGTTTGGGACAAAGGAAAAGGTGATAAGGATTATCGATCTTTAAAAGGAGAAGATGACGTGTTGTTAGTGGGGATTACTAGAGCGCTGGAATTATTAGCTATGCCGAAGAGAGGACGCGGTGGGCGAACAGCTTTGAAGGAGTTGGGTGTTCCAGATGGTAGTGATCAAATGATTCATGTTTACGATGGTCCTTATGGTCTTTATGTCAAACAAGGTAAGGTCAATGCATCTTTGCCTGAAGGTAAGAGTGCAGAAGAAATCACATTGGCTGAAGCAGTTGAACTTTTAAAGGCAAAAGAAGGAGCTAAGAAAAAGAAAAAGACTACTCGTGCTAAGTCTTCTACCAAAAAGAAGACAAAAAGTAGTTCCAAGAAGTTAACTGATCCTTCTGTCCGTAAAACACCTGCAACAACAAAGACGGGTCGTTTGCGTGCTAGTGCAGTAAGGATTATTAAGCCTGGGGAAAATTGATTCCCATGATGGAATCTCGGAAATGTAGATTTTTCAGTTATTTAGGTTGCAAGTCTATTTGCATTCCTATTCTTTTTATATCATTGCAATCCTGTGCGAAATCTGAGTTTGGGCAACAACTTGCCAATAGTTTCAATGAACCCTCTGAACAGGTTTTGTCAAGATCTAAACTCTCTTCTGATGAATTACCTGCTAAGAAATCGGAATTGGAAACAGTTTCTAACAAGAAAAGAAAACAGAGTATTTCGAAGAATGATTCAATTGAGTTGAACTCTAGAGAAGAGAAAATCAGTAGAAAAATTCTTCTTAACCCTCAGCCTTACAGAATCATAATAAAAGTCACTAAGGCAGACCCTTCTGCGCCGGCAGAGGTTGTTACAAATGCTTTAAGAAGAGCTGGTGTTCGTTTTGAAGTGGAGATGATTGAGAGAGTTAATGATACAGATTCTTATAAGAATTCCTCTAGAGAAAGAAGAGGAAGATCTTGATGCGTTTTGTGAAATCACATTTACGATCAAGGGATCAGCCTTTAGCTCCTATGAGTAGACGAAGGGCTGTGACAATGATGGAGACTTCATACCTGGCATCCTCCACAGCTCTTATATGGATAGCTTTGTATTACTTACCAGTGGGGGGGGCTTTTTTTCGATTGGCCTTACCATTGCCATTAATTCTGCTGCATTTGCGACGAGGGTCTTCAGCTGGTTTTGAAGGTCTGCTTCTGTCATTGTTGCTTTTAGTAGCCTTGATGGGGCCTGTGAGGGGGCCTTTGGTTTTATTTCCTTATGGATTGCTTTCTCTTTGGTTGGGTTGGAGTTGGCAGCGTTTGTTGAGTTGGTGGATTAGTTGGCCTGTCGGAATTTTTGTTGGTTCTGTTGGTTTTCTTGTGAGAGTTTCTGTCTTGTCTTTGTTAGTAGGTGAAAATCTTTGGGTAATAATTACTCGTGCTGGTTCTACGTTTCTTGATCGATTAGTTGATTTGCTGAACTTACCTTTTTCACCTGACTTAACACAAGTGCAGTTACTAGCATTAGCGCTTGTGATTGTGCAAGAGGCAATATATGTAATGGCCCTGCATGCTTTGGCTTTTTGGATTTTCCCTAGATTAAAAGCAGCTATACCTGAACCTCCAAATTTATTGCATAGTCTTGTGGTTTTTGATCCTCTTTGAGTTGAAGAATATTGCTTCACAATCAAAATTACCCCCTGGTTGTATTGCCTTTGGAAGGGGTGCCTCTCGATCTTTTGTAAAGCAATGGCTTTCTTTTTGGAGCAATGTTAAAAATGACTTTTCTTTTGTATTGATACTTGCAGGGTCTCGTACTGCAGAGTTAGAAGGTATTTCAGCAGCCGGTGCAACATCAGCCTCACGAAAATTCACTGCAGTTGCTGATGCCGAGTTACTTCTTAATGGGCCGGGTAGTCATAGGAAGTTTGCATTGCCTCCTCTTGATGGTGGGGTTTCTCCTGCCTTGATCAGTTATGTTTCCTCGAGGTTTATTGGAGTTGATCCCATTGTGGTGTCAGTGGGATTGCCTTGCTTGCCAGAGTTTCCTCATTTACGCCTTGAACCTCTTGTTCATGGGCCAGCTAATTGTGTTAGCACTGGGAAGGCCATGGATCAAGAGCGTGTGCGATCTCTTTGGGATCGAGGTTTTTCTATTGGGCGAAAACTTAGTCGGCCATTAGTGCTTGCAGAATGTGTTCCTGGAGGAACAACGACAGCGCAGGCAGTTTTAACAGGGCTTGGTTTATCAGTTTCTGATTTGATTAGTGGAAGTTCTGTAGAACCTCCTAGAGACTTGAAAACGATCGTGGTCGGTCGCGGACTTAAGTCCGCTAACTTTCAGGGTCGAATTTCCCCTTATCAGTTACTTGCGGCAATTGGTGATCCGTTTCAGCCAGTAGCAGTTGGATTATTGCTGGGGGCAAGACAATCTGGTCAACAAGTTGTAATGGCTGGTGGTAGCCAAATGGTGGCCGTTTTGGCTATGGCACTTTGGGATTTAAATGCTGAACAAAGAAGAGATTTAGTTAGTCGAGTGGTTGTTGGTACTACAGCTTGGCTTGCAACAGAGAATAGTTCTTCTTTGAAGAAAGTAGGTAACCTTGAACTTCTTTTAGATCGGGTTGGAGAATATTTTGGAGTCAACCTGCTTGGCTTATCTACAGGACTTAGATTTCATACAAGTACTCATAAGGAGTTAAGAGATTATGAGCGTGGCTATGTCAAAGAGGGTGTTGGAGCAGGTGCTTTAGCACTATTAGCACAGGTAAATGGTATCTCTTGCAATCAGTTAGTAGATGCCTGTGATTCGGCGATTGAAAAATTAGAAGGAACTTTTAGTGAAAAATCTATTGATTGATTAGGATTTGAATTATGCCTAAGAATTTTCTTACGAGAAGAGAGCTTTTAAACTTAGCTTTGTTTGCTGGAATAAGTGGTTTGGTTGGGTGTAGTTCTGTAAGTCAATCTCCAACCTTAAGCTCAACTTCAGAGACATTGCCTAAGCAATGGCTTAAACAGCTCCCATCTCCTTGGAAATATCAAGCAATTAAATCTTCTTCACTGGTGAATCCTTTCCCTAGCATTTTACGTGAAGGGAATGATCTTGTTGCTTTAAGTGATGGTTGGCTTAGTTCTTTACCTTTAGGGCTTCTTAGGCCAATAGATTTTCTGAAGAATAGAAAGTATCTGGATGATCAGACTCAAACATTTTTGTCAGGACTTGGTAATGATCTTGCACTAAGAGTTTTTCCGGTTTTTGTAAGCCCTTGGGTATTGTTATTTCGTAAGGGTGAACATTGGCTAGAAGATGCATCTGAAAGTTGGTCGGTCTTATTAGACCCATCCTTGAAGAAACAATTAGTGCTTCCTAGAAGCCCTCGATTGGTGATGTCTATCTCTGACCGAATAGGGAGTAAAGAAGATCTGAAAAGACTGAGATCGAATGCTCTTACTTATGATGATCGCAATGCTCTGAATTGGGTTGTTAATGGTGAAGCACGTGTGGCAGTGTTACCGTTAAACCGTTGTTTATCAACTCTAAGTAGAGATCCTCGATTGAGTATTGCTTTACCTAAGAGTGGGGCTCCATTACATTGGACTTGCCTGGTTCACTCGGCTACTTCAAGGGAGGCTTTCCCTGAAAATTGGATTATGAAGGCTTGGGATGAGAATATTCTAGGTAAACTACTTGCTAATGGTTGGCTGCCTACTTTGCGCCAATCAGAATTTGTAAGCTCTCAACGATTTGTTCCTGAGATATATCATCCTTTAGTTTTCGTTCCCAAGTCAACTTGGTCACTTTGTTGGTCTTTACCACTGCTTACTTTTGAGCAAAGGAATGAGATGGAGTACCAGTGGAACGCATCAGCCCCATAATCGTCTCTGAGGAGCTGCTGCCAAACGTTTATGAGTATCTTTAAGTAAATAAGGAATATTTAGATTATATGGACAGCGTGGAATGCAATCATTGCAATTTTCACAGGCGCTTGCATTTACTTGTTCCCACCAGTGACCTGCCTTCCCAATAAGGTTGTACCTTTCTTTCGCAAACGTGGAGAGACTGTGCCCGATATCAAGATTTCTTAATCTTAAAATCCCGCTAATTGGTACTTCATTGGGACAAGGCAGACATTTTTGACATTGATTACAAAGAGTTCCTTCAAGCCTTTCTGCACGGTTATCTTGAAGATTTTTAATAGCTTGTTCTTCATTCTTTTTCAAAGGCCAATTTGCATTTATTAGTTTTTTAGCAAGCTTCAAGTCTTCAGGTTTTGATGCCCCTACCGTAAGAGTACTAATACCATTCGCTATTAGGTAGCGGTAGGCAAGTTCCAATGGCTCTATTGGTAGACAATCTTGGATTAAAGTAGGGCTAGGGTTGTGTAAATGTCCACCTTTGTCTGCTGGTGAGATTGCCATGACTCCCATGTCAGAAGCTAAAGCTAAATTTGCTAGTGGTATCCTCAGTGGATCAAGAAGGTGCAGATGCAAGCTGCAGAAATCAAAGAAATTGCAAGTAATTGCTTCTTTAATTAGTTTTATAGATCCATGACTGCTAAAGCCAACTTGATTAATTAAATTTTCTTCTTTTGCCCATCTTATTAGTTCAAACCCTTCTCCCTGGAGAATCCATTCAAGATGCTTCGGTAAATTAATTCCATGAATTGCAAGGTTGTCTAGCTTCTTAATCCCTAGACGGTTTAAGAGACCTTTAAGTTGATTTTTACCTTCTAAGATGTCAATACAAGGGAGAATTTTGCTGGTAATAATCCAATCATTTATTGGTTGCATTCCTTCTTCTTTAAGACGTTTAATAGCTTCTCCAAGGAATGTTTCTGCAGGGCCATAAGCGGGTGATGTCTCTATGTGATTGATACCTATTAAAAGAGCCATTTTCAATATATTAAACATCTGCTCTGATGAATTAATAGCTCTCATTGTCCCCAATGTAAATAAACTTACTTTTGACTTTTTTCCAAAAGGACGGCGAATTTTTTTCATTGTTGAGGACCGTTTTTTTCATCCGTTAATCCGGGATCTTGATTAGGCTTATGTATTTGATTTTTTAAATGTTTTACTAGTGCTGCTGGGCTTACATTTTCAATAAAACGGTGAAATTCGACTTTGTCTTCTTCATCTGCTTCTGCATCGACGGGGATTGAGGCTTCTGCAACAACTTTCTCTAGCATCCAGATGCTACATTTTGTACGCACTGCAAGTGCTATTGCATCACTTGGGCGTGCATCTATTTCGAGAATAGAAATCTCTTTTCCTTCTGAAGATTCTTTGACTTCCCTCTTGATGTTGATTTTTAGTATTGCTTTGAAAGTATCTTTTTCAATAGAGTGAATAATAATCTTTTCCAAGTCAAGTCTACCTGCCTTCATAAGGGTGATCATTAAGTCATGACATGAAGGTTGAATCGGAAGATTGCTTTGAATGCCAGAGAGAATATTGTGAGCTTGTGCATGGTCTACCCATATCGGAACTTGTCTTCTTCCGGCAGGGTCTCTTAGTAAGACTATGGGGTTACGGTTGGACATGTCGATAGCTAGTCCAGCGACACTCATCTCGACCATGCTTTTACTGCTCTCTTAATTTGATTATGGCTATAAGCGTTGATTTAGGGAGAGAATCATGTTCACAGGTTTAATACAGGCAGTTGGGAGTGTGAAGCGACATTCCTCTCAATTAGTAGTTAGAGGTTGCGATCCTTTCTCTCCATTGAGCCTGGGAGACAGTATTGCTGTAGATGGAGTTTGCTTAACGGTGGAAAAGGTTCTTTCAGACGGATTCCTTGCAGATGTAAGTGAAGAGACTCTCAGCCGAACAACACTTGGAAGCAAGGCTGATAGGGGAGGAATAGTAAATCTTGAGCCTGCTCTTCGTTTCTCTGACAGGCTAGGCGGACACTTGGTTAGTGGACATGTTGATGGCCTTGGGGAAATTGCATCTATTCAGCAATTACCTCAGTCTTGGAGTTTGGAAGTCCTTTGGAAGGATCAAGTTTTTGGTCGTTATATATGTGAAAAAGCAAGCATTTGTCTTAATGGAATCAGTCTTACAGTTGCTGGTTGTACTGAGATAGGCGATAGATTTTGGATTTCAGTAATACCTCACACTTGGAGGAACACATCTCTCTATGATTTGCAAACTAGAGATCTGGTAAATCTTGAAGCTGATTTGTTTATGAAATATACTGAAAGTTTGTTGTTGGGAAAATCTTCTTCGTTGAAAAAATCTCCTAACATTTCCGATGAGTTAACTAAAGAATGGTTAGCCAGCAATGGATGGGAGTGAAATTTAACTATAAATTATCTAGCTAATACTTACTTTTATTAGTTGTGCAACACAACTAATAACCCATGGGTTATTTCTTTTGAGATCCAGAAATAAGTTTCAGATCAAGCAAGTCAAGGAAAACCTGAACCTGATTGAGTTTTTGCAAACTTCAGTGACCTATTCCCCTTTGGCTTTAAGTATTTTTCTTCTCGAGTGGATGTAGCCAAATAGCCTTTGAATCTCGACGAATTTCAATTCGGAACTCTTGACCTGGTTCTAGACCAAGCCTTCGGGTATATGCATGACCAATAAGCAGATTTCCGTTCCCATGAACTTTGGTACGGAATTCGGCCTGGCGCCCTCGAGTAGCTCGGCCTGTTCGCCCTGATGAGCGAAGTTTATAGCCTTTGGCTTCTACAAGAGCCCTGTAGAAGCTTTTGCGCAACACACGGCCACTAGGACCGACATATCCGCAGCCTCTAGCAATTTCATCCTCGGGACGATTGCTGAGTGACCTTGCTTTGTCAAGTAGTTCTTTTCCGACCAGCATTTCGCCAGCTTTAATTGTTCTAATTCTGCCTGGGTATTTGAAGTTGGCAAGGGATTGTTTAAACCTTTGCCTAAGAAAATGAATTTTTTGTGGATTAGAGCAGATAGAGGATGATGAAAAGAATCACCCAAATGCCGTCAACGAAATGCCAATAGAGCTCAGTTGCCTCAAGCGGAAAGAGGTTCTGACTGGTAATTCTCCCTCCAGGAGAGCGGGCTTGCCACCAAACAATCAAGATCATAAGAGTCCCTAACGTGACATGTAGTCCATGGAAGCCAGTAAGGGCATAAAAGGTACTTGCATATAAATTGTCAGTTAGCCCAAATGGGAGAGTGAAATACTCAAACATTTGGCTAGCGAGGAATGCTAAGCCAAGGATTGCAGTTGTGATTAACCAATTTTGACAAGATTTTGATTCGTTTCGTCGAAGTGCTTGACCTGCTCTGTGGAAGGTTGCACTGCTGACCAGTAGTAAAACAGTGTTAAGAGTTGGTAGCGGTAATTCCAACTCATATAAAGCATCACTAGGCAGAGGATTTACTGCCTTAAAGGTGAGATAGGCAGCAAAGAAACCTGCAAATGTCATCCCATCAGCAACTAGAAATGCTAGAAGTCCAAACAAACGATGATCTTGATGATCTTCTGCTTCCGAGCTGATTTCCTCATCTATTTTTTTGTCATTTGGTGCAATAGTTGTCATTGATTTGGGGAGGTAGATTCATTACTCTCATTTAGATCTAGATTTTGATTTTTTTTATTAACTCCATATGCGTATGGTTCCTTTACTAGTGGTGCTGGACCAATCCAGTTCTCGACTGGAGGCGGCGAGCTTGTTAACCATTCTGGAGTGAGTCCATTCCATGGATTATCACCAGCAATTTGCCCGTTGAATAGACTTCTTATAGCATTCCAGAGAAAAGGTAAAGTACTTACTGCCATTAACAAAGCCCCTGCACTACTTAATTGATTGACAAAAGCAAATTGAGGATCATATTCGGCAACTCTTCTAGGCATACCGTTGAGTCCTAGCCAGTGCTGCGGAGCAAAACAAAGATTGAAGCCAATAAAAGTTAATAGGAAGTGAATTCGGCCAAGATTTTCATTCATTAGGCGCCCAGTAAATTTTGGATACCAATGATAAATTGCAGAAAAGATAACGAAAACTGATCCCCCATAGACAATGTAATGAAAATGGGCGACTACGAAGTAGGTATCGTGAACATGGATATCAAATGGTACTTGAGCTAGTGCTACTCCAGTAATTCCACCTAAGACAAAGTTGACTATGAATCCACAAGAGAATAGGACAGCACTATTAAGAGAGATTTTTCCACCCCATAGAGTGGCCACCCAATTGAAGAATTTAATACCAGTTGGTACTGCAATGAATGAGGTGGCAATAGTGAAGAATAGACGCATCCATGGAGGTGTGCCACTGGTAAACATGTGATGTGCCCATACGACAAGTCCTAGAACAACGATTGCCATGATGGAATAGACCATTGTTGAATATCCAAACAAAGGCTTCCGGCAGTGAATGGGCAGAATTTCGCTTACCAGACCAAAAGCAGGCAAAACCATAATGTATACAGCTGGATGCGAATAGAACCAAAACAAATGTTGGTAGACAATTACGTTTCCACCTAGCGCTGGATTGAAGAATCCTGTGTTAGCAATAATGTCAAAACTTAAAAGGATGAGCGTTCCAGCTAGTACTGGAGTTGATAGGACGACAAGGATGCTGGTTCCAAGCATTGCCCAGCAATACATAGGCAATTGCATAAGCTTTAGCCCTGGTCGACGCAACTTAAGGATTGTCGCGATGAAATTGATCCCACCAAATATTGAGCTTCCCCCTAGCAGTAGCACGCTTAGTATCCAGATTATTTGGCCTGCAGCAGGCGTGGTAATACTTAGTGGTGGGTAAGCAGTCCAGCCGGATTCAGCTGCACCTGTTATGAAGTAACTACTTATAAGCATTAATCCGGCTGGGGGAATTAGCCAGAAGGCAACAGCATTTAATCTTGGGAAAGCCATATCTCTAGCGCCAACGTAGAAAGGAATTAGATAATTCCCGAAAGCCCCATTAACCACTGGCACTATCCAGAGGAAAATCATCACAGTGCCATGAAGAGTTAGGACTTGGTTATAAACCTCTCTCGGCATGAAGTCTGAGATGGGACTTGTTAGTTCTATTCTGATCGCACTAGCGAGAGCCCCTCCTATTAAGTAAAAAATAAATCCACAAATTAAATATTGAAGTCCAATTACTTTGTGATCCAAGCTAAAACTTAAATAGCGCAACCACCCTGAAGGTTGAAGTTTGTATGATTGCTTTTCTAGAGAAAGGTTTGAAAAGCTCATGTTTTTAAAGTCTCATCTTTTGCATTTTTGTTGAACCAGGTTTGATATTCATTTGGATCTTCTACAACTACTGTTGATCTCATTCCTCCATGGTAGGGGCCGCAAAGTTCTGCGCAAATGACTGGATATCGGCCAGGTTTAGTTGGTGTGAAGTTGAGAATGGTTGGCTGTCCAGGAATGACATCCTGTTTCAGACGAAATTCGGGTACCCAGAATGCATGAATAACATCGTTTGATTCCATTCGCATGCTTACAGGTCTACCTACAGGGACATGTAGTTCACCAGAAATAATGTCTCCTTCTGGATAATGAAATAGGAATGCAAACTGCATGGCTGTGACCTCTATAGGTAAAGAAGCTATTGAACTTTCATAGCCAGTTTTTTCTGAAGCATTTCCTATTCCACCCCAAATTTTTGATTCTGTTGTTGCCGAATTATGTGTATGCATATCTCCATGAGCTAGAGGCGTCATGCCACCCATCCGGTCATAAATGTCGTAGCTATAAATTCCTATAAATAACACAACAACTGCGGGTACCGCTGTCCAAAATATTTCAAGAGGTAGGTTGCCTTCTAGTGCAATTCCATCACTTAGTTGGCCTGGCTTTCGACGGAATCTAATAAGGCTATAGATGACAAGTCCAAGAATCCCAATGAATAAGATTGTTCCAATACTAAAAAGTACACGAAATAGCTCGTCATAAACTGGCGCATTGGCACTAGCTTCAATGGGGAGAAGATTAACGTTCTGTCCGATCCATAACCCTCCCATGATTAGGGCTATGACTAACAAAATAGTTAAAAGAGCCGACTTTATCGGCACAGGATTGCTCCATGGATATTTATTAGGCTATGTAGAAGAAGACTTGCTTTCAATATGCTGTGATTATTAAGCTGGTGGGAAGATTGTTCTTGAGTCAATCATTGCAAGGCATTTGGCCAGGTTAATTTTTTCTGCGTGAGAGTTCTGTCAGGGATAGATGATTTATCTCAAGGAGATGATGTTGTACTCGTCCATACAACGTGACGCGTTTCTAATGACCGCTACCTTCTTTAGATAACACTTTTGAGTTATTGAGACTCACAACTCTTTGACTTCCCCTCCCTTAGAACCACTTCGTTGGCGCCTGGCTCAATTGTCTGCACACATTGTTGTGGCTTTAATTGCCTTGGTTGTTATTGGTGGTGCAACTCGAGTTATGGAAGCAGGTCTTGCTTGCCCAGACTGGCCTCTTTGTTATGGGTCTTTATTCCCTGGCAAGCAAATGAATGTTCGAGTTTTTCTTGAATGGTTTCACAGGTTGGATGCATTTTTGGTTTCCCTAGCATTGGCCATTCAATTAATTTTAGTTTTGCTTTGGAGATCTAAATTGCCTCGATGGCTTCCTTTTGGATGTTCTTTTTTTGCATTGCTTACGGTTCTGCAGGGTGGATTGGGAGCATTGACTGTAATAGATCTCTTGCCGTCAGGAATTGTTACTGCTCATTTGGCAATAGCGCTAACCCTTGTTGCAGGTATGAGTGGTTTAACCCAGTCTTTACTTTCTTTGGAAAGTAAATCGGCGCCAATTTGGTGGAGATTCTTGGGGGCTGGTTCTTTAATTGCGGTGTTAATTCAGTGTTTGTTTGGTGGGCGTATGGCCTCAACTTGGGCGACAAGGCAATGCTTGGATCAGCTGCGAAGTTGTGAATGGTTGGACTTGCATCGGATGACAGCTGTATTAGTCACATTTTGTGTACTGTCCTTTGTTGCTGTCTCTCTCTTCGCAGGTGGCTGGCCTCGCCGTCAATGGCCATATCTTGTGTCTTTGTTAGGCCTGGTAATTATTCAGATAATTCTTGGATTGGTTGCTTTGAATCTTGACTTGACTCAACCTGTCTTAACTGTTGCCCATCAGTTGGTAGCAGCTTTACTTATTGCATTGCTTTCAGCTCTGATTTTCCGAAGACCAGAAGCTGAGAATTTAGAAATCTCTTTAAGGGATAAATCCTCTACTTTGGAGCCTTGTCATGGTTAGTTCAACACCTGAGATATTCAATAGCCCACTTACTAGGGAGCAAATTGTTCCTTCTCGCAAAGCACTTAAGCTTCCACCTTGGTTGGAGGTAGCAAAGCCTAGGTTGATTCCTTTGTTGCTTGCTACAACTGTTGGCGGGATGGCCCTTTCTGAAGGTTGGCCTTTAGCTTCTCCTCGATTGGTTTGTACTCTTGTTGGGGGTGCTCTTGCTTCTGCCGCAGCCGGAGTTCTTAATTGCCTTTGGGAGCAAGATCTCGATGGTCGAATGAAGCGTACAAGTGGTAGAGCTTTACCCTCTGGTCGTTTATCAGCGAATAATGCTTTTTTTGTTGCGATCTCATGCACACTTTTGGCCGGAATACTTTTAGTGAGTGGAGTTAATTGCCTTGCTGCAGGACTTTCTTTGTTTGGTCTTTGCAGCTATGTGCTGCTCTATACGGTTTTGTTGAAACCTCGCACTTCTCAGAATATTGTCATTGGTGGAGTGGCAGGTGCTATTCCGCCTTTGGTTGGGGCATCAGCAGCAACGGGACATATTGGGCTAGGTGGATGGTGGCTATTTGCTCTTGTGATGGTATGGACTCCTGCTCATTTCTGGGCGTTAGCTCTTTTATTAAAGGATGACTATCAGTCGGTAGGTATTCCTATGCTTCCTGTAGTAAAAGGGCCAATTTATACTGTAAATTCTATTTCTCGCTATGGATGGGCAACAGTTGCGCTTAGTGGTTTTGGAATCCTAGCTCTTCCCGAAGGTGGTTTGTTATATGGCTTACTTCTTCTTCCTTTTAATGCCCGTTTAGTACAAATGATGAGAAGATTAAAATTAGAGCCTCAAAACCTTTCCTTTGCAAAAGGCCTCTTTCGATGGTCAATTTTTTATATGTTTGGGATTTGTCTTTTGCTAGTAATTAGTCGCATGCCTATAGCAGCTGAGTTTGACCATCAAGGTTTCCTCTTGATTCAGCAGATGGCTATCGGATTCCAATTCAGCTAAATAAGATTAATTTAATGGTTCTTGCCTTTTGTAATAGAGCAGTTCAGGCTTCGAGTCATTTCATGATTATCAAGGAGGGGGTTTGATGCAGGCAATTCAACTTCATGAACTAAAGAAGACTTATGGAACTGTTGAGGCTTTAAAAGGCTTGACTTTAAATGTTCCACATAGTTGCTTGTATGGTTTGCTTGGACCCAATGGTGCAGGAAAGACAACTACTCTAAGGATAATTACCACTCTTTTGGCTCCTGATTCTGGAGACGTTAAAGTTGGAGGTTTTGATGCATTAACCCAGTCACGCTCTGTTAGACGAGCCTTGGGTTATGTCGCTCAGGAAGTCGCAATAGATAAAATCCTTACAGGAAGAGAATTGTTGGAGCTTCAAGGTGATCTCTATCATCTTCGCTCTTCTGTGAGAGATGGACGCATTGAAGGCTTTATCGATCGACTCCAAATGTCTTCTTGGATTGACCGTCGTTCAGGCACATATTCTGGTGGCATGAGAAGACGACTGGATTTAGCGGCAGGATTACTTCATATGCCAAAAATACTTGTATTAGATGAACCTACAGTTGGATTAGATATAGAGAGTCGATCAGTTATTTGGGAACTTCTTAGGGAATTAAAGTCTCAAGGAACAACCGTTCTCCTTAGTAGTCATTATCTAGAAGAGGTTGAAGCATTGGCTGATCGAATGGCAATTATTGATAATGGACAGGTGATAGCTGAAGGATCACCTCAGGAACTGAAGCATGATCTTGGTGGAGATCGTGTGATCCTTAGAGTTAGGGAATTTAGTAATCAAGTTGAAGCTGAAAAAGTTCGCAAATTATTGACTGGTTTAGATGGTATTCACAATGTTATTGTTAATAGAGCACAAGGATTTTCCTTGAACTTAATAGTAGATAGTGATAATAGACTATCTGATTTGAGAAGAGAATTAGAGAAGGCCAATTTTAATATTTTTTCGATAGCTCAAAGTCGCCCAAGCCTAGATGATGTTTATCTCCAGGCAACTGGGCGTACACTTATGGATGCTGAATTAGAGGTTTCGAGCAAAAGAGATAAAAAACTTGAAATGAAGAAATCCATGAGATAAGAATATTGTCTATTTGATTTTTCTTCTCATTATTCCAAGATGACTTCTTTTCTTTCCTCATTCTCTTTATGAATACTTCATTTGTAACTGATTCTAATGATGTTTCTGGTCAAGGTAAATTGGCTGATTTCTTTCAGGAGACTTTTGCTCTTACACGAAGATTATTTATTCAGCTTGTAAGGAGGCCGTCAACTCTTGTCGCAGGAATACTACAACCATTGATTTGGTTGATTTTGTTTGGAGCTTTGTTCTCTAAGGCCCCAGAAGGACTTTTACCAGGGGGGGGGGAGCTATGGGAGGTTCCTTGGGGCCGGAGTGATTGTTTTTACTGCGTTTAGTGGTGCTCTTAATGCAGGTTTACCAGTCATGTTTGACCGTGAATTTGGTTTCCTTAACCGTCTTCTTGTAGCCCCTCTTTGCAGTCGCAATTCGATAGTTTTTGCCTCTGTGATTTATATCACTGCTTTGAGCTTTTTGCAGAGTCTTGCAATTATGGGGACTGCATCATTCCTTGGTTATGGATGGCCAGGTGGCGGAGGTCTTTTACTTGTACTAATAACATTGATCTTATTAGTATTTTCAGTCACTGCATTGAGCTTGGCTTTGGCTTTTGCCTTGCCAGGCCATATTGAATTGATCGCAGTAATTTTTGTAATTAACTTACCTCTACTCTTTGCAAGCACCGCATTAGCACCAATGTCTTTTATGCCACCTTGGCTGGGTTGGCTAGCGGCGCTTAATCCTCTTACTTTTGCAATAGAGCCCATTCGAGCTGCTTATTGTGGCCCTGTTGCCCTTGACATGCCTTTGTTTCATGCACCATATGGGGATGTAAGTGGATTTGGTTGTTTAAGTGTTTTGGTAGTTCTCACGATTGGATTATCTCTTTTGATTCGTCCACTCCTAAACCGCAAACTTTCCTAATACCGTGATTGAAATTTCTATTCCCGATTGCTGTTCATCTTTCCGTAAGGTTGAACTTCAGAAACACATGTTGAAGGCATTAAATCAAGGTGAGGGGAAATTGTTAGACGTTCTACGTACACAATGGGTTCATAGATATGGGCTCAATACACTTCCTAATTTGGAAGTTCTGAGTTTAGAAAAATCAAGAGATTCCTCTTCGGAGGATTTTCACAGTTTAACTCAAGTAGTAAGTCCAGATATGGAGAAACATATAGAAGAATCAAAAATTTCTCTAGACAGTGAATTAGTTGTTTTAGGTGATCCTTCTGGAAGTCTTGATCCTGGTAAAAAGCAGTTTCTGAATGATAAAAATACTATATATCAGGGAAATATTGATCTTTCTGATGACCAAAAAATTCAAAACCCTTTAGAAGAATCTTCTGTTCCACCACCACCAAGAACTTTTCATCGATTACGTAGATGGCTTGCCGTGCCAGAGGATGAAATCCCTAAGGCCTCTTAAGGTTTATCTTTTGAGAATAGATAAACCTTAATCATACCAATAATCATTGTATCTTTAATGGATTTGCTAAGTCTTAATAGGCGATTTACGTAATCATTAATATGGTTTCATTTCTTTAGTTGCGTTGATATTTATAGATTCATTTTAGGATTTTCATCCCCATTCTCTATTTTGTAGATGAATATTATCTACTTTGCTTCTATGCGATTTGTCTTGATGTTTTAAGGGATAAGAGATCTGAAAAACAAATCACATCATTCCAGGCATTCCCATACCACCCATACCACCCATACCACCCATAGGGTCTCCCCCTGGATCTCCTCCCGCGGGAGCAGGTGGCTCTGGCTTGTCAGCTATAACTACTTCAGTCGTTATTAATAAAGATGCGATAGAGACTGCATCCTGTAGTGCAAGGCGAACTACCTTAGATGCATCTAAGATCCCAGCTTTAAGTAGATCTTCGTAAGTGCCTGATAGTGCATTGAATCCTTTCCCTAGCCTTTTGATCTCTGAAA
Organism: Prochlorococcus sp. AG-363-B04; assembly: GCA_003278465.1. Classification (GTDB taxonomy): domain Bacteria; phylum Cyanobacteriota; class Cyanobacteriia; order PCC-6307; family Cyanobiaceae; genus AG-363-B04. The sequence continues at coordinate 64,555 of QCFC01000008.1, forward strand.
CCACAACATCACCATTCTCGCCGGCATTTAAAGCTATTTGTTTAACTGGAGCAGAAAGGGCGCGTTGAACTATTTCTACTCCAGTGCGTTGATCTCCTTGTAGCTCTTTAGAAAGTTTGGTAAGGCCTTCGCCAAGACTAAGTAAGGTTGACCCGCCACCTGCGACAATCCCCTCCTCAACTGCAGCACGAGTTGCGTTAAGTGCATCTTCAATTCGAAGCTTTTTATTTTTTAGTTCAGTCTCAGTTGGTGCTCCGACCTTGATAACGGCCACACCACCAGCAAGTTTAGCTATACGTTCATTTAGTTTTTCTCTGTCGTAATCAGATTCAGTTTGCTCTAGTTCTCTTTTTATAGAAGCTACTCTCTTCATTACAGCATCTTTTTGGTCTTCATTAGCAACGATTGTGGTGCTGTCCTTGCTGATGGTTATTCTTCTTGCTTTACCAAGATCAGATAGCTGAACGGCATCAAGTGTCATTGCCTTGTCTTCACTTATTAATGTTCCTCCTGTAAGTATTGCTATATCTGCTAAAGCAGCCTTTCGCCTCTCTCCAAATGAAGGAGCTCTGACTGCTGCAACTTGTAAAACACCTCGATTTTTATTTACAACTAGGGTCGCAAGAGCTTCTCCTTCTACTTCTTCGGCTAGAACCACAAGAGGAGTACTACTTTTTTGAACACTTTCTAGGATGGGAATTAGGTCTGTTAATGCACTTATTTTTCTATCGGTTAGTAATAAGAGCGCATTTTCAAATTCACAAATTTGTCGATCATTGTCAGTTACGAAGTATGGAGAGCTGTAACCCCTATCGAAGGCCATCCCTTCAGTTATCTCTAGTTCCGTTGCTAGAGACTTTGACTCTTCAACAGTGATAACTCCATCGACGCTAACTTTTTCCATGGCTTCTGAGACCATGCGACCAATTTCCTCATCTCCACCTGCACTAACTGTCGCCACTTGCAGAATTTCTTTGTCACTAACTTGTTTACTTTGTTTTGATAAACCTTCAACTACTTGAGCAACTGCTTTTTCCATTCCTCGACGGAGCTCAATAGGACTGGCACCTGCAGCGGCATTCCTAAGGCCTTCATGCACCATTACCTGGGCAAGAACTGTTGCTGTGGTGGTTCCATCCCCAGCTTTATCCTTTGTCTTTGAGGCAACTTGCTCAATGAGTTTTGCTCCAAGATTTTCAAATGGATCTTCTAGTTCGATTTCTCGAGCAATAGTCACGCCATCGTTAACAATGTCAGGCGCACCAAATTTTTTTTCTAAAACCACGTTCCGCCCTCTTGGGCCAATAGTTACACGCACCGCATCTGCTAGTGCATTTACACCACGCTCAAGAGAGCTGCGGGATTCGTCTGAAAAATTGAGTAGCTTAGCCATGTTCTTCTATTACCCTTCGTAAATGTCTCACAGCAGGGTAAATAATTCAGTGGGGAAAGCCGAATTCTTTGTTGTTTCTGACTCCATGCTTGATGTTTTGCTAGGTAACGTCAGGATATGAACGATTCCGGGACACTTTTTTTTGTCCTCATGGCTGGTCTCGCTGCCACCATGACCTTGGTGTATTTCCCTTTGAGGTTTTTCTTGACAGCCACAGCAAGAAGTAGGCGTCTAAGGTTACTTCAACGTATTAGACGTTTGCGTGACGAGTTAGGGCAGCCAATAGACACTTGACTTTTTATTAGGAGTGAAAAAGCCTGAGGAAAGTCTTATTTTGAAAATATTTTATATCTGAACTTGAAATCTTTATAGTGAACTATGGTTAATATGTTTATAGAAAACTTTTAAAGATATGGCAAAGAAAAAAAAAGCTTACACGAAATCAAATTCTAATGATGTAAAAATGAAAGAAAGGACTGATAGTCCTTTTGGCCAGAAATTTGCATTACTCTTTTTTGGTATTGGTCCAATTTTGTTGGTGATTTGGTTCCTTTCTTCTAGAGGTTTTTTTGAACCATTATAGATTCTAATTTGTAAATATTTATTTGGGATTTAGTTTTACTTTTCCTGGTTAATTAGTTCATCACCATTCCTCCATCTACTTGTAATACTTGTCCCGTAATGTATGCGGCAGCAGGGTCCGTAGCTAGGAATCTCACTGCTCCAGCGACCTGTTCTGGAGTACCAAAAGAGCCTAATGGAATTAAGGAAAGAATTGACTCTGCATTTAAGTCTTTGGTCATATCAGTAGTAATAAAACCAGGAGCTACAGCATTTACTGTTATTCCTCTGCTTGCAAATTCCTTTGCAGTACTTTTAGTTATTCCTAATACACCTGCTTTTGCTGCTGCGTAATTTGCTTGGCCTGCATTACCCATTATCCCTACTACAGAGGTGACATTGATAATTCTTCCGCTTTTTTGTTTCAGCATTGTCCTAGAGACTGCACGTGTACAAAGAAAAACTCCAGTTAGATTGAGATTGATTACGGCTTGCCAATCTTCTGTTTTCATTCTCATCAACAAGCCATCCCGGGTTATTCCAGCGTTATTTACAAGGATGTCGATTCGGTTGCTTTTGGAAAGAATTGTTTTGACTAGTTCTTCAACTTCTGCTTCGTTGGAAACATCGGCTTTGAGACTATAGGAAGTCCCGCCATTTGAGGCTATTTCTGCTACGACTTGCTCTGCTTTTTCTTTAGAGGTTGAATAGTTGACTATTACTTCAGCACCTTGTTTGGCTAGACATAGGGCAATGCATCTTCCAATACCGCGGCTTGCCCCAGTTACAAGAGCTGTTTTGCCAGTTAAAAGAGTAGAAGTGGTCATAAAGACTTAGGGGTTGATTAAATCGTAAGGGCTTTTGATGAGACATCCACTTGTTTTAAGTAGTGGGTTTCATAAAAAAAGTAGAAACAACATGAAAAATTGGAGTAGAAAAGGGTTTCGAGCTCTTTGCTTGCTTGAATAAGGGAATGGATGAGGTCTTAATTGTTTAAGGAGAGAGTGAGTATGCATCTTTTGATTGTTGCGGCAGGAAGCGGAAGTCGAATGGGGGCTAAAGGTAATAAGTTGTTATTGCCTTTAGCAGGAAGTCCTGTCCTTGCATGGACCTTGGATGCTGCTATGAATGCTGAGTCAATTACTTGGATAGGAGTAGTTGGACAGCCTATTGACCGTGAAGAAATAATGGCTCTTTCAGAAGGGGCACCTAAATCTGTTCATTGGATAGTTGGTGGTGCAACCAGACAGGAATCAGTTCGACTTGGTTTGGCTTCTTTACCACCAGAGGCTTGCAATGTGCTTATTCATGATGGCGCGAGATGCTTGATAGAACCGGAATTGTTTGATCGTTGTGCTGAAGCTGTTCTTGGAGGAGATGCTGTGATTTCTGCCGCACCTGTTATAGATACTATTAAGTCAGTCGATAGTAAAGGCTTCGTGACTGGTACCCCAGAGAGATCCTCCCTTTGGGCAGCTCAGACTCCTCAGGGTTTCCAGGTGAAACAACTTCAGGAAGCACATGTTGAAGCTCAATTAAAAGGCTGGTCTGTCACAGATGATGCTTCTCTTTATGAACGTCTTGAGTGGCCAGTGAAGGTTTTGGAATCAGCACCTTCAAATTTAAAGGTCACAACTCCTTTTGATCTCATCATTGCCGAAGCAGTGATTGCTTCTAGGGGGAAACGCTGAGCTCTCCCCTATTCCCGTTGAGACAAGCTTCTCTTCCAAGGGGCAAGGCAGCATTCCCGCAACAATGCCCAATTGGAAGATTCCCTACAACTGGTATTCCTAAGTCTTGTGTGCGCTCTTTAAGGATTTGATTTAGTTGAAAGGTTTCATCAGGGTGGGAATCTTCGGTATTTATGCAGTTTTGAAAACTTCCGAATGCAATGCCCGCTAATTGATGAAGTATCCCTGTTAGACGCCATTGGGTAAGCATTCGATCAATTCGATAAGGAGCTTCTCCAATATCTTCAAAAATAAGAATTGCTCCTCTGAGATCTGGCATAAAAGGAGTACCTAATAGATGTGAAGCTACTGTGAGATTGGCAACAACCAGAGGTCCGGTTGCGATTCCAATTTTCCATGAGTCCCCTTTTAGATTAGGTAGAGGCCTTCCGAATAAGAGAGACTTAAGTCTTGATTGACTCCATTTTGGTTCTTTTGAAAGTGTTGTAAGAAGTGGGCCATGGACGTTACCATCAAAACCTGCTTTTAATCTTGCTAATAAAATTGAGGTGATATCGGAGAATCCTAGTAACCAGCCCTTCTTCCAGTTCTGTTTATTTTCAAGTAATCGTGCTGCACCCCACCCTCCCCTGGCAAAGGTCATAAGGGGGGCAGGATTATTAGGCGATAAATCTTTTTGGCGCAGATCATCCTTGCCTGCTAAGTATCCCCATCTGCGTCCTAATAAGTTATTAGGACGACAAATTAATCCCCAACTAGTTATTAGTTCTAAACCTTCATTTAGTAATTGATTGTCTGTTAGAGCTGAACTGACACCTGCAGTAATTACTTCATCTCCTTTTCTAAGAGGTAAGGCAATCGTATGAGAACTTAGATAAGACATTTGGATTAGATTATTCTCCCAATAATTAATCCCAATAGTAATAACGAGCCAAGTTTGACTTGATTTTGAAAATGTTTACCATAAAAAGAGGTCGAATTATTTGCATTTCTCAAGATCCAAATCTGATATTGCATTCCTAAAGTTGCTATTAACCAGAAGGGCCAAAAAATGATACCTATCAAAGCTTTAATGGCTGCAATCCCAAGTAATAAGCAAGTCAAGGCATAGCTAAAAGAAACAATAATTAAAGCATTTTCGCCCAAAGTTATCGCACTACTATTAAGACCTAGCTTTGCATCATCTTGTCTGTCTGACATTGCATAAATTGTGTCAAAACCAAATGTCCATGACAACGTAGCTAACCAACTACATAAAAGGGGTAAACCTCCATTTAGTGAGCCTTCACTTGCTGCCCAAGGGATTAGCACTGCAAATCCCCAGCAGATTGCTAGTAAGGCTTGTGGGTAGGGCAACCATCGTTTTGCTGAGGGATAAATCAGAATGGGTGGTAAGGCAAGAATTGATAAAGCTAAGCAAGTATTTCTTCCAGGGGTAGGAATTGATATCGCTACTAGGAAACTCAACAGAAGAGTTAAACATAGAAGAATCCAGGCAGTAGAGATTCGAACAGACCCTTTTACTAGTGGTCTGTTCATGGTTCTTACAACTTGCCTGTCAATTCTTCTGTCCCATATGTCATTAACGATGCACCCAGCCCCACTGACTAGAAGCCCGCCAGAAATAATTAATAAGATAAGGCTGCTTTCAGGAGGAGATGAAGGGGTAAGCCAAAGTGCCCACCCTGCTGGGATCAATAAAATCAACCTGCCACTTGGTTTGTTCCATCGGAGAAGTTTTGCCCATTGGATAAAGGTTTGGAAAGTCTGGTTGTTGATCGCCATTGTTCTTTAGGAAAGACTAGAAAGAGAGTTCTACGATGCTTTTATGGAAGGGAAAGTATTTTGGGCTTAGGGTCCATTGATTCATGGCAGATGTTTTGTTAAATCACTCTGCCGAAGATGATCTCACTCGAGGATCTATGTCACCTAGGCAAGAATCCTCGAGTGAAGGGCTTCGTTGCGTAGCAGCTATAGATATAGGAACTAACTCCACTCATCTTCTAGTGGCTTCGGTTGATCCTTATTTGCAAACATTTAATGTTTCTTTCGCTGAGAAGTCAACGACACGTTTAGGGGAGGTTGATTCTGACTCTGGGAATCTGACAGAAGCTGCAATGGAACGTACTCTTTTTCAGCTTAAACGCTTTAAGGAGCTTGCCGATAGCTATAAGGTTGAGGAGATAGTCACAGCTGCTACTAGTGCAGTTAGGGAAGCCCCAAATTGTGGTGATTTCCTTTTCCGAATAAAAAAGGACCTTAATTTAAGCGTAGATCTTGTAAGTGGTTTTGAAGAGGCAAGATTAATTTATTTAGGAGTCCTGTCTGGGATATCCTTTGGTGATAATTCTTTTTTTCTAATAGATATTGGAGGTGGATCTACTGAGTTGATTCTTGCTGATAGTAAAGATGCAAGGGCTCTTACAAGTACGAAGATTGGAGCTGTTCGTCTTCAGAGGGATTTTATTAGAGAAGAACCTATATCTTTACAAAGACGGAATTTTTTGCAGACATTTATTGAAGGTTCTTTAGAGCCAGCTGTAGAAAAAATTTTTCGTAGGGTTAATACAGGAGAAATGCCTTTAATGATCGCCACAAGTGGGACGGCGATGTCTTTATGTGCAATTGCGTCTAGTGAGGATCAAAGTGCTCCAAAAAAAATGCATGGATATAAATTGTCATTAAATAAATTGGGTTTGATTGTTGATAAGTTAATTGGAATGAATCTTGAACAACGTAGGAATCTGTTGGCAATCAATAGTCGCCGTGCCGAAATTATTGTTCCTGGTGCACTCATTTTGCAGACGGCGATGAAAATGCTTTCAGTTGACGAACTTATGCTTAGTGAAAGGGCCTTAAGAGAAGGTTTGATAGTTGATTGGATGCTTCGCAAAGGCTTGTTGAAGGATAAGTTTGTTTATCAAAGAAGTATTAGACAGCGTACTATCGCTCATCAGGCAAGACGTTTCAAAGTTGATGAATTGCACGCCAAAAGAGTGGCTAAACATGCTCTTAATCTTTATGAAAATACTAAAGGAGTTCTTCATCAAGACTCTGGTTCAGGATATGATTTGCTTTGGGCTGCTTCAATGCTTCATGCATGTGGCAAACACATTAACTTAGGCTCCTATCATAAGCATTCCTGGTATTTAATTCGACATGGAGAGTTACTTGGTTATTCTCAAATTGAGCATTTAATGGTTGCTGCAATTGCTAGATATCACCGAAAGAGCTTGCCTAAAAAGCGTCATGAAGCTTGGCAAGTTTTAACAGAAAGGAAACAACGTCAAATTGTTTTGGATATGTCTTTGCTGCTTCGTTTGGCCACGGTTTTAGAGTGTCGCCCTGAGCCATCAGTGAAGCAACTTCAGGTCAAGATGGAGAAGAAAAAAATATACTTAAAGTTGTTACCGGAAAATCCAAGTCAAGATTTAAGTCTTGAGAAATGGAGTCTTGAAAATTGTAGATTAATCACCAGAGAAGTTTCTGGAGTGGATCTTGATGTTATTATTTAGAGAAGATATAATTAGGTATTTTATTATTATCTTTTATTCAAATCTTAGATTGTTATTTGATTGGCTTGATTTATGGAGAATTATTTTTTATTTTACTTGAATAATATATTAGGGATTTTTTCTAGCCTTTAAAGAAAATTCTGAGTAATTGATTGATCGGATAGATTGTTTCTTGCTTGTCCTCTCTTTTGGTATCCAGCCCTCTTTTGTAGGCTCATTAGATTTTTTGCTGGTAAAAGTTACAAGGCCAAGAGCAGATATCGCTATGATTATTGCTCCACTAATTATATAATTTCTAGGGGTGATATTAGGGATGATATCTTTTAGACTTGACAGATTAAAATTACTTCTTTCTAAAGAATATAGGCTATTCAAAGATGATTTCCGATTAAAGCCATCGAGTTCTGAAATTAATGGTTTTGCATCGATTTCTATTCGCTCTGATACTCTTCGAACCATTGCACGGATGTAAACAAGTTCTGGGAGTAGCTCTCTGGTCCCATTCTCTAAAGCTATTAGCTGCTCTTCACCTATTCGAAGTCCTTGTGCTATTTCTGAGATGCTAAGTCCCTTTTCTTGTCTTGCTTCTTTAAGCAAGGATCCAATTCTTTCCAGCGAAGTTGATGGCTGGGAAGTAGCCGATTGACTGGTGATAGGATCTTTTAGAGACTCTGATTTCAAGAGTTCTTCTGCAAAGCCTGATGCAACGTTATATGAATGGAACTATATTGTCTAGTTATTTCTTCTGGAAAATTTAACTTTTAACTGATCTCGCCAGGTTGATTTTCTTTTTTTGAATTTTTAGCTCTTGGGGAAGAGCGGGCTTGATTTGGTAACGATTAGAAGACTGATATAGTTAATAGTAATTAATAAGAGTATGAATATTAAAGTTCAATAGATTTTGATTAAATTATTTTATGGTCCTTTTCTTTGCCTGAATAAGTGACTATGATCTTCTGCGTATAACCTAGAACGTTTTCGACTTCGTTTAAGTGCAGGGCTTACTAGATAAATAGTAGTACGGATTAACTTCTGTTTTTTTGAGGTCTTTGCCATGTCCTGAAGAGGAACTATTTCTAACCATTCATCAGGCCAACTTATTCGGTAGCCAATTGCGACTGGTGTTTCTGCTGGATAATGCTTAAGAAGCTCTTCTTGTACTTCTTCAACATGCCGTGCACTTAGATATAGGCACAATGAAGCTCCTAATGCTGCAAGATCTCTAAGGTTTTCTTTGTAGGGTTTTCCGGTCCTACCAGAAGCCCTGCTTATTATTATTGTTTGTACTAGTCCAGGTATTGTTAGCTCTGCTTTGAGTGATGCAGCGGTCGCTTGATAAGCGCTTAATCCAGGAACAACTTCTACTTCAATATCAACATCATTGAGTCTGCAAATTTGTTCAGATAAAGCTCCATAAAGACATGGGTCTCCATCGTGTAAACGCACTATTTTTTTCCCTTGATTAAAACGGTCTATTAGTAGAGGAAGAATTTTTTCAAGTGTCAAAGAACTTGTAGGAATTATTTCACATGATTTTGGAACCATTTCAATGATTTCAGGAGAGACTAATGAATCAGCCCATATCAGAACATCGGCATTCTGAATTCTGTTTTGGGCTCTTATCGTTAGGAGATCAGGCGCACCGGGACCTGCACCTACTATTGATATGCGATTCATTTTGTAGATCTTGTTCCCTTTGACATTTCAGGTAAGTTTCTTTTTCGGATATAGATCCACCAGAGTCCAATAATACCCATTGAAATAAGCAAAAGACTAACAACTTGTGCTACGCGAATTCCCCCCTCACAAAATGGCGGTATTCCTGTCAAGCAGAGTGGATCAGTACGTAGTCCTTCAATCCAAAATCTTCCAAGGCTATATGAAATAAGATAGAAACAGGTTAAGGCACCATTTGGGAGTTTTAAAACTCCTTTTTTCCATTTAGAAAAGAGTAAAATCAGTAAGGTAAAAACAGCAAGATTCCAAATAGATTCGTATAAGAAGGTGGGGTGGAAGTACTGAATATTTGCAAACTCAGTAGGCCTATTTATATATGGAATTGAAAGTTTCCAGGGAAGTTCCGTTGGCAGGCCAAAGGCTTCATTATTAAAGAAATTTCCCCAACGTCCTATAGCCTGACCAAGAGCTACTGAAGGGAAGATAACATCAAGAATATTCCAGAAAGACTGGCCCTTTATTTTACTGAAAATGAGTATAGAGATAGATCCTGCAATTAACGCTCCATGAATTGCAATTCCACCTCTCCATATTGCAAAAACTTCTAACCAATTTGATTTATAGTTTTCCCATTCAAAAATCACATAATATGCTCTTGCTCCAATAACAGCTGATAGTACAAGGATTGGTAAAAGATCATTTATTAGTCCATTCTCAATTCCTCTTTGTTTTGCAAGGTGGCTGGAGAGATTTAGTCCTAAAAATACAGCTATTGCAATTAATAGACCATACCATCTCAAAGAGAAGGGACCTAGTCGTATGATTTCAGCCCCAGGAGATGTAAAAACTACTAAAAGGGCCTTCATAAGAATTTTATATAACTTAGATTATGATCTTTTTAGATCCCCTCAGCTGCTTGAACTTTTTCAACTTGCTTCTTCTTTAAAACTAGTAAGACTTGCGCAATAGCAACAGCTGCAAAGAAAGCAAGTAGTCCATATATTCTTATTGGATTTTGAAGGACAACTTCAATATCTAATTGACCAAATCCTCCCATATTTGGGTCATTTGTGAAAGCAGTACCAGGTTCAACATTATCTCCTTCTTTGACAATTAAAGTTGGACCAGCTGGAATTGTTTCGGAGATTGATTTCCCTTCAGTTGTTTGAATTGTTAGGAGGCTTGAGCCATCTTCATTTGAAGTAATTGCGGAAATGATTCCAGATTCATTAGAAGCAAAAATGGTATTGTTACTTTTTTCACCAGTTGGATAGACTTGTCCACGACCACGATTCCCTCCGACATGAATTGAGTATTTTCCAAAGTTAATATTGCTATTGGTTTCTGGGTCGGGGGCAAGAATTGGGAAAACTATTTCTTTGTTTTGATCACCTGGTAAAGGTCCGACAAGAATAATATTTTCTTTATCTTCGCTGTATTGAGTGAAGTAGACACCTTGAGTTTCTTCTTTGATATTTTCATCCCACAAATCTTGAGGAGCTAGCTTAAAGCCATCAGGAAGCATTACGACTGCTCCTACTTGCAGAGGAACATTGCTTCCATCTGCGCCTATCTCAGTAGTGCCATTTTTGTATGGAATTTTTACTACTGTCTTGAACACACTATTAGCTCGAACTGATTGTGGAACTTCAGCCTGAGTGGTCATATGGGCCAGATGGCAGTTAGCGCAAACAATCTTTCCAGTTGCTTCTCTGGGATTCTCGTAATTTTGTTGTGCCCAGAATGGGTATGCCCAGCTTGCTGATGGTGTTAAAAGGATTGATAAGCCTAGGGAAAGAGTGAAGAGGATGTTAGTAAAAAGACGAAGCATGGGACGAGAAAAAGGGGGTGAGAATGATTAGTGATTTGGGTGAATTCAAGTCCACCAGGGCTTCTCGCCATTGCGGAAGTCTGTCTCTGTCCATTGGCTAACGAAGACATTATCGCTTTCTACTGAAACGTTTGCTAGAGCTAAAGATAGGGGTGCTGGACCTCTGACGACCTTGCCAGTTTGATCATATTGACTGCCATGACAAGGGCACATGAATTTATTGGCACCATTATTCCAAGGCACAACGCAGCCGAGATGGGTGCAAATGGCATTTATCCCATAGCTCCCTATCGCATCTTCACCTTCGACAATTAAATAAGTTGGATCTCCTTTTAAACCTTGTACAAGACTGCGATCCCCAACAGGGTGCTTAGCGAGCCAGCCGCTTGCCGTGACTGAATTACCTAATTCATCTTTTGCGCTTGTACCTCCTCCACTGCCAGAGGCTCTAGGCGGTATGAAGTAATTGACAACAGGGTATAAGGCACCAAGGGCGACCCCAGTGAGAGATCCGAATGTGAGCAGGTTCATGAACTGCCTGCGACCCATTGAGGGCACATCACTCGAAGTCATTTGTGTCATTAGGGATGTTCCACCTGCTCACAATTGAGTCCATTATGGACTGTGAAGGTTCTGCCACGCTTTATGAAAACAAGTTTTCCAAAGCTTTTGAAGCCTAAATCCTTTGTTTTCCCTTATGAGTATTGATTTTTCTTCGCCTCTTGTTGTAGATGAGGTGATTGCTTGTTTGCTTGATCGTTGGAAAGTCACCTATGACATGCAATTAGTAGTACGAAGAAAAAAGGTTTATCTCCATGTCATGTGGGCTTATCTAGAACAGCAGTCATTTCCCCTTGATGAAGATTCTTATAGAGCTCATCTTGGACAAGTTTTGGAAGTTATAAATCGACTGGGGTTGGCTAATGAGGTTAGGGAGTGGCTTGCTAATACCCCGCAAAAACCAAGATTAGGTAAGGCTCTTAGTCTGCCTTTGAAGGCGACTAATGGGCTGGAGGAGTTTCTTCTATGAATTGTTGAGCAAGAGCTACTAGACCTACGCCAATAAGAAATAAAAAAGTTATTGCTCCAGCAAGGAGAAGCATTGTTATGGGATCTGTTGAAGGTGTCAGAACAGCCCCTGCGATTGAAGCAGAAATAACTACCCATCTCCATGCAGAGATCATTTGTTTCCATTTCACTAACCCCAAAACACCTAATAGAAGTTGAAGTACAGGTACCTGAAAGGCAAGACCTGTAGCAAGGATTAAGAGGAGTACAAAATCTAAGTAGCGCTCGATTGACCAAAGTGGCTCTACTACATCAGCACCATAATTAACTAGAAATTTCAAAGCAGCAGGTACCAGTGCCCACCATGAGAAAACAAGACCAATAATAAATAAAAAAGCTGATCCAGCTACTGCTGGAGCTATTAATGCTTTTTCTTTTGTGGTAAGACCTGGCAAGACAAATGCAAGGCATTGATAAAGAATGTATGGAAGAGCAATAATTAGACCTGCATAACCTGCAACTTTGATTGAGACAAAAAGAAATTCCCCTGGGGCAAGTTGAAGAAATCGAATCTGACCTGCTGGAGCTTCCAGCAGTCTTACAAGTGGCTTTACAAAGATAAGGCAACCTAAAGCTGCAATTACAACACTTATGAGACTCCGAAGGATTCGCTGACGTAATTCCTCAAAGTGATCTACCAAAGGCATCTCAGCATTGTTTTTTAAGCCAGAGTTCTTGATAGCACTAGGGATCTTTATCGGTGCTGGAGACCGAGGAAAAGATCTGGTTTGTTTCTCGTTATCAGGACTATTCAAACAGTCAAAAATTATTCCTCTAAGGCTAAGGGCTAATCAGGAGAAATATGCTTTAGCCCTTTATCAGGGTTGCCCCAGCAAATTGTTCCTCCCCTATATCTAACTGATCCGAGGTTTTCACCTGGAATTCTTTGTAGTTGATTTGCGGGTACCATTACTATTGGAACTTTCTGATTGCCTTTCGCTCGGCTGAAATAGGCTGCCAAGTCTGCAGCAAGTTGAAAATCTCCATCTTCTGCTAGCCCTGATGAGGCTTTAAGGACTACATGACTTCCCGGGCATTCTTGTGCATGAAACCAAATGTCCCCAGGGCGTGCATGTTTAAGACTGATCGAGTCATTTTGTCGGTGGTTTCGACCAATTTGTATCAATAGTCCTGAAGAGGTCTTTGTTTCTAATATTTTTCGATTGTGATACTTGTTATGAGTATCGGTTTTTTTTGTTTGGCAGTTTGGATTAAGTATTTCTTTGAGCTCTTCGAATAATTCAAGAAGTCTTTGCAATCGTTCTGATTGCTTTTCCCAATCGTTAGTTGACAGAGATTCTAAAAAAGTTTCACTCCCATGGATTATTTCAAGCCTTTTATTATGATGAGCAATTCTCTCTTGGATAATTGTTTTTGAACGACGCATTTTTTTGACTTGTTTATATAGTTTCTGTGCTTCTTGAATATTCGCTTTGCTAGGAGATCTGGCACATAAAATTGTGTCTGCTTTGTCTTTTAATTTGTTGTAGCTATGCGTATGTTTAAGGTGATCTTCATGATCTTTTATCGCGGCAGTCTCTTGTTGTTCCTTGTTCCTTATTAGCTGCCGTATTTGTTTCTTTGTCTGAGAAATTAATTTCTCATCAAGCTTGTTTCTATAATATTCTCCTAGTTTAATGCTAAGGCCTTTCTTTGAAGCACCATATTCATTAAGACTCTCATCCCAAACTCGATAACTTGTTGGGCCTTCAAACTTTAAGCAAAAATCCTCTTCTTCTATTTTCTCAAGCCAAATTATCCACCTTTTATATAGCTTTTTCCATTGTTCTTTTGATATGTCATTTACGGGAGTACTTAGGAGATTCTTAGCTGTTGAAGTGTCATTACTCGCTATTTGCATGGCAAGAGTTGGGCTTATACCTTGATAATTTGTCTGCAATGCGCTGCGAAAGCTTTCTGGAAAGAAACAGAGTCTTTCTTTCCATATTTTAAAAGGCTCTTGTTTACAAGGCTCAATACCTTCCATAACAGGTGGAGGTATATATTTGTCCCCAGTGCTAATCGGTCGAATTCGCGATTGATGGATTCGAATTTGACGCCCTAGAGTAATGACATAACGCTGATTATCAAGTAGTAAAAAGTTGCTATGACGGCCCATTATTTCTAGAATTAAAGATCGCTGTATTGGACTACCAGGTCTATTTGATAGACAGAATTCAACTACTCGATCAAATCCTTTTTGTTTTATTTCAGTGAGTGCTAAATGATGAAGCCCATGCTGAAGTTGCCTGGCTAGAGTACTTTTATCTCCTTGTTTTGCAGGATGAGGTATTTGAACTATCCTGGCACAATCAGCTCGCCAGCTAAGTTCTAGCCAAACCAATCCTTTTAATGTCCTGAAGCCTAGTTGAAGAGTATTCGCTTCTGGTTGTTGTGCTGTTTCAAAGCGACTTGGAAGTAGTACTTCCCGAAGCTCGGAAAGTACTGCACGCAGACTTGTTAGATCCATTGCTTGTAGGACAATTTTGCCCATCTGCTCAGACTTGAACTTTTTAGAGATCTGTCTTCCTAGTCTGAAAGACTATTGAATGTAATTTATGACCTCTCAACCTAGTCAGGGCAAATTAATTCTTCTAACTGGACCTAGTGGAGTAGGAAAGGGGACTTTGGTTGAAGAACTTCTTAAACGTCATCCAGAGATATGGCTTTCTATTTCTGCTACTACTAGGGCTCCAAGGACTGGAGAACAAGATGGAAAGCAATATTTCTTTTTTAACAAAGATTCCTTTTCTGAATTGATTGAGAATGGAGGTTTTCTTGAATGGGCTGAATTTGCAGGAAATTTTTATGGAACACCTAGAAAGCCAGTTGAGGAGTGCTTGGCACTTGGAAGAAAAATTTTGCTTGAGATTGAGCTAGAGGGTGCTAGGCAGGTGCGAAAGAGTTTTCCTAATGCTTTTCAAGTTTTCCTTGCGCCTCCTAGTTTGATTGAACTTGAGAGGAGGATTCGAGGGCGAGATATGGATTCAGAGGAAGCTATTCAAGCTCGTTTGGAACGTGCTAGGGAGGAAATGGATGCAAAGCATGAATTTGATGCGATTGTTGTTAATGATGATTTGAGCCTCGCTCTTAAGGAATTAGAAAAATTCATGGGGTTCGAAAGCTTTTAGGTTAATTAGACAGTAATTAATTTGACCTTTGTTAAATCAAATAAAAAAGCCCCATTCGGGGCTTTTTTATTTGATTTAACAAAGGTCAAATCTTGTTAATTAAATATTTTTAAGGCTTGATTTATTTTTATTAAGCCTTAAAAACCTCCTGACATTGGATGGAAGAGGAGATCTGGGTGAAATCGTTGAAACTCAACTAAATAACCTGCAGTAAATAAAACCCATCCAGCAGCTACGACAGGCACAGATCTAAAGATCTTGTGCTTGTCGTAGTAAGGACCTTTGTGTGGAGAATTAGACATAATGGATTAAGCGTTTTGTGATTTGATGAGCGCTATCTCATCTAGGTGAAACGGTGATGTTGTTGTCGCTCTCGCGAAGTTCACCACTCCTTCCCTCTTTATCGGCCATTAATGGCCATTGAGCACCTTTGATTAGAGCATCTCTGACTAGGTCAGGATCCAAAAAGATTTCTTTGTCAGCAGCATCCTTAGAACCACGTGAGGCTTTGAGGTACTCCCTGCCAGACCATCCAATGATTCCAGCTACATAGAGGAAAATATGACCAGGGATGAGTACATCACCCTCGTGGCCACGCATTGCCTCTGCTCCAAATGGTTCGATTGTTGGAGTGATGATTAGATGAGGCAGTCCATCATCACCGCAGGATGCTTTGCTATACCGTTCAAATCGAGCTACATCCTGTTGAGTAGAAGCTGCACTTGCTCTTTCTTGGAAGCGTGCATTTTCAGAACAAGGAGTAAGCCCGTTGACGGGGAATGTGGTATCTGCTCTGTCAGCATTGAACTCTGCACCTTGTGCATTTGCTAATGGAGCAAAGCCTAAGAACAGAAAAGCCGTAAGCAGAACGGCGAATAGACGACGCATTAGGTTCGATTCCTCCTGAGCCTGCTCCAATTGGGCAGGATGTCACAAACAAAAGTTAGATCAGATACTGCCAAAGCATGCCGACTGTACTTTCCCTCGAAACAAGTTGTGACGAGACAGCGGTGGCTGTGGTCACACTTAATGCTAGTGGATTTGAAGTGATAGCAAGCAGAATTGCTTCTCAAGTAGCAGAACATTCCAAGTGGGGTGGGGTAGTACCCGAAATTGCATCAAGAAGACATGTTGAGGCCATTCCTCATCTTTTATCAGAGGTTTTAGAGGATTTTGGGCAGCCTGTTGGGGTGCTTGATGCTATTGCGGCGACTGTTGCGCCTGGCTTAGCAGGGGCATTAATGGTTGGATCCATAACAGGCAGAACACTGGCTGCTCTTCACTCGCTGCCTTTTTTAGGAATACATCATTTGGAAGGACACTTGGCCTCGATTCTTTTAACAAAAAATCCTCCTAAACCTCCATATTTGGTTTTATTAGTTAGTGGTGGGCATACAGAGTTGATTCGTGTTGAAGAGAATTGCTTCTTTAAACGATTAGGGCGTAGTCATGACGATGCTGCAGGAGAAGCATTTGACAAAATTGCAAGATTACTTGGATTGCCTTATCCAGGTGGGCCCTCAATTGAGAGAGTTGCTCAAAATGGAAATTGCCATGCGTTCTCTTTGCCTAAAGGAAGAGTCTCAAGGCCTGAAGGAGGCTTTTATCCATATGATTTTTCCTTTAGTGGTTTAAAAACTGCAATGCTTAGGCAGGTGCAATCTATAAAAACAGGAGGAGCTTCACTGCCAATTGAGGATTTGGCAGCAAGTTTTGAGCAAGTAGTTGCAGAGGTACTAGTAGAAAGAAGCATGAAGTGTGTGCAAGATCAAAATTTAAAATCTCTTGTATTGGTAGGCGGGGTTGCGGCTAATCAGCGCTTGAGAAAATTGATGAAGAAAAGAGCCGAAAGCTATTCAATTGAGGTTTATTGCTCACCAAAAGAATTTTGTACTGATAATGCTGCAATGGTGGGCGCAGCAGCGTTAAAACGATTAGAATTAAAGAAGGATACTTTTAGTTCCCTTGAATTAGGTGTTTGTCCTCGGTTGCCTCTAGATCAATCTGAGTTCTTATACGACCAGGAACCTCCTTTCTGAGACAGCCTTAAAGGACTCAACCTTTATTGAGAGAAAGCTTTATGGATTCTGAAACAAGATTTGACACTGCCAAGTTTGAAGACCAAGTTGGAGGAGTTGATATAAATTCTTGGCGCCGAGGTTTTACTCCTCAGGCAGAGATTTGGAATGGCAGAATGGCTATGTTTGGTCTTGTTGTAGGTATAGGAACTCTTATACTTATTCATGTGATTTACTAATAATTAATATTGATTTAAGTAGTTATATTAATCTTTATTTTTTTTTTGCTTAACAAGCTAGATTGAATCTAAGCTTATTGTCTTTATAAGTACTATGGATTGCAATACTTGAGCGCTAATGCTGCCTTTAGTAGGTGTGGAAGATATCGATGGTGGCTGAACAGAAAGATGAGTGAATCAGAGAGGACTTTACTTTTTATAGGACTTAATCCTTCGAAAGCTAATTCTTGCAAAGATGATGCGACTCTAAGGAGATTGTCAAGTTTTTGCGATTTTTGGGGATATGGAAATCTAGTAGTAGTTAATTTGTTTGCAAGGATCTCTAAATCTTCTTTAGGACTTCGAAACTTTAATGATCCTATTGGTGATCTTAATGATTATCATATCAATTTTTTTATTGCTAAGTGGTCGAAAATTCCTAATTGGGACCTATGGCTTGGCTGGGGGACACGTGGCTCTTTAAGGAATCGGAATAATTTTGCAATTAATTTGATAGAAGATTATTTTCATTTTCGAATGGATCACTTCCCTAAAGCAATGGGACCACTTGTTATTGGTACTACAAAAGAAGGCCATCCGCTTCATCCTTTGTATGCATCAAAGACAGTCAAATTGCTACCTTTCGAATAGTAAGCTAATAGTCTTTTCTATCAATTTTATTAAAGCGGCAAGGAATTAATTGTTTTGTGAGAATATTTTTTATAAGAAATTAATGAATCGACTAGTAATTAGGCAATACTTAGTGAAGTAAGGTGCCGTTTTTTGATGTGGAGTGACAGTGGTTGTTAAATCTCTAATTGTCAGCCATTTTTTAAAGATGGAATCCTTAGGTAGAAGGTTTATATGACTCCGGAGCGGCTAGGGCTGCTTTGGGGCATCACCGTCTTTGCAGGCGCTGGGGCAAGACTTCTGGCAGCCTTGACTGGCTTGCCAGGTGTTGTCCTTTTATTGCTCTCTGGTCTCCTTATTGGTAGATCTGGATTGGGTTTGGTAGAGCCTCTTGATTTAGGGCAAGGACTTGAGACGGTTGTTGGGTTGTTGGTCAGTCTTGTTTTGTTTGATGGTGGTCTGAATTTGCGTCTTCCAGGTGACACCATTAAAGCCACAGTTTTGAGAATTTCTTTAATTAGGCTTGTTGTTTCTTTGTCTGCAATTCTTGTGGTAGCCCATTGGTTGGCTGGATTGGATTGGTCTGTAGCTGCTGTATATAGTGCAATTGTTTTAGCCACAGGGCCGACTGTAGTTACACCTTTAGTACAGCAAATTCGTCTTGCGCCTCCATTAGGAGATGTACTTGAGGCAGAAGGACTTGTTTTGGAACCTATAGGTGCTGTCTTGGCATTGTTGCTTCTTCAGCTTTTATTGGGTGATTTACATGGTTGGCGAGAAGTTGCGATAGGCCTCTTAAACCGTTTAGGAGGAGGAGTTGCTATTGGCTTTGTCGCTGGTTGGGTTCTTTCCGAAGGATTAAGAAGAGTACGGCCATCTCCGTCTTCTTCAGTAGGACTTAGGTTACAGCTCACTTTGGGGGTATTGTTTTTGCTGTATGGCATTTGTGAATGGCTTCTTCCTGAATCAGGTTTACCAGCTTCTGTAGCTGCTGGATTTGTTGTTGGACGTAGACCTGCTGCACAGGCTGATCAGCTAGATCCATTAATTAGAGAGTTGGCTAGTTTGGCTATAACTATGCTTTTCCCTTTATTAGCAGCAGATGTGTCCTGGGCTGAGTTAAGTCCTTTGGGTTGGGGAGGAATAAGTTGTGTGATTATTTTGATGGTTGTTATTCGTCCTATTGCTGTGAGCTTGGCAACAATTGGGTTGCCTTTGGATTTCCGACAGAAATTGTTTTTGGGTTGGTTAGCACCGCGAGGAATTGTGACAGCAGCTGTCGCATCCCTTTTTTCTATTCGGCTTGAACAAGCTGGAGTTTTAGGCGCTGGTCGGTTGCAGGGTCTTGTCTTTTTGACGATTCTGATGACTGTTGGACTTCAGGGTCTTACTGCTAAGCCATTGGCTAAATCATTTGGTTTGCTTGCGCCTGAAGAACCTGAGAATCAGGAATCTTTAGAAGCATCGTCTGAACCTGTTCCGGTCTTGTCCGATCCTGGCCAGTAATGACCAGCTAGTTAATAGATCAGGTCCCTTCATATTCCCAAGAAGAGCCGCTCTAAGTGTTTTCATTGCTAATCCTTTTTTAACTTCAGCAGCTGATGCACTCTTTTGAATTAGATGTTTAGCTTGTTCTATTTCGAGGCCATCCCAAGGATGGATACTTAGTTCTTCATCTAAAAACTTTAAAACTGATTTCGCACCATCTATTTCAAGTTGTTTGATTCCATCAGGTTCTAGTGGGGGCTCTTCAAAGAAAGGTTTTGCTTGTTCTATTGCATCTTTAAGTACTACTAATGAAGGTGCTAGGAGTTCTGCAAGGGAAATCCCCCAACTCGTTTCAGGAATTTTCCAGCCAAGATTTTCCCAAAGTGGTATCAGGTTTTGTAAGAGTTTTTCAGGGCTCCAACCATGCAGAATTTGGGAATTAAGCCAGTTGAGTTTGTCCCAGTCAAACTTTGCCCCCGCTTTGTTTACTCGTTCAAAACCGAATACAAGGGAAGCTTCTTCAAGAGTAAAAAGCTCGTTCATGTTTTCAGGTGGAGACCAGCCAAGAAGTGACATGTAATTTGAAACTGCCTCTGCGGTATAACCCATATTTTGAAAATCAGTTATTGAGGTCACTCCATCTCTTTTGGATAATTTGCGACCTTCTGAATTCAGAATTAAGGGTGTGTGGGCGAATTTAGGTATTGGCAGATTGAGTGCTTTGTAAAGCAAAAGCTGTTTAGCTGTATTGGCAATGTGGTCTTCTCCACGAATAACGTGAGTGATTTTCATTGCTGAGTCATCAGCTACTACAACAAGGTTGTAGAGGGGGTCCCCTATGGACCTTGCATCTGCTCTTCTTGCAATAACCATATCTCCACCCAAATCTGACCCTCTCCATTCCATTTGGCCTCTTACTAGATCATTCCAGGTAATGATTGCGTGATCATCAATTTTGAAGCGAACAACCGCACTTCTTCCCTCTGCTTGAAATTGGGCCTCTTTTATTGGATTTAGATCTCGATGTCTATTGTCGTACCTTGAGGCTTCTCCATTCGCTTTTTGTTTGTTACGTATTTCTTGAAGCTCATTATCACTTACA
>QCFC01000009.1 GCA_003278465.1 Prochlorococcus sp. AG-363-B04
TAGGAGAGGGAGAGCCACTTTTAGAAAAATTGCTAAATGGCTCCTCACTTGAAGAAGAACGTTGCTTTGGGTGGATAGATCTAAATCTTGAAGGTGAAATATTCAAAATATATCTTAGGGACTAATATTTTATATTCTCTTGCTTAACTTAGTGAATTTTGGATATTTTCTAAGGAGATAGATTTTTAAATATTGAGAATGTCTTTGGACTACAACTATAAAAAATTGGAAATTATTTGATTAGTTATGTGATTAATTTTCTTCGTTGTGTGACTAGTTTGTAAGCCTCAATAACATCTCCTTCTTGCCAGTTAGCAAATCGATCACAACCAATACCACATTCAAATCCAGTGGATACCTCTTTGATATCGTCTTTGTTGCGACGTAATGAATCTAGGTCGCCTTCGAAAACAATTTGATTTGCTCTGTTGACTCGCACTCTGCAATTGCGTTGCAGTTTTCCGGTTGTGATGTAGCAACCTGCGACTGCGCTCTTGCCAATTGAGAAAATTGCTCGAACCTCAGCTTTTCCTAAAGCTTCTTCTACTAGTTCAGGCTCTAGGAGTCCTTCCATAGCCATTTGGATGTCTTCAAGAAGTTTGTAAATAACTTCGTATTCTCTTACGTCAACACTATTGGAATCTGCAGTCCGTTTTGCTCCTGAAGCCATAGATGTATTGAAGCCAACGATTACAGCACCAGAGGCAGCAGCAAGATCAACATCTGTTTCTGTTATTTCTCCTGGAGCGGAAAGGAGGACTCTTACTTGAACTTCATCTTTAGGTAACTGTTCCAGAGCACCAAGGATTGCTTCTACGCTTCCTTGAACATCAGCTTTGAGAATTAGGTTTAGTTCTTTCAGTTCTCCTTCACTTGCTTGTCCAGATATGGCTGAAAGTGAGACACGACGAGATGCCATTTGTTGTGCTAGCCGAGTAGCCCTTGCATCTGAAGCTCGTTCTCCTACTACAGCTCTAGCGGATTTTTCATCTGGGTAGACTTCAAATTCATCTCCTGCAGTGGGTACTTCACTGAAGCCCAGCGCTTCAACAGCGCCAGAAGGCCCTGCTTTTTTAAGACGAGCACCTTTTTCATCAACCATTGCACGAACTTTTCCAAGCACAGGCCCTGCAGCAACTACATCTCCAGCTTTGAGTGTTCCGTTTTGTACTAGCAAAGTGGCTACTGGACCTTTTGCTTTATCTAAATGAGCTTCTATAACTGTTCCTTTTGCTAGCCGGTTTGGATTTGCTTGAAGATCTTCTACTTCAGTTACAAGCAGAATCATTTCTAAGAGTTTATCTATATTTTCTCCTTTGATTGCACTAACTGGAACCATCAGAACATCTCCTCCCCATTCTTCTGCAAGAAGGTTGTGATCAGAAAGTTCTTGCTTAACTCGGTCAGGAGATGATCCCTCTTTATCAATTTTGTTAATCGCAACGACTATTGGGACTTCTGCCGCTCTTGCATGGCTTATGGCTTCTAAAGTCTGAGGTCTTACCCCGTCATCAGCGGCAACAACAAGTACGGCAATATCAGTGACTTTTGTGCCACGAGCACGCATTGCAGTAAAAGCTTCATGCCCTGGGGTATCTAGGAAGGTGAGCTTACGAGGCTTACCTCCATGTTCGATTTCTACTTGATAAGCACCAATGTGCTGGGTGATACCTCCAGCTTCGCCTGCTGCGACACGAGCTTTGCGAATAGCATCTAAAAGACTGGTTTTGCCATGGTCCACATGTCCCATAACTGTTACTACTGGTGGTCTGCGGATTAGGTGTTTCTTATCTGCTTCATCAATCATTTCTGATGTTTTCTTGGCCGCTTCTTCAATGTCGTCTTGAAGCACAGGTACACCAAATTCTTCTGCGACTGTTTCGATTGTTGCCAGATCAAGAGATTGAGTAACCGTTGCAACAATCCCTTTAAAGAAAAGAGATTTGATGATTTCTGAGCTTTCTACGCTGAGCATGTCTGCAAGCTCTTGAACCGTAAGATTGTCTTCCGGAACAATTAACATTTCTGGGCGTACTTGCTTTGCCTCGCGTGCAGCTCTCAGTTCCATCGCACGGCGTCTTTGTCTTTGACGAGTAGTTTCTTTTTTTCGTTTTCGCATAGCCGCAATGGGCTTTGCTGAAGACTTTTTATTTGCTTTTGGTTTAGAAGGTCGAGCTAGGCTTGCAGAGAGAATTACTGCTTGTTGTTCTCCTGCATAGCCGCTTGTTTCAGCAGTCAGGGCATCATCGTTTTCTCCAATGATGTGAACCTTTTGACGTTGTTTCTGAGGAGATTTGTTTCTAAGAGCTTCAAGCTTGGCACTGTCATCCCAGTCTGGCCTACCTGGTTTCCTTGGGGAACCTGGTCCTCCTGAGGGTGGTCGATGATTTGGTCTCTTGGGTGCAGCTGCAGGTGCTGATGGACGATTGGAGGGAGTTGTTGCCCCTCCTTCATTACCACCTCTAGGACTGACAGTTGTTCCGTCAGCTCTTCTGGGTGGGGGTGTTCCAGGGCGGCCTGTTGGCTTTTGAAGCTGCATGAGCTCACCAGGTGCTACTGGTTTCCTCATGCCTGAAGGCATGCCAGGACGGCTTGGAGCGTTTGGACGACTGCTGTTATCTCGAGAGGCAGGCCCATTCCCTGACTTGTCACGTCTAATGGGTTTGCCTACAAGTTCAAGAGTATTGCCGCCTGACCTTGAAGGTTGACCTGGTTTTGAATTGCTACCTGGTCTTATAGGGGCATTAGGTCGTTGGGAAGATCCTTGTCTCTGCTGGGGTGGGTTATTACGTTGATTGGGACCTCCCATAGGCCTTGGACTTATTCCAGGACGTTTCCTGTCTTGTCTTTGACCTTCTGGTCGAGTTGGAGGAGCACTTGGCCTTTTAGGTTGTGGGCTCCCAATAAGTTCTATACGTTTAACAGAGCTGCCTGAAGCATTATTGGTTTTTGTCGGATGAGGATTTCGGCGATTAATTGGTGAAGACTGAGGTTTATTGACAATCCTGGGGCGACTACTATTTGAATTGTTTGGACGATTGACGCTGGTTGAAGAAGTTTTGTTATTTGAATTAGGTCTTTGAGGAGCAAGAGGAGGTTTATTGTCTGAAGGCCTAGGGGTTGGACTTGGAGCTTTAGGTCTGCTTGGAGGTGCAGGACGTTTTACTTGAGGATTGGAAGTTGGTGGTTCGAACGATGCAGGTCTAGGGTCAGTAGAGGTTGTTTTTGAGGTTGATTTTGTGGAGTTTGGACGTGGTGGAGTAATAGGTCTATTAACAGTGTTAGAGGTTGATTTGCTAGGAGTTGAGGGTTTCGATGGCTTGTTTGGTTTGGTTTGGGGTTGAGGACTACTTATGGATTTTTTGTTTTGAACTGTGGATTTAGAGGAAGTAGTGGTTGCCTTCTTTACCGAAAGAATTGCGTCTCCAATTTGTCCTTTCCCTTTAGAAGATGAGGCTGAATTCCCCCCACTCTTTAATAAAACTCGAATTCTTTTGGCTTCATCGTCGCTTATAGAGCTGCTATGACTTTTTACCGCAATAGATAGCTTCTTAGCGGCATCGAGCACGTCTTTGTTCTCAAGGCCCAGGTCCTTGGACAGCTCATAAATTCTGATTTTGCCGCTGCTGGTCATTAATTAAGTGCTCCTGTCTTTCCGGGCAAAAGGTGCCTCGGGGCCCCCAGCAATGTGTAGCCATTGTTTATCTTGCCTTAGCGGCTGAATCATTGGGGTGACTTAGCCGATCTTGCAGCACCTTGATGACTTTTGAAGGGACCTGGCAACGCAGGGTCTTCTGTAGTCTTTTTCGGCGATGCGCTTCATCAAAGCAGTTCTTCTTAGGGCATAGATATGCTGAACGACCCATGCCTTTATCAAGAACTACACCATCCTTATGGTCTCGTATAACTCGCCAAAGTTGCTGGCGGTCCAGCAGTTGGCGACAGGCTACACAGCGCCTCAGGATGGGTTTGCGGCTCACCGGGCTCTATCCTCGGTCGTTGAAGAATCTTCTAAGGAAGATTCTTCATTTAGTGATGAAATATTTTCTCTCTGTAACTCTTCGGATTTTTCTTCTGAGAATTCTTCTTCATCTTCTGGTAAAGGATAAAGCTCTCTCAAGCGCGCATCTTCTTCTGCCCGGGCAGCGTGCTCTGCTTCCAGCCTTTGTTCAGCATCACGCTGAAGGGCCTCTTCTTCTTCTCGTTGTGCTATCAGTTCTGCGACTGTTGCATCTTCAGCTGCCTGATCATACTCTTGAGTATTTTTGATATCTATTTTCCATCCAGTAAGTCTTGCTGCTAATCGAACATTTTGGCCTTCTCGTCCAATGGCAAGACTGAGTTGATCAGGGGGGACTAAGACATGTGCATGTTGACCTTCTGGGTCTACTAAGCGAACTACCTCAACTCTTGATGGACTAAGGGAATTAGCAATATATTGCGACGGATCAGCAGACCATCGGATCACATCTATTTTTTCTCCTCGAAGTTCATTTACGACTTGTTGGATTCTTGAACCTCTGGCTCCAATGCATGCCCCTACTGGATCCACTTCTCTTTCAATGCTATCCACAGCCACTTTTGTGCGTGGGCCCACAGAACGTGAAGGAGGGTTGGCTTCACGAGCAACTGCCACTATTCGTACAGAACCTTCTTGGATTTCTGGTACTTCATTTTCAAACAAGTAGACCACTAGTCCAGCATTTGCTCTGCTTACGAACAGTTGCGGTCCTCTTCTAGGAACTTCGCTTACTTCTTTAAGAAATACTTTGAAGGTTGCATTCGCTCTGTAGTTGTCATTTGGTAATTGATCTCTTCTGGGTAATTCGGCCTCTACTTCAGGACGCCCTAATCCGGAACTAACTGCCATGATCACTGATTGGCGCTCGAAGCGAATTACACGAGCTGTCAATACTGGATCTTCGAGATCAGCAAATTCTTCTTGGATCATTTTCCTTTGCTGATCTCGAAGCTTTTGGGCTAAGACTTGTTTTGTTGTAGCAGCTGCCATCCTCCCAAAGTCTTCTTTCTCTGGAGTTACATCTAGAACTACGGTGTCACCAACCTGCGCATCATCTGCAACTTGCATAACTTCGTTAAGCGCGATCTGATGGTCCTCACTTTCAACTTCTTCAACGATGATTTTGCTTGCAAGTACACGATAACCTTCATCATCTAAGTCTAGCCCTACATCGAAATTGCTGAAATATTCTTCCTCAAAGGGGTTTTCGTCTATTCCTAAATAAAGTGTGCGTCTATATCTTTCATATCCTTTTAGAAGGGCTTCTCGAAGTGCAGCTTCGACAACTTGAGTGGGGAGTTTCTTCTCCTCACTTATATCTTCGATTAAATTGTTGAGGCCTGGGAGGAGAACTAGTGCCATCGACGATGGAAGGAGAAGATTTTTTTAAAAAGGTGAGAGTTGAAATAAATTAGGTTGATGGAGAGCAAAGTTGAACAGAGATAACTTCATCAAATCTCAGGCGATTTATTCGTCCTTTGATGTTGATATGTAGATGTTCTTTAGTCTTTTCATGTAGTAGACCAGTTTGATGGTGTTCGGAACCTTGCTGATCTCTAAATAGGACTTCTATGGGAAACCCCTTAAACGTTTCAAAGTCTCTTTCGCTGGATAGGTGATCATCAATTCCAGGACTACTAATTTCCAGGACATAAGCTTCCTTTAAAAGGGTGGAGGAATCAAGTGCTTCACCCATAGGGCCACTAAAACTTGCGCAATCATCTAAAGAGACGTCACCACCACCTGCTTGACGAATCTGAACTTGAAGAGTCATTGGGTTGAGATGGGCATGAATGGACACACCACATAGCTCAAAACCGTTCTTTTCAGCCGTTGAAGCGGCTAGCGTTTCAAGATCTGGCAGGAGAGGGTGAGGCAATAGTAGAAAAGGGTTCGGACTCTGGCCCGACCGGTTTTAGGAGTCACCTGCCTCCAGTAAGGAGGTACCCGCCAGGCACTTCCCTAATCTAAATGATTGCAGCATATTTAGCTAGATTTAAAAGTTTTAAGTTGGCCAAGCAAAATTTATTTGATTAATCTTTGTGTAACTTTCTAATGAAAGATCTCTTTGGAAGTTTTTCGTCGTAGCGATTTTTGCATGGTTTTGTTGAGCAATTGCTTTCAGAAGGGCTTAATTAGGGGACTTGCAATTGCGATGTCTTCTTTGTTATTGGGTTTTGGGCCTGAATTGGTATTCGCTGATTCAGGAATTTCAGAACATAGTTTTGTCGCTGAAGCAGTGCGACAAGTTGCCCCATCGGTGGTAAGAATAGATACCGAGCGGACAGTTCAGAGACAGGCTTTTGATCCAACTTTGATTGATCCCTTGCTTAGGGATCTTTTGGGGGAACCAAGTAATGGTCTAGAGAGAGAGAGAGGTCAAGGATCAGGGGTTGTGATTGATAACAATGGACTGGTACTCACAAATGCTCATGTTGTTGAAAGAGTTGACGAAGTTAGTGTCACGCTTGCAAATGGTGAAGAATGTGATGGTCAAGTAGTCGGGGCTGATCCAGTTACAGACCTTGCTTTGGTTCGACTTGCTGGAGTTGATTTACCCCAGCCAGCCGTACTAGGTAATTCAGAGCAATTAGAGGTAGGAGATTGGGCTATCGCGTTGGGGACTCCATATGGTCTTGAAAGAACAGTCACTTTGGGAATAGTTAGCAGTCTTCATCGAAGTATCAATAGTCTTGGTTTTTCTGATAAAAGATTAGATTTAATTCAAACTGATGCAGCTATAAATCCTGGCAACTCTGGCGGACCCCTTGTTAATGCTTTTGGTGAAGTAATTGGTATCAATACTTTGGTTCGTTCAGGACCAGGAGCTGGACTTGGTTTTGCAATTCCGATTAATTTGGCTAACAAAGTTAGCGCACAACTTCTAAAGAATGGAGAAGTAATTCATCCTTACTTGGGAGTTCAACTTGTTCCTTTAACTGCTCGAATTGCAAAAGATCATAATCGTGATCCAAATTCTATTGTTGTGTTACCTGAGCTCTCTGGAGCACTTGTTCAAAGTGTTTTATTAGATAGCCCTGCCGAACGAGCAGGGCTGAGGCGTGGTGATCTTGTAGTTACTTTGAATGAGATTCCAATCCTAGATCCTCAAACTTTGTTAGAACAGGTTGATCAATCTGAGATTGGGATTTCTCTAGCTTTAGAGGTTATTAGAGATGGTAAGTCTTTGAGTCTTTTAGTTACTCCTGAAGCTTTACCTGGCTTTGAATGATCTTTTGCTACGGTTTCTGGAAGTTTTTGAGGAAGATGGTGGACCTTCAAACCCAGATGAAGCATGTAGTAGCTGCAGCCGCAGTTGAGCAGATACAGGATGGAATGATTCTTGGTTTGGGATCTGGTTCTACAGCTGCTTTGATGATCGAGGCTTTGGGCAAAAAGCTGGCTTCTGGGAGCTTGAATGACATTGTGGGAGTTACGACATCTTTTCAGGGAGAGGTGATGGCTGCGGAGCTTGGGATCCCTTTGCTAAGTCTTAATGCTGTTGATCAAATTGATTTAGCTATAGATGGTGCTGATGAGGTAGATCCTTCTTTTAATTTAATCAAAGGTGGAGGCGCTTGTCATGTGCAAGAAAAACTAGTAGCTAGTAAAGCAAAACGCTTTGTTGTGGTGGTGGATTCGACAAAGCTTGTTGATCGCCTAAATATGAACTTTCTTCTTCCAGTAGAGGTTTTACCATCAGCTTGGAAACAGGTGAAGAATTATCTGCATGAATTGGGCGGAGAGTCAGATCTTAGAATGGCTGAAAAGAAAGCAGGACCAGTTGTCACTGACCAAGGAAATTTAGTTCTTGATGTTAGTTTTCCTGAGGGAATTAGTGACCCTAAAAACCTTGAGCTAAGGATTAATAATATCCCAGGAGTTCTTGAAAATGGACTTTTTGTAGATCTAACTGATGAGGTACTTGTTGGAGAAGTAGTTGGAGAGGTTGCTGGGGTTCGTAGTCTGAAAAGAATTTAAGTTCTTTCTTTAGCAGCCAATCTAATTTCTACGGATTTACTATGACTGTACAGCCCTTCGCTTTTGGCTAACTCAATTACAGCATTACTTGTTTCTTCTAAAGCGCAACGATTGAATTCCATAAGTGATGTGTGTTTTAGGAATGTTTCAGTAGATAGTGCACCGCTAAATCGGGCTGTGCCACTAGTTGGAAGCGTGTGATTAGGTCCTGCAAGATAATCTCCTACTGCTTCTGGTGTCCATTTCCCAATAAAAATTGCTCCAGCATGTTTTACTTTTTCAGCAATAACTTTCGGGCTTTCAGTTATTAATTCAAGATGTTCTGGGGCGAATAAATCACTTAGTTCTATACATGTGCCCATGTTATGACAAATGATTATTAGTCCCCAATTTCTAAGAGATTTTTCACATATTTCTTGTCTGGGATGGTTCTGAAGTTGTTGTTTTAATTCTTTCTGAACTGATTTTGCAAGAGCTTTGTCTGTTGTGATTAGTATTGATGATGCTAAAGGATCATGTTCTGCTTGGGCTAATAGATCTGTTGCAATTTGATTTGCTTCTGCAGTTCTATCGGCAATTATGAGCACTTCACTTGGGCCAGCAAGTGAATCAATACCTACCTGTCCATAAACTGCTTTTTTAGCAAGCGTTACATATAAATTTCCCGGACCACTAATTACATCAACTTTTGGAATTGTTTCTGTCCCAAATGCTAGGCCTGCAATTGCTTGAGCACCCCCTACCCTAAAGATTTGGTTAACGCCTGCTAGATGGGCTGCTGCCAGGACGGTTCTATTAATTAGTCCGTCTGCCCCTGCAGGAGAAACCATTATTAATTCTTCTACACCAGCAACTTTTGCTGGAATGGAATTCATGAGAACGGTGCTCGGATATGCAGCTCTCCCTCCTGGAATATAGATTCCTGCTTTTTGTACAGGAAGCCATCTTCTGCCAATAGTTTCTCCATGAGTCCCCTCTATTTGAATATCTTTTGGCTTTTGATGTTGATGAAAATTTTCGATACGTCTATGAGCAAGCTTTAGGGCTGATTGAAGGTTTTTAGGTGTGTCTTGCCAAGCTTGCTTAATTTGAGTTGAAGTTACTTTTAAAGGCTTTGGGTTAAAGCCATCAAAGAGCCTGGTATAAGAAACAATTGCTTCGTCACCTTGATCGCGAACATTTGCAATTATCTCTTCTACTACTTGAATTGCTTCGTTTTGGGCTCTGCCCGTTGTTCGGTTTGCAATCCTTTTGAGCTCGGATTTGGCTTCGGAATGATTTTCTATGCATCGCACAAGAGAAGAGGACTGATTGGAGTCGCCATTTCTGCTTGGTTCCAAATTCTGAAGCCTCACGATCTCAGGACAAGTTAGATCGACATCTTCTTCCCTGTGTGGTTGCTGGGTTAAGATTCAGAATTAACGAATTAGATCTGGTTTCTGTGGCCAATAACAAATCTGCCAAAAAGCGTGTTCAAATTGCCGAGCGAAATCGCCTAGAGAACAGGTCTTATAAGTCCGCTCTTCGTACATTGATGAAGCGTTGCTTTAATGCATGTACTGAATATTCTCAATCTCCTGGGGAAGAAGCTAAAGCTGCAGTTCAAGCTAGTATGCGCTCTGCTTTCAGCAAGATAGATAAAGCTGTTAAGAGAGGGACATTACATAAAAATAATGGAGCCCATCAGAAATCACGAATAAGTTCTGCTGTAAAGCAGGCTTTAGAGCCGGTCTCATCATAAAGCTTGATATATAAATATTTAATTTTAGGTTTATATGAAATCTTTTGATGTACCTGTCAATATTCTAATTTAGTTAAGTTCTTTTTCTTATATATATTAATTATGTCTGTTCCTTCATTAATTGATAGTCATTGTCATATTGTTTTGCGTGATTTCGATAATGACCTTGATGCAGTTTCTTCTAGATGGAAAGAAGTTGGTGTTGTTAGTTTGTTACATGCATGTGTTGAACCTTCGGAAATCCCTGCAATAAGGTCTTTAGCAGATCGATTTCCTGAATTAAGGTATTCAGTTGGGGTTCATCCTCTTGATACGCAGCATTGGAGAGATGACACACAACTAGTGCTTCGCAAGGCAGCACTTGCTGATTCTCGAGTGGTTGCTATAGGAGAGCTTGGATTAGATCTTTATAGGGATTCAAATCTTGACCGACAGTTGGCTGTTTTGCGGAGTCAACTTGATCTTGCAGTAGAACTCAACTTACCAGTAATAGTTCATTGTCGAGATGCAGCAAATCCTATGTTGAATGAACTAAAAGAGCGTTCTAGGCATGATCTATGTCCTCAGGGAGTGATGCATTGTTGGAGTGGAACTGTTGAAGAAATGAATGCTTTTTTGGATTTAGGTTTTTATATCAGTTTTAGTGGGATAGTTACTTTCCCTAAGGCTCATGATGTGCATGATTGTGCACAACAGGTTCCTGAGGATCGTTTTTTAGTTGAGACCGATTGTCCTTTTTTGGCGCCTGTACCGCGAAGAGGCAAGCGAAATGAGCCTTCATACGTACATGTTGTGGCGACTAGGGTTGCTGAACTTAGAGATGAGCCTTTTGATTTTGTTGCAAGTGCTAGCACCGCAAACGCAAGACGTTTGTTTGATTTGCCTTGATTTCAAAGCATGCTGTTAAATCTCTGAAAGAGCGAAGCTTTAAAGTGTAAGATCGATTATTGTCCTGGTTTAGCGCAGAAATTCTGTGGCTTCTTTACCAGAAGTTTCCTTTCACTTCCGGTGCATTGTTTAAGTCAGCTTTTCTGACACGAGATCTTTGAGCTCACAAGCCAACAGCAGTCGTTCCCTGCTAAGGGAACGACTGCTGTTGGCTTGTGAACAAGGGCCTTAGTCAGAACTTGCTGTGAAACCAGGATTGTCTTCAGTCACCCTTTCCACTTCTCAACGGCAGGTCACCGCATGAGCAGAAGCGCGATTCAGGTCGCCAAGGCCGCAACCTATCTTCCTGATTTGGTTGAGGTGCAGCGGGCGAGTTTTAAGTGGTTCCTTGAAAAGGGTTTAATAGAAGAGCTGGAAAGCTTTTCCCCTATTACTGATTACACAGGTAAATTAGAGCTTCATTTTATTGGAAGTGAATATCGTCTAAAGCGTCCACGACATGATGTGGAAGAAGCAAAAAGACGTGATGCAACCTTTGCCTCGCAAATGTATGTGACATGTCGATTATTGAATAAAGAAACTGGAGAAATTAAGGAGCAGGAAGTATTTATTGGGGAACTCCCATTAATGACAGAAAGAGGTACTTTTATAATTAATGGGGCTGAACGGGTAATTGTTAATCAAATAGTGAGAAGTCCAGGAGTTTATTTTAAAGATGAACAAGATAAGAATGGCCGTCGCACCTACAATGCAAGTGTTATCCCAAATAGAGGGGCATGGTTAAAGTTTGAAACTGATAAGAATGATCTTTTACATGTTCGTGTTGATAAAACACGCAAAATAAATGCTCATGTATTGATGAGGGCTATGGGCCTTTCTGATAATGATGTGATTGATAAGCTTAGGCATCCTGAATTTTATAAAAAATCAATTGATACAGCTAATGAAGAAGGTATTAGCTCAGAAGATCAGGCATTACTGGAACTTTATAAGAAATTACGGCCAGGAGAACCGCCATCAGTAAGTGGTGGGCAACAACTCTTGCAAAGTAGATTTTTTGACCCTAAAAGATATGACCTAGGAAGAGTTGGTCGCTATAAAATTAATAAGAAATTAAGGTTGACAATCCCTGACACTGTAAGGACACTGACACATGAAGATGTTCTCTCAACAATAGATTATCTCATCAATTTAGAATTGGATGTAGGTGGAGCTAGCCTTGACGACATAGATCATCTAGGCAATAGAAGAGTACGCTCTGTTGGCGAATTACTTCAGAATCAAGTCAGGGTAGGACTTAATCGACTGGAAAGAATAATTAAAGAAAGAATGACCGTAGGTGAAACCGATTCACTTACACCTGCTCAATTAGTTAACCCAAAGCCTCTTGTCGCAGCAATTAAAGAATTTTTTGGATCTAGTCAACTTAGTCAATTTATGGATCAAACAAATCCTTTGGCTGAGTTAACCCATAAACGTAGAATATCTGCCTTAGGTCCAGGTGGCCTTACGAGAGAACGTGCTGGATTTGCGGTAAGAGATATTCACCCTTCTCATTATGGAAGACTTTGTCCAATTGAAACTCCTGAAGGGCCAAATGCAGGTTTGATTAATTCTCTCGCCACACACGCAAGGGTTAACCAGTATGGGTTTATTGAAACGCCATTTTGGAAAGTTGAGAATGGACGTTTGATTAAAGAAGGAGATCCGATATATCTTTCGGCAGATTTAGAGGATGAATGTAGGGTTGCTCCTGGGGATGTCGCAACTGATAGTGACGGAAGAATTCTTGCTGATTTGATCCCAGTTAGGTATAGACAAGACTTTGAGAAAGTGCCTCCTGAGCAAGTTGATTTTGTACAACTATCCCCAGTTCAGGTTATTTCAGTTGCGACTTCACTAATTCCTTTCTTAGAACATGATGATGCTAATAGAGCACTAATGGGTTCAAATATGCAGCGCCAGGCTGTACCTCTTCTAAGACCAGAAAGACCATTGGTCGGTACAGGTTTGGAGACTCAGGTAGCAAGAGATTCTGGTATGGTTCCGATATCAAAAGTAAATGGAATAGTTACATTTGTCGATGCAACAGCAATTGTTGTCAGGGATGATGAGGGTGAAGATCATACTCATTACCTTCAGAAATATCAAAGATCGAATCAAGATACTTGTTTAAATCAGCGCCCAATTGTTCGTCAGGGAGATCAAGTTATAGTTGGTCAGGTTTTGGCAGATGGTTCTGCATGTGAGGGAGGAGAAATTGCATTAGGTCAAAATGTTTTAGTCGCTTATATGCCTTGGGAAGGTTATAATTATGAAGATGCAATTCTTGTTAGTGAGCGTTTAGTTAAAGATGATCTTTATACCTCAGTTCATATAGAGAAGTATGAGATAGAAGCTAGACAGACAAAACTTGGCCCAGAGGAGATTACACGTGAGATCCCCAATGTTGCTGAGGACAGCTTGGGAAGTCTTGATGAGATGGGGATTATTCGAATAGGAGCTTTTGTTGAGAGCGGAGATATTCTTGTAGGAAAAGTGACACCAAAAGGGGAATCAGATCAACCTCCCGAAGAGAAACTTTTACGGGCTATTTTTGGGGAGAAAGCTAGAGATGTTAGAGATAACTCGCTTCGTGTTCCTAGTACCGAAAGAGGTCGAGTTGTAGATGTTCGAATTTATACAAGAGAACAAGGTGATGAGCTGCCTCCAGGCGCAAATATGGTTGTAAGGGTTTATGTCGCACAGCGCCGAAAAATTCAAGTAGGGGACAAGATGGCTGGTCGGCATGGAAATAAAGGAATTATTAGTCGGATCCTTCCTAGGGAAGATATGCCATATCTTCCTGATGGAACTCCTGTAGACATAGTTTTGAATCCACTAGGGGTTCCAAGCAGGATGAATGTCGGGCAAGTATTCGAATGCTTAATGGGATGGGCTGCAGCTAATTTGGATTGTCGAGTAAAGGTTGTCCCTTTTGATGAGATGTATGGGGCAGAAAAGTCTCAACAAACTGTCGAGGCGTATTTAAAAGAGGCTGCTAACCAGCCTGGCAAGGAGTGGGTTTATAACCCTGATAGCCCAGGAAAACTTCAGTTGATTGATGGGAGATCCGGAGAGCCGTTCGACCAACCAGTAACTGTTGGATATGCCCAGATCTTGAAACTTGTTCATTTGGTTGATGACAAGATTCATGCTCGATCTACTGGACCTTATTCTTTGGTTACTCAGCAACCACTTGGCGGTAAGGCTCAACAGGGTGGACAGAGGTTGGGTGAAATGGAAGTTTGGGCACTTGAGGCATATGGAGCTGCATATACTCTTCAGGAATTATTAACAGTTAAATCAGATGATATGCAGGGTCGGAATGAAGCTCTAAATGCAATAGTTAAAGGTAAACCTATTCCGAGACCGGGAACTCCTGAATCGTTCAAAGTTTTGATGCGTGAACTTCAATCTTTGGGATTAGATATTGCTGTTTATACAGATGAAGGGAAGGAAGTAGATCTAATGCAAGACGTTAATCCTCGTAGAAGTACACCAAGTAGGCCTACTTATGAATCTCTAGGAGCATCTGATTATGACGAAGATTAATCTCTAAATCCAATTAACTTTCCTCCCTTTAATTAGTTCTTAACTTGGTCATGACTAACAGCAACCTTCGCACTGAGAATCATTTTGATTATGTCAAGATTACTCTTGCCTCTCCTGACCGGGTAATGGAATGGGGTCAGCGAACTCTTCCGAATGGCCAAGTTGTTGGAGAAGTTACTAAGCCAGAGACAATTAATTATCGAACTCTTAAGCCTGAGATGGATGGCTTGTTTTGTGAGAAGATATTTGGCCCTTCAAAAGATTGGGAATGTCACTGCGGCAAATATAAAAGAGTTCGGCATAGGGGGATTGTTTGTGAGAGATGTGGTGTTGAAGTTACTGAAAGTCGCGTCAGGCGACATCGAATGGGATTTATAAAATTAGCGGCACCTGTTTCTCATGTTTGGTACTTAAAGGGTATTCCTAGTTATGTAGCAATTCTGCTTGATATGCCTTTAAGGGACGTTGAACAGATTGTTTACTTCAATTGTTATGTCGTTTTAGATCCTGGGGACCATAAAGATCTGAAGTATAAGCAATTGTTAACTGAAGATGAATGGTTAGAGATTGAAGATGATATCTATGCAGAAGACTCGACAATTGAAAATGAGCCAGTTGTTGGGATAGGTGCAGAAGCTCTTAAACAGCTTTTAGAGGATCTTGACTTGTCAGAAGTTGCGGAGCAGTTAAGAGAAGAAATCTCATCAAGTAAAGGACAAAAAAGAGCAAAATTGATTAAGAGATTAAGGGTTATAGATAACTTTGTTGCTACAAATGCAATGCCAGAATGGATGGTTCTAGATGCAATACCTGTTATTCCACCTGATTTGCGTCCAATGGTTCAGTTAGATGGTGGACGTTTTGCAACATCCGACCTTAATGATCTTTATCGTAGGGTTATTAATAGAAATAATCGTTTAGCTCGCCTTCAGGAGATTCTTGCACCAGAAATTATTGTTAGGAATGAAAAAAGGATGCTTCAGGAGGCAGTAGATGCTCTTATAGATAATGGAAGGAGAGGAAGAACTGTAGTTGGAGCAAATAATCGAGCTTTAAAGTCTTTAAGCGATATTATTGAAGGTAAACAAGGACGTTTCCGACAGAATCTTCTTGGAAAACGTGTTGATTATTCAGGGCGTTCTGTGATTGTTGTTGGCCCTAAGTTGAAGATGCATCAGTGTGGCTTACCTAAAGAAATGGCTATTGAGTTATTTCAGCCATTTGTGATTCATAGACTTATACGTCAGAACATTGTTAATAATATTAAGGCGGCAAAGAAGTTGATTCAAAAAGCTGATGATGAGGTAATGCAAGTTTTACAAGAGGTAATTGAAGGGCACCCAATTCTTCTTAATAGAGCCCCTACTTTGCACCGATTAGGTATTCAGGCTTTCGAACCGAAGTTGGTAGATGGCCGTGCTATTCAGCTTCATCCTCTTGTCTGTCCGGCTTTTAATGCGGATTTTGATGGCGATCAGATGGCTGTCCACGTTCCACTGGCCATTGAAGCTCAGACTGAGGCTCGTATGTTGATGTTGGCAAGTAACAACATCCTCTCTCCTGCAACGGGTGATCCAATAGTTACTCCGTCTCAGGATATGGTGCTTGGTTCTTATTATTTAACTGCAATACAACCAGAAGCTACTCGACCTGATTTTGGAGATCAATCCAAAACTTTTGCTGGCTTAGATGATGTAATTCATGCTTTTGAAGATAAGCGTTTGTCTTTACATGATTGGGTTTGGCTCCGCTTTAACGGAGAAGTTGAGGATGATGATGAATTAGAAACTCCTCTTAAGTCAGACACCCTTAGCGATGGAACTCGTTTTGAACAATGGACTTATAGGCGTGATCGTTTCGATGAAGAAGGAGGACTGATAAGTCGCTATATCCTTACGACTGTTGGTCGGGTTGTGATGAACCACACGATTATTGATTCAGTAGCCGTTACCTGAACTTGTATTAAGTAACTCTCCTCTCATTCATTTCCCTGATTCAATTGTATCGATGACTCCAGCCTCTCCTAAATCTCGTAAGACTTCTACTAAATCTAGTAAGTCAGGAAAATCCTCAAGAAGAGGTTCAAAGAGTTCTAAAAAGAAAGCTCCAGTAAGTGCTTCTCCAGTACTAGCAAAGACTCCACCTCCATTTCATAATCGTGTAGTTGATAAGAAGGGTTTAAAGCAACTTGTTGCCTGGTCTTATAAAACTCATGGAATAGCTGCTACGGCAGCCATGGCTGATAATCTTAAGGATCTTGGTTTCCGATACGCAACCCAGGCTGCTGTTTCTATTTCCGTTGATGATCTGAAGGTTCCGGAAGCGAAGCAAGATCTACTTGGGCAGGCTGAACAGCAAATAACTGCCACCGAAGAGTGTTATCGCCTTGGAGAAATTACGGAAGTTGAGCGTCACACAAAAGTTATAGATACTTGGACAGAAACAAATGAGAGGCTTGTTGATGCAGTTAAGAAGAACTTTAACCAGAACGATCCTCTGAACTCTGTTTGGATGATGGCCAACTCAGGCGCTCGGGGCAATATGTCTCAAGTCCGTCAACTTGTTGGTATGCGTGGTTTGATGGCGAACCCTCAGGGTGAAATTATTGACTTGCCAATACGAACTAACTTCCGAGAAGGATTGACAGTTACTGAATACGTTATTTCTTCTTATGGGGCTAGAAAAGGACTTGTAGATACTGCATTAAGGACTGCTGATTCTGGTTATTTAACGCGTCGATTAGTAGATGTCTCACAAGATGTGATTGTACGAGAGGAAGATTGTGGAACTGAGCGTGCAATCTTGGTTAAGAGCGAAGATGGTGGTTTTGGAAATAGGTTGGTAGGACGACTTTGTGCAGAAAAAGTTATTACATCTGAAGGGGAAGTTTTAGCTGAGCGTAATAAAGAAATTGATCCATTACTTTCTAAGCGTTTTGAGAAGGGAGGAATTCAGGGTGTGATGGTTCGCTCTCCTCTCACATGTGAAGCAACTAGATCTGTATGCAGGAAGTGTTATGGCTGGGCTCTTGCTCACAATGAGTTAGTTGATTTAGGAGAGGCTGTAGGAATAATTGCAGCTCAATCAATCGGTGAGCCAGGTACTCAACTCACAATGAGAACTTTCCATACAGGCGGTGTATCTACAGCTGAGACAGGTGTAGTTAGATCAACTGTGGCTGGGACAGTTGAGTTCGGTCCTAAGGCAAGAGTGAGAGGTTATCGAACACCTCATGGTGTTGAAGCTCAACAAGCAGAAGTGGATTTTACTTTGACTGTAAAACCTTCTAATAAAGGAAGAACTCAAAAAATTGAGATTATTAATGGCTCAATTTTATTTGTTCAAGATTCACAGGACATTGATATAGATGTGACTGTTGCTCAGATTGCCGCTGGAGCAGTTAAGAAAAGCGTAGAGAAGGCGACTAAAGATGTCATCTGTGACTTAGCAGGTCAGGTTCGATATGAAAATGCTATTCAACCTAGAGAAGTAACCGATAGGCAAGGAAATATCACACTTAAAGCTCAGCGTCTTGGTCGTCTTTGGGTGCTTGCTGGTGATGTTTACAACCTTCCACCTAATGCAAAGCCTGTTGTACAAGGCAATGTAAAAGTTAAGGAAGGACAGGTTTTGGCTGAGGCTAGTCAGGCAAGTGAGTTTGGTGGTGATGTACGGCTTCGTGATTCGATTGGAGATTCACGTGAAGTTCAAATAGTGACAACTTCAATGATTTTGAAAGATTTCAAATTATTGGGAGAGTCAACTCACTCTGGAGAGATATGGCATCTCGAAGCAAAAGATGGAACTCGATATCGCCTGAATACAATCCCTGGGAGTAAAATAGGTGCAGGCGAAGTAGTTGCAGAATTAGCAGATGACAGATTTAAAACACAAACTGGAGGGATTGCAAAGTTTGCTCCTGGATTATCTATTAAGAAGGCTCGTTCAGCGAAAAATGGGTTTGAGGTTAGTAAAGGAGGGTCTTTGCTATGGATCCCTCAAGAAACGCATGAGATTAATAAAGATATATCTTTGTTGATGATTCGCGATGGTCAGTGGATTGAAGCTGGGACTGAGGTTGTGAAAGATATCTTTAGTCAGACAGCTGGCATAGTTACTGTCACTCAAAAAAATGATATTTTGCGAGAAATTATTATTAGAAGTGGAAGCTTCCATTTATGTAATGAGAATAAGGCACTTGAGCGTTTTAGGGGAGATGGTCAAATGGTTAATCCTGATGAAAAGATTGCAAAGGGGATAACCACAGAAAAAATTACTTTTGTACAGACTGTAGAAACGCCCGAAGGTACTGGTCTTTTACTTCGTCCAGTGGAGGAATATTCAATACCAAATGAAGCTCAATTACCAGAGTTGGCACATGTCAAGCAACCTAAGGGTCCCTCTTTAGGTCTTAAGGCTACTCAGAGACTTGCTTTTAAAGATGGGGAGCTTGTGAAGTCTGTTGAAGGGGTTGAGTTATTGAAAACACAATTGAGCTTGGAAACTTTCGAAACCACTCCCCAGATGACCGTTGATGTTGAATCTGTTCGTGATAAGAAGGCAAAAACTATAGATAGGTTGCAATTAGTGATTCTTGAGTCAATTCTTGTGCGCCGGGACACTATTTCTGATTCAAGCCATGGATCAACTCATACTGAACTTCAAATTCACGATGGACAGACAGTTAAATCTGGAGAGGTTGTTGCAACTACTCAGATACTCTGTAAGCAAGAAGGTACTGCTCAGATACCTGATGTGCAAGAAGGTGATCCGATACGAAGGTTGATAGTAGAAAGACAAGAAGATACAGTTACTCTTCATGCAAAGAGTGAACCTCTTTTAAAAGTTGGGCAGAGAGTAGTTGATGGTGAGCTGTTGTCAAAAGATGAACCTCTGAGTTGTTGCGGAGAAGTGGAGACTGTAAATGCAAAGTCTGTAACCCTTAGGCTTGGTAGGCCTTATATGGTGTCTCCGGATTCGGTTTTACATGTTCGTGATGGTGATTTAGTACAACGGGGTGATGGATTAGCTCTTTTAGTTTTTGAACGTCAAAAGACAGGAGATATTGTGCAGGGCCTACCTAGAATTGAGGAGTTGCTAGAAGCAAGACGTCCTCGTGAATCAGCAATTCTGTGTAGGAAGTCTGGAATAGTAGAGATCAAGCAAGGAGAAGATGATGAGTCAATTACTGTCAATGTCATAGAAGGTGATGATGCTATTGGGGAATATCCAATTCTTCTTGGGCGTAATGTAATGGTCAGTAATTCTCAACAGGTTAATGCAGGGGAATTACTTACAGATGGCCCTGTAAATCCTCATGAATTACTCGATTGCTTCTTTACAGACTTGCGTGATAGGAAGCCTTTAATGGAAGCTGCTCAGGAAGCTATTGCCAAGCTTCAGCACCGTTTAGTGAATGAAGTTCAGAATGTTTATAAGTCACAAGGTGTCTCGATTGATGATAAGCATATTGAGGTAATAGTTCGTCAGATGACTAGCAAAGTGCGTATTGAAGATGCAGGAGATACAACTCTTCTACCTGGTGAATTGATTGAATTGCGACAAGTTGAAGACACTAATCAGGCAATGGCTATTACTGGAGGTGCCCCAGCAGAATTCACTCCTGTTCTTCTTGGAATTACTAAGGCATCTTTGAATACTGATAGCTTTATTTCTGCAGCTTCATTCCAGGAAACCACTCGTGTTCTAACAGAAGCTGCAATTGAAGGGAAGAGTGATTGGTTAAGAGGGTTGAAGGAGAATGTGATTATTGGCCGTTTAATTCCTGCAGGGACAGGCTTTAGTGGATTTGTAGAAGAGTTGAGAGCAGAAGCTGGTCCTCATCCAGATATATTGGCTGAGGATCCTGCTGGTTATAGACGTATTCAGAATTTACGTCCTGATTACACTGTTGAGATGCCTGCTGCACAAGCAAAAAGCTTGACTGCCGTATTAGATGATCCTAGTGATGAGGATCTTGAGGCGACTAGGAGTCGGCATGGTATTGATGCAAGTTCTAGTACTTTTGCTGCTTTTGTTCGGCCAACTGGAGAGAATGAACTTCAGGAAGAGCA
Source organism: Prochlorococcus sp. AG-363-B04 (assembly GCA_003278465.1). Classification (GTDB taxonomy): domain Bacteria; phylum Cyanobacteriota; class Cyanobacteriia; order PCC-6307; family Cyanobiaceae; genus AG-363-B04. Next base: position 20,300 of record QCFC01000009.1, read on the forward strand.
ATTGATGCCCGATCCTGCTGCGCTTGAGGGCCTCCAGGAAGAGGGCCTTTTGTCAGATGAGTAATTTATATTTTGACTATTTCTTGTAAATTTTCGGTTTCTCAAGGTTAGTTATTATCATGATTGAACCAACACTTATACCTCAACGGAAGAAGCCTCGATTTGGTTTTCATAGTCATACTGAAAACCTCAATGGACGTTTTGCAATGATTGGATTTATTGCATTAGTGATTCTTGAAGTAAAACTAGGGCATGGGATTTTGATCTGGTGAATTGCCAACTTGTTCCAGGTACTCATAAAGTGCTTTTGGGGCTGAGCTTGAATGAGTTAGAAAGTTGGGCGATAAATCAGGGACAACCACCATTTCGTGGTCGTCAACTACATGACTGGCTTTATGAAAAAGGAGTTAGAAATTTAGAAGCAATAACGGTTATTCCTAAGGCATGGCGTTTGGAGCTTCAAGAACAGGGTATTTCATTGGGTCGGTTGACCGAGATAAAGCGTTCAATAGCAGCTGACTCCACTATGAAGTTGCTTTTGGGAACTGTTGATAGCGAAGTGATTGAGACAGTTGGGATACCTACAAAAAGACGTCTTACTGTTTGCGTGTCTAGTCAAGTTGGTTGCCCGATGAGATGTTCTTTTTGCGCAACAGGAAAAGGAGGCCTCAGACGCTCCTTGGAATCTTATGAAATTATCGACCAAGTTTTAAGTATTCGCGAGGCTATGAAGAGGCGTCCATCGCATGTTGTCTTTATGGGAATGGGAGAGCCTCTTCTAAATATAAAAGCTGTACTTTTAGCTATACGTTGTCTAAATGTTGACTTAGGAATATCTCAACGTCGTATTACTGTTAGCACGGTAGGTGTGCCTCATTCATTACATAACTTGGCCAAATTAGCATTGGAGCATCTTGGTCGTGCTCAATTTACCCTTGCAGTTAGTCTTCATGCACCTAATCAGGAGTTGAGAGAGAAAATAATTCCTACAGCTACCACTTACCCATTGAAACGATTGTTAGAAGATTGCCGTCATTATTTGGATCTTACAGGTAGACGTATCAGTTTTGAGTACATACTTTTGAGTAATATAAATGATCTACCTGAGCATGCTCACGAATTGGCTGATAGGCTAAGAAGATTTCAGTCGCATGTAAATCTTATTGCCTACAACCCTATAGACGATGCAAATTTTCAACGCCCTACTCAGAGACGAATGAAATCTTTTCAGAATATTCTTGAAAAAAGAGGAATCACAGTGAGTTTACGTGTTAGTAGAGGCTTAGATCAAAATGCTGCATGTGGTCAGCTTCGACGTCAGCATGCAACTTTCGATTCAGGATTTTAATGATGGATGTGACTATAGGGATAGAGAATGACAATTATTGATTGGCTTATTGTTGTTGTTTATTTGATAACTACTCTTGCACTTGGATTGTGGTTATCTCATTTTAATAGAAATGAAGATGATTATTTTCTTGCTGGACGTCGTTTGAGTGGTTGGCTGGCAGGGGCCTCAATGGCCGCTACCACTTTTTCAATAGATACTCCTTTATACGTAGCAGGAATTGTAGGGACAAGAGGTTTAGCTGGGAACTGGGAGTGGTGGAGTTTTGGATTGGCTCATGTTGCTATGGCAGTAGTTTTTGCTCCCTTATGGAGAAGGAGTGGAGTATTAACTGATGCTTCATTTACTGAATTGCGCTATGGAGGAACATCAGCTGCTTGGTTAAGGGGTGTAAAGGCTTTTCTTTTGGCAATCCCTATTAACTGTATTGGAATTGGTTATGCCTTTTTAGCTATACGAAAAGTAGTTGAGTCTTTGGGTCTTGTAGAAGGCTATCCATTGGTTGGTGATTTTACTGACACTATGATTTTTCTTTTGATTGTGGCAGCTTTAGTCCTGGTTTATACAGTGGCAGGGGGATTATGGGCAGTTGTATTAACAGATTTAGTTCAGTTGATATTAGCTTTAGGAGGTGCATTGGCAGTTGCGATTTTTGCTGTTCGGGCTGCAGGCGGGATGACCGGGTTGATTGAGAGTATTGATGCTCTCGGCCGCCCAGAATTGTTATCTATTTTCCCTTGGTCTTGGGATGGTTTAAGTGTGAGCTGGATTGATGAGGCTGGAATTAGTTTTTCAACTTTTACAGCATTTGTTGCTTTGCAGTGGTGGAGTTTCCGTCGTAGTGATGGAGGAGGTGAGTTTATTCAGCGAATGTTAGCTACTAGAAATGAGCAAGAGGCAAGAAAGGCTAGCTGGATTTTTTTGATTATTAATTATTTATTTAGAAGTTGGTTGTGGATTGTGGTTGCTTTGGCAGCAATTGTTCTTTTGCCGTCTCAAGAGGATTGGGAACTTAGTTATCCAGTTCTTGCAATTACCTATCTACCTCCTATTGCACTTGGATTGGTAGTAGTTTCATTAATAGCAGCTTTTATGAGTACTGTTAGCACTGCGGTGAATTGGGGAGCAAGTTATCTAACTCATGATCTTTACCAGAGGTTTTTCCGGCCTTTAGCAAGTCAAAGAGAATTATTAATTATTGCTCAAATTACGAGCGCTTTGTTATTACTAATAGGTGTTTTTATGGCTCTTATTAGTGAAAGTATCGGATCTGTCTTTAGATTAGTAATTGCTATTGGGACTGGACCAGGTGTAGTTTTGGTTTTGAGATGGTTTTGGTGGAGGATTAATGCAGCTGCTGAACTAGCTGCAATGATTTCTGGTTTTGTAATTGGGTTAACTACGTCTGTAATTCCTTGGATTCGGATTGAAGATTATGGATTCAGATTGATTGTGACGACCACGATCAGCGCTGCTCTTTGGTTATCTGTTTTGCTTCTGACTCCTCCAGAATCTCCTGAGGTTTTAGAGAATTTTGTATTACAAGTTAGGCCACCTGGACCAGGTTGGTGGAAATTACGTAAACGTTTGGGTGTAACCCCTGAAGATTCCATGATTAACTTGATTTCAAGGTTTTTTCTTAGTGTTGGCATCCTGTTCGGAAGCCTTATTAGTACCGGGGCCTTTCTTCTCCATCAGCAGCTAGCTGGTTGGTTAGGTTTGGTGGTTGCGGCTTTTAGTTTCTTTGCGCTGAAAAAAAATTGGCTTAGTGTTGTGATGCATGAAGCTTGATAGTGTTAATTCAGCTTTTGTTTTGGTATCAGAATGATTATTAGAGGAGTTTGAGTTTTGGGATTTTTCCGTACTACTGTTTTGCCTGCGTTAATAGTTGCCCTTTTTGGGATAGCTTTTATAGCGGTTAGTGCACGAATTTGGTTGCCTGGAGATATGGTTGCTCCAGCTTCAATCAATTGAGGTTTCCGAGTAAAAACCTCTACGATCATTGATATGAATGAATCAAAAGCTAATTCCCCTAAAGAGAGTCTAGCCAATTTGGCCATAGATCCTGATGTTCTGGCCAGAGAGTTGGCTGCAGAATTACTAGAAGACCCTTTAGATGAAATCGATTTGAAGGATCTGGATTCTGACGCTTTAAAAGTTTCTCGTGAATGTGATGCTGGTCTCTTGTGGCTTAAGCAAGGGCATGAAGAGAGATTGCAGGGATTAAGAGTTTTTTGTGAGCATAGGGATCCTCGAGCTTTGCCCTTGCTTTTGCCATTACTGCATGAACCTTGTCCTGTCGAAAGGATGAGTGCGGTTTATGCCCTTGGTAGAAATCCCTGGCCTCCAGCTGTTGACTTGTTACTTAATTTGTTAAGGACAGACAGCAATGCATATGTTCGAAAAGCTACAGCTTGGAGTTTGGGTAACTATTCAGATGCACCTGTATTAGATCCTCTGATTCATTCATTAAAAAATGATGTAGCAGCTGTAAGGCTTTGGGCTTCTGGCTCACTTGCAGAGGCCGGAAGTGCGTCGGTAGAAAATGCTGATTCTGCAGCAAAACAATTGTTGATTAGTCTTCAAATAGATATTGAGCCTTTAGTTAGAAGTAATTGTATTTGGGCTCTTGGAAGGTTGTATGGGAAATTAGTGGAATCTCGGAAACAAGAGTTGGTAACTGCTTTCTTCCAGGTTTTGCTTCAAGATGTAGAAGCATCTGTTCGAGATGAGGCTAGAACTGCCTTAACACAATTAAATAATTCACAAGCCCTCGAAAAGCTTGAGAATTTAGTTGAGGACGGTCTTTTGGCCTAAATCTTGGGACTGAGTCTTGTAACAACTCTCACCATGTTGTGCCCAGAGTTTCTATAACATCTGGAACCAACTTTCTGAAATGAGTGCCGCAACGCATTCTCCGTTTTCGAATTCGACAAGATGGTCTTGTGGAAGAGTCCGTTGAAGGCGTGATTGGTCAATCATGCCAAAAGTTAACTGAGAGATTGGAGTCCGCTTTGGGTTCAGTTCAGACACGAGAACCCACTGCAGAGTCTTATCTCAGACAGCAAGATCAAACTCAATCCAACTCAGCTGAGCTTTTCTAATGTCTCACTTCAGTACAGTCAAAACACAACTTCGTAAGCGTGAGCCTCTTATTCAGGCTTTGAATGATATGGGTTGTGTCCCTCAGGATGGCCAAGCTTTAGTTAGAGGCTACAGAGGTCAAACAGTGCAGGCAGAATTGGCTGTATCAATGGTTAAAGGATCCGATTTGGGCTTCAGGTGGAATAAGGGCACCCAGGCATATGAATTAGTTACTGATCTAGATCTTTGGAAAGAATCGGTTCCCGTAGAACGTTTTATTGCGCAGCTAACCCAGAGATATGCTTTAAATACTGTTCTTAGTGCAACAGCACAAGAGGGATTTGAGTTGGCAGAACAGAAGAAAAATGTTGATGGTTCAATCGAACTAGTTGTTACTCGTTGGGATTCCTAGCAAATTAGACAATTGATTAATGACCCATCAGCTGCTTTTCTTGCTAACGCACAACCAGATTGTGAGATTTCTGGTAAGGAACCTCGATTAGGTGGTGAACTAAGAGAGAAGGCAGTATGGGTCGATGAGTCTGTGTGTATAGGATGTAAATACTGTGCGAATGTTGCTACAAATACTTTTGTTATGGAACCAATTATGGGACGTTCTAGAGCAATAAGACAAGATGGAGATAGTACACTAATTATTCAAGAGGCTATTGATACATGCCCTGTTAATTGCATTAAGTGGGTAATGTTTGAACAATTAGATAGTCTTCGCGCTCAATTAGCAGCTATGGAGATAAAACCATTAGGAATGCTCTCAAAAGGTTCTAGAAAAATAAGGATCCAAGAAAATTAATATAAAAAATTGAATTCCATCTCATTACCATTTCGCTCTTTTGGCAGAACTGGTTTGGATATTCCCGTTTTGTCCCTTGGTGGGATGCGTTTTCAGCAGAGTTGGCAAGACCTTTCTGCCGATATCATCACTAATGAATCTCAGCAGCAGTTAGCATTAACTCTGAAGAAAGCTGTTCAGTATGGTTTTCACCATGTAGAGACTGCAAGGCATTACGGTACTTCGGAAAGACAACTTGGATGGGCATTTAGACAGGTTCCAGATGAAAAGAGACTTATGCAGACAAAAATACCTCCAAGGAATAATCCTCTTGAGTTTGAAAAAGAATTAGAAATAAGTTTTGAAAGACTTAAATGTAAGAAGTTGGATTTGGTTGCCATTCACGGTATTAATCTTCCTGAGCATTTAGAACAAACTGTGCGTCCAGGAGGATGCATGGAAGTTATTCGTCGTTGGCAGAAGCTTGATTTGATTGGAAAAGTTGGGTTTTCTACTCATGGACCTACAGATTTAATTGTTGAAGCTATTGAGACAAACCTTTTTGATTATGTGAATTTACATTGGTATTTCATTCGTCAGGATAATGAGCCTGCATTAGATGCTGCTTCGGCGAGAAATTTAGGAGTTTTTATTATTAGCCCTACTGATAAAGGTGGACATCTCCACTCTCCTTCAGAAAAGTTGATCGAGTTGTGCAGGCCTTTACATCCGATTGTGTTCAATGACCTTTTCTGTTTAAAGGATCATCGTATTCATACCATTAGTGTTGGTGCTTCTTGCCCAGAAGATTTAGATAGGCATCTCGAAGCTGTAGCCCTCCTCCCTAGAGCTAAGGAATTAGTTGCTCCAGTTCAGTCGAGCTTAGAAGAGGCAGCTCTTACGGCTCTTGGTTCGGATTGGTTGTCTACTTGGGGAAAAGGGTTGCCTAATTGGCAGGACACTCCTGGTCAGATGAATCTTCCAGTTCTGCTATGGCTTAATAACCTGGTCGAGGCTTGGGATATGGTTGGATATGGGAAGGCTAGATACGGCTTGTTGGGCAATGGGAGCCACTGGTTCCCTGGAGCCAATGCTGATGCCTTGGATAAAGTTGTGAGTGAGGAGACTTTGAAGGATGCTTTGAGGGACAGTCCGTGGTGTGATCACATCCCTGGCTTATTGAGAACTTTAAGAGAGCGTATTGGAGGATGTTGTCAAGAAAGATTATCTAATGACTGATTGTTTAGCGGTTTTTTTGTAGGTGTTCCAACGGATCTTGGATAATGATTTGGACAAGGTAGTTTTGATCTTAGGCGAATCTGGTGCCTTATACCTCGTCTTGCAGGTAGGTTTATGCACTCTACTTTGCTTAGTACGGCCTTTAGTGGTTGTAATGCTTTAAAAAGTTCATTTTTCGTTGACTCATTCCATTGACCTAAAAACATTATTGCTTCTCCTTCATGTTTTATTAATGGAACTAGATATTCGGCTACAACTGGTGGTGGTGCGACGGCTCGAGCCATTGCTAAGTCAAATGACCCACGGAAGGTGGAATCTTGACCAATACTTTCTATTCTTTCTGTATGGATTTTTACTCTTGAAGTTAGTCCAAGCTCTTGTGAGATTTTTGCTATAACATTTGTTTTTTTGTGAATTGAATCCACTAGATCCATCGAGATATTAGGAAGTGCTATTGCAATTGCTAAACCTGGAAATCCACAACCAGTACCAACATCTATGCAGTTAAGTCGTTGGTTTGGTTGCCTGAGTTCATTTTTTAGTGGCCATAGGCTATCAAATATTTGAGTTACCCAGTAGTCATCTTCCTCTAGTAAGCGACTTAGATTTATTTTTCGATTCCATTCTTTTAGCAAAACTTGTAATGTGATCATCTGCTCAAGTTGTACACAGCTAGGTTCCCATTGGAGTGAATCCCAGAGTATTGAATTTTTAAGGGCTATGGAGCATTTTTCTTGCATGGTCAATATTCTCTGTCTTCTATTAGAATGAAGAAAGTGGAAAAAACTTTTGTTATATTTATTAAAAATTGACTATTCATAGTAGCCATTACTCCCTTTTAGGAGTTGGAAAGTCAGCTGATTCAGGAACTCTTCGAAGAGCTTTTCGCATTAGGAGCAAGGCACTTCATCCTGATACTACAGATCTTCCTGCTGATGAAGCAGCGCAGAAGTTTTTTCTTCTCTGCGAAGCTTATGAAACTCTTTCTAATCCCCAGTTGAGAGCAGCTTATGACCTAACTCTAAGCAAATTGGATGAGTTAGATACAGACAAAAATTTTCAAGTAGAGAGTATGTCCGGACAAACTTCTATAAAGAACAGTAAGAATGGCATGCGCAGGCCTTTATCAGGGGGAGAGTTGTTTTCGCTATTAATGCTTTTCATGGCCTTGATTATTTGTATTTTATTAGCATTACTTGTTGCAATCGCCAAAGGTCAAGATTTACAAGTATTGCCTAGTTGGTTGGCTGTGGTCCAGAATTTAGTAAATCTTTAGTAATCAATTGTCTGAATATATGGAGTTGCCTCCTGCTGAAACTCCGCTCAATCGTCATTCACTTTTTGCTTTAGAGAATTGGTTGAATCAACTAGGTGCGAAACGCAGTGCTGGGGATCCATGTTTGTGGATTTGGTCTTTACCTAAATGGACTGCCAAGATTCAAATGGCACAAGATGATTTGATGGTTACATGGGAGAAGGATGGCAAGAAGAAGCAATGTTTTTTCTCTTATAGATTATCTCGAATTGATGTTGAACAGGCTATTTCACAAGGCCCTTGAGTTGATTAGCTTTGGATTTACAGGGCTGAGAGACCTAATTGGATTGCTGAGTAGCACTGTTCCAGTTCTTCTTCGGTGAGGCAAAGGGGCGGTAAGAGATAAACTACGTTACCTAAAGGTCGAAGAAAGACGCCGTAATCCATAGCTTTTTCTTTGATGATCCTTCCAGCAGGATTCATATAGCCCTTTGGTCCGTCTACAACTAGGTCAAACGCTGCGATGGTTCCAAGAAGCCTTGGATGTTCAATTTTTGGATGTTTTGATAAAGCTTGTAAATGTGGAAGATGTCGTGCTTCAAAATCTTGATAGAGATTTGGTGCCTTTTCAAGAAGGTCAAGGCTTGCATTTGCAGCCGCACATCCCAGAGGGTTGGCGGTAAAACTATGTCCATGCCATAGGGTTAGTTTTGGATTGTCTCCAACAAAGGTTTGAAATATTTGTTCTTTAGCAAGAGTGACTCCCATTGGTAGGAATCCTCCTGTGAGGCCTTTAGAAAGAGCAATAAGGTCAGGAGTGATTTTTGCTCGTTGAAATGCGAATAAACTTCCACATCTTCCAAATCCAGTCAGAACTTCGTCTGTAATTAATAATGCTTCTGCTTGCTTTACACGTAACGCTACTTTTTGAAGAAACTCTTCTCTTACTATTGCCATCCCACCAGCACCTTGCAAGAGTGGCTCAAGGATTACTGCAGCAGTAGGAGTTTCCAGAGATTTTTCTAAATCTTCAAGGATTATTTGTTCTCGATTTTCAACAGTTTCATCTTCCCACCAGGTTGCAGGCCAGTGCAATCGCTTTACAGGGAAGAGCATTTTGTTAAATGGAGCGTTAAATATGTTTCTTTCCCCAACAGCCATGGCTCCAAAAGTGTCCCCATGGTATGCCCCATCGAAGGCAATAATTTGATGTCGCTGTTCATCTCTATTATACCAATATTGATAAGCTATCTTTAGTGCAACCTCTACTGCCGTAGAGCCATTATCTGAGAAGAATAAACGTTCTAGATCAGTTTTTTTACTAAGCCTTTCTGCAAGTTGTTCTGCCTGAGGATGATTGAAATCTGCAAAAATTACTTGTTCGAGTCTCCTTGCTTGTTGTGAAATGGCATTAGCAATATGTGGATGAGAGTGTCCATGAAGGGTGACCCACCAACTGCTGATGGCATCGATAAGAGGTCTTGAGTCTTTTTCTAAAATTAATTTTGCCCCATTAGCAGAGATTACCTTCTGCGGGGGTGAAGTTAATGCTACTTGAGTAAATGGTGGCCATAAGTTGGGATGCCATTTGTTGCTATCTGTTCTTGACAGTGACTCAAAACAATCCATAGCTATTTGGTTGTGTCTTGTCATATTGAAGTATGAAGTTGCAATCTTAGTCTGTGAAGAAGTTTAGGAATAAGAGTTTGTCTAATAGGTTCCTTCCTGAGGCTAATTCTCAGATTCGCTCGAATCAATTTGAGAATTGTTTTCGGGAGGTTTTTGTTGATGGATCTTGGACAAGTCTTAAGGTGAATCTTGAATTGTGGGGTTGGCCACCAGTTCAGATCGAACATATCCATAATCGACTTAGACAAGGCTGGCCACTTCCTGTTGCTGTACGTTATGTGACAATGAGTTTTGGATTGTGTCCAATTAATTCTAGGCCTCTTGGCTGATTAAGATATCTTTTTAAATACATACCTATTAATGTGATCTTTTGGTCTATTCGACACCTCTATTAAATCAATATTGCTAAACTAGTATCAACTATTGATTAAGAATTTTCTTGAATTTAGCTTTTAGATTTTGTTGGATCCATTGTTCGTTAAGGGCATCAATGTTTAATTGATTGAAAGTTGGTATCTCTGCAATGATGGGCACATTGCTGATTTCTTCTAAGGTTTTAGAGTTGTCTGAGTGTATTGGGCCATTTAGAATTAGGCCTAAAATCTTTATTTTCCTTAGTCGTAAAGCTTCTATACTCAATAGGCTGTGATTGAGAGTTCCTAGTCCACTGCGAGCAACAAGAATTATTGGAAGGTCCCAGACTTGTAGCTGATCAATTTGCATCCATTCCCGGGTAAGGGGCACCATCAAGCCTCCTGCAGTTTCTATGACAAGTGGACCTGTTAGCTGAGGTATATTTAATCGTTTTTTATTGATATACCTATCTTCTAGCTCTGCAGCCCAATGTGGGGAAACTGGTGCTTTGAAGCAATATGCTTCTGGTATCCATCGCTCTGGAGGTAGGTTGAGAAGCTCACAAACTGTTTGCCTGTCGCCACCATCGTTCATTCCACTTTGAATGGGCTTCCAATAAGTTGCTTGCAGTCCATGGACTATTAGCGCGCTGATAATTGTTTTCCCAACGTCAGTATCAGTTCCGCAGATGACTAGCTTGGTTTGCCTGGTAGTCATCTTTCAACTATTAGCACTTGAATTAGCCAAGTGAGCATGGCATCACCATTTGTTGTGCATCGGGGCCATACTTTTTTTAAACGACGCCATTCACCTATTTTTAGAGGAGGGTGAATAGTTTCTTGTGCTCCTATAAGTTTCATCGGACGCAATAAAGAAGAAACGTTATGAGCATATTGAGTAAAGGAATATATTTTTTGATGAGAAATGCACTCTAAAGGGATTGGAGCTAATAAGTCCATATGTTTTGGTAATGGGAATGCTGTACAAGTTACGTTTGCTTCTTGCGCAGCATGATGCCATTGACTAAAACTACCCTCTACGGGCAAGGCAAGAGCTAACCAGCTTTTGGATTCAAGTGCGGTAAACCATTCTTTTACTCGATTTTGTGGATTACGTAGCCAATGAAGGGCAAAACTAGATGCAAGAAGATTTGGAACTTTGGGCCATGATGGTAGGCCGTGGTTGAGGTCGCATAGTTGTGAGTAACTGGTTGATTTATGACAGTTCAACATTCTTTGACTTCCGTCAACTCTGAGTACCGATTGTTTTGGAGTACAGGCTTCTAAAGCATCTGCAAGCATCCCTGTACCTGTCCCAAGATCAACCCAAAAACCTCGTGGGATTGCTTTTGTTTTGCATGTCTTGGCAAGCCTCCAGGCTACTGCTCGTTGTAATTTTGCATGGCTGTTATAAGAATTAGAAGCATTCTCAAAGTTATTAAGAACTCGACTTGAATAGCTGTTAATCATTGAGATAACTCTAGCCAATAGTGCACTTTCTCAATTAGGTCAGGGACGAGCAATGTATGCCCAGCATTTGAGAAATTCCAATGAGTCGGAGGACTTTGCAGATGATCCAGAAGATCTTCAAGGAGATCAGATTTGGCTGCATTAATTACGATGGCATCTTGTTGACCATCGACAACTAGTACTTTTGCCTTGGTTGATATTTTAGAAACCAAGTCAGAAGCTTGACTGAGTAAATTAAGATCATCTTTTAGACGATATCTCCCCTCAAATGATAGGCCTTCTAGAATCGGTCCTGACGTTACTGAAGTGACTTTTTCTGGATAACAGGCTTTGGTTAGGAAACTTTTAAGCATTAATTTTTCTTGACTAGTTCCTAATTGTTGCTTCATTCCTTTTAGTCCTGTAATTAATGAACGATTTGCTAATCCCTCTGGGAGGAATCTGCTGAAGCTTCCCAGTAGTACAACATCAGTGGCGTTTTTTAACACCCTCTTATTTAAAAGGTGAGGCCCTAGAGAATGACTAATTACTACTCTGCGCTTATGGACCTTAAGATCGAAATCTAGTTTCCAAGACGGGCTTTGAGGTAGGAGATGTCCATATCCACGCTCTCCGTTTTGCCAATGCCATTTTTTAGCTTGAAAGTAATCCCTCCAAAGATCCCATGAATTGCTATCGCTAGCCCAACCATGCATGGCGATAATTTGTCTCATGAGATTGTTAGAGCTTCTAGCAGTTTTGGTAATACGCCATTGGGTAAAGATCGTCTGACAATTATGCGTAACCGTGAAGTCCCTTCAGGTACCGTCGGTGGACGTATTGCAATACATAGAAGACCAGCGTTCTCAAGTTTTCTCTGATAATCAAGTGCATTCTGATCTGTCCCTATCAAGAGAGACAGAATGGGCCCATATCCAGGTGGGCGTGACCATCCTCGGTTTGTTAATTCACAGCGCCAATGATTTGCTTCTGTTTGCAAGTTTTCTCCCCAGCGCGGATTGGCTTTGATCAACTCTAAAGCTGCTATTGCTGCAGCTGCTAAAGGAGGAGAGAGGGCAGTGGTGTATCGGAAGGCTCCGCTGTGTTGTAGAAGTTGATCGCCTGTAATTGCATCAGTAGCTAGGAATGCTCCTCCGCAACCAAATGCTTTCCCAAAGGTGCCACTGATTATGCCGATTGACTTCAGCGAAATTCCATAACATAAACCTCGCCCCTGTGACCCAATCACTCCTAATGCATGAGCTTCATCTACAATCATTTTGGCATTAAAACTTTCGCAAATTCCTGCCATCTTTTGTAATGAGGGACTCGTCCCTTCCATGCTGAAAAGGCTTTCAGTTAATACGATTGGTTGTTGATTTGGATATGCTTGTTTGCACTTTTCGAGACGAGAACTGAGGTCAGAGAGGTCATTATGGGCAAATCGTTGAAGCCTGGCACCACTTGCTTTAACTCCTATTAATAGTGAATGGTGTGCGAGTCGATCTATTAAAACAGGAGTATGGCGATTAGCTAATGCCATTACTGCTGCAATATTTGCTTGGTAGCCACTTGGGAAAAGAAAAATGTTGTCTCGTTCTAACCATTCAGATAGTTTTCTTTCCAGATCTGAGTGAACCTTGCGACTGCCGGTTACCAACCTGGATCCTCCTGATCCAATTCCTTGTGTTTCAAGTACTGATGAGGCTGCTTCAATAAGCTTTGGGTGAAGGCTTAGGTTCAGATAATCATTACTTGCAAGGTCTAATAAAGACTGTTCGTTGTCTAGCGGTGTGATTAATTTTAATTCACTGGGGCCTGGTCCTGGGCTCCAAGTACGGATTTGGCGGCGACGAGATTCAGGAATTTTTCTCATGTTTCTAGTTTGAATCTTGACTTATTTGAAAGTCAATTTGCATTCTTGGTTTTTTGTCAATTTGTTTTGTTTGATGCATTCTTATTCATGTCTACTCAAGATATGAAGTCTTCTTTAGCATTTGGTAGATGAGTTCATCCGCGAACGTACGAACCCTTCTAATTTTGTTGTCAAGGTCGATATGGATCTTTCATCTGCCTTTCCATTTCAATTAGACCCCTTTCAGATCCAGGCTATTAATGCTCTTAATCAGGGGTATTCTGTTGTTGTAAGTGCTCCTACTGGGTCAGGGAAAACTTTAGTTGGTGAATACGCGATTAAACGAGCTATATCGCATGGAAATAAGGTTTTTTACACCACTCCTTTAAAGGCTCTTTCTAATCAAAAATTGCGTGATTTTAGAGCGGCGTTTGGTCAAGAAAATGTTGGGTTAATGACAGGAGATTTAAGTGTGAATAGGGAAGCTTCCATTTTGGTAATGACCACAGAGATTTTTAGGAATATGCTTTATGCAGCAGTGGATGAGTCTGTCGATCCATTAACAGATGTTGAAGCAGTAGTGCTTGATGAATGTCATTACATGAATGATTCTCAGCGTGGAACTGTTTGGGAAGAGTCCATTATTCATTGTCCATCTTCTGTTCAGCTGGTAGCTCTTTCCGCTACCGTTGCTAATTCCAGTCAATTAACTGATTGGATTCAGATGGTGCATGGTCCTACAGAACTGGTTCACAGTGATTTTCGACCAGTTCCTTTGCAATATAGTTTTTGCAGTGCTAAAGGATTGCATCCTCTCCTAAATAAGGAGGGAACAGGACTACATTCAAATTGCAAGATTTGGCGATCCCCAAAAGGCAATAAACGAAAAGGTCGTTCATCTAACCCTCCCCAACCTGAATCACCGAAGTTTAGTTTTGTAATTAATCAGATGGTTCAGCGAGATATGCTGCCCGCTATCTTTTTTATTTTTAGTCGTCGAGGTTGTGACAGGGCAGTTAGAGATTTAAGCAATCAATGTCTAGTTAATTTAGATGAGCAATGCAAGATTCGCGACAGATTAGAGACATATTCACAGATTAATCCTGAGGCGTTGAGAAATGGTATACATGCAGAGGCATTACTTCGTGGAATTGCTGCTCATCATGCAGGTGTATTACCAGCATGGAAAGAATTGATTGAGGAGTTGTTTCAGCAAGGTCTGATAAAAGTGGTTTTTGCTACTGAAACATTGGCTGCAGGAATCAATATGCCTGCTAGGAGTGCAGTGATTGCTTCTTTGTCGAAGAGAACTGAGCGTGGTCATAGATCATTAATGGGTAGTGAGTTTCTGCAGATGGCTGGTAGGGCTGGTAGGCGTGGATTGGATTCCAAAGGCTATGTAGTAACGATGCAAAGTCGTTTTGAAGGGGTTCATGAGGCAGGTCATTTGGCTACTCGGCCAGCGGATCCTTTAGTTAGTCAGTTTATGCCTAGTTATGGAATGGTTCTGAATCTTCTGCAACGTCATGATCTGAAGAAAACAAGAGAGTTAGTAGAACGTAGTTTTGGCCGTTATTTAGCTGGTTTGGATTTATTAGAAGAGCAGCAGATCTTGGAGAATCTTCAAAAAAAATTAAGTCAAATGAAGGAATTAGTGGGAGATGTGCCTTGGGATGATTTTCAGCAGTACGAGAAGAGACGAAGTCGTCTGCGAGAAGAACGTCGACTTTTGCGGACCCTTCAAAAACAGGCACAAGAAACTCTTGCCAATGAGCTGACTAAAGCTTTGCAGTTTGCAAGTTTTGGAACTTTAGTAAGTCTTAAAACACCCCAATTTAGGGGAAGGATTACTCCAGCAGTGATTGTCGACAAAGTTTCTGGCCCTGGACAATTCCCTCTGCTGCTTTGTCTTACGAGTGAAAATATTTGGTCATTGGTGCCATGTCAGGCAGTGGTCAGTTTATATGCAGAATTGAGTTGTTTAAAGGTGAGTAAGATTGATAGACCGGACTTACAGTTTTCTGGAGAACTTTGTCATGGAGATCAAAGAAGTATTAGTCTCGCTGCTGCCGTAGCAGATGTTGCTAATCGACATGATATGACAACTCCTCAGTATGACTTGGCTAGTGAGGTAATTAATCAAGTGAAACTCGTAAAAGATTTGCAAGAGGATTTGGAACTACATCCTGCTCATCATTGGGGGGATCGAAAGCACCTTAAGAAACATCGAAGTAAGATCGAAGACCTAGAGCATGAGATTGATAAACGTCAACAACAGTTACATAATCGGGCGAATCGACATTGGGAAATCTTCCTTTCACTTGTTGAGATCCTTCAGAATTTCGGTTGCTTGAAAGCCCTGAAAGCGACTGAAATGGGGCGAACAGTTGCAGCTCTTAGAGGTGATAACGAACTCTGGCTAGGGTTGGTTTTAATGAGTGGGCATTTGGATAATTTGCGACCTTCTGATTTGGCTGCTGTCTTAGAGGCAATCAGCACAGAGGTGAATCGACCAGATATATGGAGTGGTTATTCAATTCCTGTGCATGCAGAAGAGGTAATGCAAGATCTTTATGTAATTAGAAGAGAGTTGTTAATGGCACAGCAGCGTCGCAATATAGATATCTCTGCATGGTGGGAACCAGATCTCATGGGATTAGTTGCTGCCTGGGCAAGTGGCGTTAATTGGAATGACTTAATTGCTAACACCTCTCTTGATGAGGGAGATGTCGTTAGGATTATTAGAAGAACGATAGATTTGCTTTCACAAGTCCCTTATTGCGAATCAATAAGTCAAGAATTACGTACTAATTCAAGATTAGCTTTAAAGGCGATAAACCGTTTTCCTGTATGTGAGGCAGAAGATCTGCTGAAGTCAAATGATATGGAAGTCGATATTAATATCAGCAATAGAAGGAGTGAGATCAAAGGCTAACTCATTAGATTAGTTAAAAGAAGGGCTGATCATCTTGCTTGGATCCATAATGCGATCGAAGTCAGATTCTGATACAAGACCTAGCTCTAGGGCTGACTGACGTAAACTAAACCCCTTGTTGTTTGCATAAGTTGCTATAGCGCAGGCTTTTTCATACCCTATTTCAGGAACTAATGCTGTTACAAGCATTAGGGATTGATTTAAGTCTTGATTTATCTTCTTGAGGTTTGGTTCTATTCCAGCTAGCATTGATCTTCGACAGCTCGAACAAGCATCATGGAGTAATTCAATACTATGAAGTAGATTAAAACCGATCAGTGGTTTGTAAACATTCATTTGAAGATGACCACCACTTCCTGCTAACGAAACAGCCAAATCAAGCCCAATGATTTGAGTACAAACCATTGCCATTGCTTCACATTGTGTTGGGTTAACTTTGCCAGGCATTATTGAACTTCCTGGCTCATTTTCAGGCAAAAAAAGTTCACTCAAACCTGCTCTTGGGCCACATGCAAGCAACCGTATATCATTGACTATTTTTAAGAGTGAAGTTGCAAGTATGCGAAGTTGTGACATGGTATTTACTAGCCCATCATGACTTGCCATACAGGCAAATTTGTTGGGAGCTGTGGTAAATGGCATTTCTGTTAGTTGAGAAATCTCTTTTGTGATTCTTTGGTCAAATTCAGGAGGAGCGTTGAGCCCGGTCCCCACGGCTGTTCCTCCAAGTGGGAGATCATAAAGCTCTGTGAGGCTAGATTCTATGCGCTTGTATGCTGCTTCTAATTGCTTATGCCATGCAGATACTTCCTGCCCTAAAGTTAAAGGAACTGCATCTTGCAGGTGAGTACGTCCAATTTTTACAATACTTTCCCAATTCTTACTTTTTGCTCTTAGGACTTCTATAAGCTTTTTAAGTTCTGGCAAGAGATTTTGGACAATATTTTTTACTGCTGAAATGTGGATTGCAGATGGAAAAGTATCATTAGTGGATTGGGATTTATTTACATGATCATTTGGATGAACTGGTTCATGACTCCCTAATGGTTTTCCACTAGCTAGAGATGCAAGATTACTGATTACTTCATTGACATTCATATTTGTTTGGGTACCGCTACCTGTTTGCCACACTCGAAGTGGAAAATGTTTGTCGTGTAGTCCTTGAATAATTTCTGAGGATGCATTTTCTATTAGTTTACATCGCTTAGCATCAATAATTCCGAGTTGGTTATTTACTCTGGCGGCTGCTTTCTTAATTAGGGCTAATGAATGAATTAGTTCTAGTGGTATTGTGTCTTTGCTGATAGCAAAGTTCTTCAAAGACCTTTGAGTTTGGGCACCCCAAAGGGCTTCTTCTGGAACTTCAACAGCTCCCATGCTGTCATACTCTATTCGTATAGGAGCATTCATGAATTTGTTGTGAGGATCAAAACAGGGGAGATTGACCTTCTTAGAATTGTTAAAGAAGAAACATTCACCTGTAATTAGATAATAGTAATCAAAGCATTGAGTATTCAGAAGAAATTACAATGTTTTAGATGAACCAATTTAGTTTGGCCTATTAATTTAGATATTAAGTCGTTCCCAGATTATATTCAAGTTTGCTTGATGTATTTCTGTGCTAAAGCAGTCATTTAGCTCTTCGGGAGAAAGGTGGTTTAAGACATCATTGTCTTTTTCTAAATTAACCAAGAAGTTACCTCCTTCTTGATTCCAGGCAGAGTGGGCATTTCTTTGCACGATTCTATAGGCATCCTCTCTATTCATACCTTTATTTATAAGAGCCAAGAGGACACGTTGGCTAAAGACTACTCCTCCATAGATATTCATATTACGTCGCATATTGTCTGGGTAGATTCCAAGGCCTTGAATGATTTCTGTCATTTCATACAACATGAAATGTAGTGTGATTGAGCAGTCTGGAAGCATCATTCTCTCTGTTGAACTATGGCTAATATCTCTTTCGTGCCATAGCGCTACGTTCTCAAGTGATGCGAGAACATAGCTACGAAGAACTCTAGCCAAGCCACTTACACGTTCGCTTCTGATTGGATTACGTTTATGAGGCATAGCTGAACTTCCTTTTTGCCCTTTGGAAAAACTTTCTTCTACTTCTAAGACATCTGTGCGTTGCAGATTGCGTATTTCAGTTGCGAAACGATCTAGCGAAGATCCAACCAATGCAAGGGTTTGTATGTAGTCGGCATGACGATCTCGAGATATCACTTGTGTGCTAGCGGTATCAGGCGTGAGGCCAAGTTTTTCGCATGTGAGTCGTTCTATTTCTGGATCTGTATTTGCGTATGTACCCATGGCACCACTTATCTGTCCGACAGCAATGTCTTTTTCAAGCCGGTCAAGTCTTTCTGAATTTCGTATTGTTTCTGCCAACCATCCTGCAAGCTTGAAACCGAAAGTGATTGGCTCTCCATGAATTGCATGAGATCGGCCTATCATGACAGTATTTTTATGTTCTTTGGCGAGTATTCGAATAGCTGTTTCTAGTTGACTGAGTTCTTTGCGAAGTAGCCCTACGGAAGCTTTTAGTTGAAGGGCAAGACCTGTATCAAGTACGTCACTACTTGTCATTCCTACATGGATGAAGCGACCTGCATCCCCAACATTCTCATTAACATTTGTCAGAAAGGCGATCACGTCATGACGAACTTCTGATTCGATTTCCAGAATTCGCTGCTCGTCAAAACTGGCATTCTCTTTGATTTGCTTCAGAGCGGATTTTGGGATAAGTCCCAATTTGCAGCTTGCCTCACAAGCGGCAACTTCAACATTTAACCAACTTTGGTATTTTGCCTGGTCGGTCCAGACAGCTGCCATTTCGGGAAGTGTGTATCTGTCAATCAATGGTGGTCAAATTGGCTAAGGTTTATTTAACGTAAATCTATGAATTAAGCAGCCTTTAGACGTTTGTGTTCAACTTCCCATTGAACGAATTGGCCCCATGATTGTTGTCTTACCCAGCAGCGACCACCTCGACAATGAAGAACCTGAAAGGGAGGGAGATCTCTGGGGTGATTATCTAAAGTTACGAAACTACCTGGAGGGAGTAGTTCTAGGACATTTCCGAATTGCACCAGAGGCATTACTTTGAGAGCCCTTTGATTGTGTGTGGCTTTTGGATTGTGAGGTTGCGACACGTTTCTAATGATCTGTTTTGAGTGATCCTCTCCGTATCTTTTACGTTTTTAGTAAGTTGCATGGTTTTTGTTCCGATTTCCCCCCTCTTTTTATGACGAAATGTCCAAAAAGCGGCGTCTTGATCTGCATTTAGTTGAAAAAGGTCTGGTTGCTTCTAGGCATCAGGCTCAACAGTTAATAAGAGGTGGCAAGGTGAGGGATGCAAATGGTCAACTCTTAGATAAGCCAGGCCAAGAGGTTCTAGAGGACCTTGAAATCGATATAAAGCTATCTCCAAGATTTGTTTCACGCGGAGGGAAAAAGTTATTAGGAGCATTGAAAGCATTTCCAATTGACGTAACTGGCAAGATTTGTATTGATGGAGGAATTTCTACAGGGGGATTTACAGATTGTCTTTTGCAGCATGGAGCATCAAAGGTTTATGGAATAGATGTGGGTTATGGGCAGCTCGCCTGGAATCTTCGAAATGATGCGCGTGTGGTTGTAAAAGAACGCACTAACTTACGCAATCTTCAAACTCATGAGTTGTACGGGCCTGAAGACGAATGGTCTACTTTTGCAGTTGCAGATTTGTCTTTTATTTCTCTTAGACTAATAATTCCATCATTAACAGGGTTACTAGTTCCTGAAAAGTCACAATGCTTACTTCTGATAAAGCCTCAGTTTGAGGTTGGTAAAGGACGTGTAGGTAAAGGTGGTGTGGTTAGAGATTCAAATTTGCATATAGAAGCTATAGAAAATGTAATTGAGATTTCAAGAATTAATGGGTGGGATCCTTTGGGATTAATACCATCACCTATAACAGGACCAGCAGGCAATCATGAATATTTACTTTGGCTAGGTAAAGGGTTAGTAAGTGATTTTCCAGTAATTGAGAAACTTGTGATAGATACTTTGAAATTAAAGTGCTGAACTATCTTTGTCTCCAGTTCTTATACGAACCACTGATTCAACTGGTGAGACGAAAATCTTTCCATCTCCTATCTCTCCTGTTTTGGCTGCATTAGCAATGGCATTCATTACAGAGGACACATTCTCATCATCTACTACTACTTCTATTTTGAGCTTCTGAAGAAATTCAACTGTAAATTCCGACCCTCTATAGCGCTCAACCTGACCTTTTTGTTTTCCAAACCCTCTGACTTCGCTAACTGTCATTCCAATGATTCCGGCATTAACTAGAGCTAATTTGACGTCTTCTAGCTTGAAAGGGCGAATAATGGCTTCTACTTTTTTCATGAGTGACTTTTGGGAGGGGTAATGATCTTAAGTATGTTTTGGAGAGAGGGGGTCTTTTGAAATACTAGAAACGTAGTTTAAGAGTAGTCCAGCTTGTTCTGCATCATGAGAAAGCTCTATTGCATCAGATTTAGGAAGTGAAACTTGGCTTTTAGCTAAAGCATCCCAATACTCATCTTCGAAATGAGTCTGGAGCCACAAGATTCCATGGACACTCTTTGGATGAATATCAAACCCTTTTTCTGTGTCAACTAAACATATGTCCATGAAAGTATGTCGTCTAGGAACCTATTAGGGGGTAAGAGGGGTTTCTATGTTGTTGCTATTGCTACAGAATTCACTCTTGCAGGTTAAGAATGGCTTGGATTCCATGCTTTTAATTGGTTGTTTCCATTTAATTGAAAGCTTTATTTTGTGAGTTTTAAAAGTTTAATTTCTTCTAAGAATCCCTTTGATGTGAAACTCTTCGTATTCTTAGATCCTTCTTGTTTTTATTCTTAGTATAAACAATTTGCTGAATTCTTTGAGTTTTTATATTAATGAAAATATTAGTTTTTTCTGATTCCCCAATAGGTATCCTTTAGCTCTATGACGCTGAATTTGTTTTACCTGAGTTGGAAGGGTGTTTTTAATTGACTAGTTGTTGATTTGGCAATGATCTTGATTTGTATTTGAAAATTCTAGTGATACTTGAGAAATTTATTTGATAAATAGATTTTGGTTTGTATCTATAGGGTTTTTAATTTGTGTCAGTTGGGAGTTCGTTGGAGTCTAAATGCTTTTTTTGTGAAGTTTTTACTGCTGAGGTGCTGTCAGATTTACTCTGTCTTTGAAATGTGGTTTTAAAATTGAACAGTACTGATCATCAGACCAATAAACCTCTCTATGGAGAGAGGAATATTGCTGAAGGTGAATTGATATGCTTTGAGAATCCTAGGCCTGGTAGACCTTATGAGATCTCAATTGAGTTGCCAGAATTCACCTGTTTATGTCCATTTTCTGGTTATCCAGACTTTGCGACTTTACGTTTGATTTATCAGCCAAATTTTAAAGTTATTGAATTGAAGTCAATCAAGCTATATATTAACAATTATAGAAATCAAAAGATATCTCATGAGGAAGTTGCAAGTCGAATAATTGATGATCTTGTTAAGGCTTCTGATCCTAGCTGGATGGAGTTAGAAGCTGATTTCAACCCTCGAGGAAATGTATATATGATAGTTAAAGTCAGTCATGGGAAAAAAATCATTTAGATTCAATTACTTGAAGTAAATTTGGTATTTCATTAATAAAGCCAATCATATTACGGTTGCAAAGACCACCTAAATGAATACATGATTGATCTCGATCAATTATTGCCCAGATTTGTTTTGTGGCAATCATGCTGAGAACCCCCCCAACAAGGATTGTTCCAAAGGCTGAATAAACAATTGGAACACCTGGATCCCTTTTTAAAAGTAGTCCGCTTGCAGGAATAATATTTATTATCTTCATTTCTATTCCATTTATTTGTTTGGTTTTATTTCCAGGCCGCAGGCTAGTTAGTAGTTCTCCATCGCTATTAAATATTTGTACTGGACCTAATTCACTTGAGGTGCTTAGAAAAACTGGTTTACTTCCGTCTGGTTGGGTTGGTATCACTAGCCCCCAAATTTGTTCTCCCAGTTCAGGAAAACTGCTTACAGGTAGTTGAAGTTGAGGGCTGTTCCCTATTTGGAGGGTTATTGCTGCTACTGACCAGTCAGCCTGATAAATGGTCATGCCTTTGTAGCGGAAAGGATGATTAACGCTTATTTCGTGAAGATGACCTTGGGTATCATTTGGAGTTGATAGTTGAATCTTGGAGCGAAATTGCTCTGGCCTGCCAGCAGGGTCGCGGTCTATTGCAAATTTTTTCAGAGTAATAGTTAGTTGGTTGAGGCCATTGTTATTAAGTAGGTCGAAGGAACGACCTGGAGCAAGAAATCTTTCTACTTTTTGGCCACCTGTTGCGCTCCAGATTGCACCAATCATCAGGAGAACTAGACCTATATGAACAAGAGGCGGTCCCAAACGACCAATTACTCCTTGTCTGGCTGCAAATCTGTTTTGATGTTGTTGTATTGCCCAACCATGGGTTTTGAGGTGATTGCTGAGTTGGCTTAACCCTTGCTCTTTAGAGTTAAGAGAGATGGTTTGTGCGATTGAAAGTTTGCTGAGTTGGCTAGGTTCTTGATAATCAATCCATCGCAGAGCAGCTTTAAGAGTTGGCCATTGGCGTCGCCAGCTGCATGCCATTAAAGCTATTCCTAATAAAATCAATAGGGCAATAAACCAGTGACTTGTATAGACATGATCTAATTGCAGTCGCAAAATCATCTTTCCACCTATGAGGCCAAGCCATGGCTTGGCCTCATAGGTGGAAAGATAAGTTGATGGAGAAGCTTTTTGTGGAATTAAAGTCCCAAGAGTGCTTCCTAAAGCGATCATTAATAAAAGAAATATGGCAAAACGGAGATCCGATATCCAATTGATTAGGCGCTTTAAAATTGCCATGAGTTAGATCACACGTGAAATCAGGCTTAGTAGACCTGTAATTAGTAATACGACTCCACTAATAGGAGGAATCCATTGAGCTATTGGACGGAGAGCTAAAAGATTTGGAACAATTCCTGCGGCTGTTCCTGCAATCAGTAGAGGTAGAACTTGACCTAGTCCAAATAAGGCAAGTAGCACAACCCCTATTAAAGGGTTTCCATTCTGTGCAATCCAACCTAAAAGTACGGCTAAGACTGGAGTTGTACAAGCAGAAGAAGCGAGTCCAAAAGCCAGTCCAGCTGCCACTGGCGCTAAAGGTGCTGGCACTCTTTCTTGCCAAATCAGAGGGTCAGGTCCTGCTGGTAGAGGTAGTTGAAATATCCCTATAAGATTCAGTCCCATAGTTACTGCAAGTATTCCTACTAAGGCAGAAATTGTCTCTGGCACTTGTCCATAGATACTTCCTGCTAGGCCACTTAGACTTCCAAGAATTACGAGTGAACAAATAATTCCAGTACTAAAGAAAAGGCTCCGAAGGAATGGATTTGATTGATTATTAAATCCAGCCAGAAAAGCAATTGTTACGGGTAGGAGTGATAGTGAGCAAGGCCCTAGACTTGTTATCAAACCACCGAAGAAGACTAATAAAAGCGTGAGAGGTCCTGGATGACTTAATCCGTGATTTAGTAATTGCTCACTACGTAGGGCAAGATCGGAAAGGGTTAATTCCAAGAGGTGTTAGTGAAGATTTTGGCTTAACAAAGGAGTTTGTGTTAATTACATTATCGATTTATGCCTTCTCTTGTGGTTGCGTTTTTCTAGCAGCCCTGTTGATTCAAGGGAGCATCGAATGAGTAGTCCTGAAATAAGAAGACTTGATAGTAGTGAATTGCCTCCATAGCTAACCATTGGTAATGGCAAACCAGTAGTTGGCATGACACCTGAAGCTACTGCGATATTCATAATGGATTGCCCAACAAGAATTGTGCTACAGCCAACTGCAATAAGTCGAGCTTGATTGCTCTTGCAGCTCAGGGCTACTCTTAACCCTAGAAATGCAATTAATAAGAGAAATAATAACAACATTAAAGACCCTGCAAAACCAAATTCTTCGGCAAAAACTGCATAGATAAAGTCAGTACTTTGAATTGGCAAGTATTGCAACTTTTGTGTTGAAAGACCATAGCCTTCTCCAAACCATCCTCCTGACCCTATAGCCAGAAGGCTTTGCACTAATTGATATCCACTACCTTGTTGATCTTGCCAAGGATCTATGAATGAAACTAATCTAAGTCTTTGATATTCATTGAAAAATATACTAATAGATCCTAGTGATAAACCTGCAAGAGCAGTTCCAAGTAAGCTGGTTAATTTTATTCCAGCGGCAAGTGCCATTAACCATATTAATATTCCTATTAAGGCAGCTGTACTTAAATTTGGTTGTTTGAGAATTAAAAGCAAAAGAGTCACGAAAAATCCCATCCAGAAGATTTTTTGGTCTGCGTGAATTCGTCGCCAGTTAGCAAAAATATGGGCCGATTGTAGAATTATAAATGGTTTGATAAGTTCAGATGGTTGAAGTTGAATTGGCCCTAGAATTAACCATCTACTGGCTCCATTAACTGTTGTCCCAATTATTAATGTTGCTGAAATTAATATATAGATAAGAGAGATAGTAGGACCAGTTATTTGATTCCATTTACGAAGATTCGTTGATATAGAAAGCCAAAGAAGTCCCCAACCTGAAATCATCCAAATTAATTGCCTTTTGATGTAATAAGCACCATCTCCCATCTCTCTGCTGGCTACCCACCAGCTTGCAGAGCCAAGAACTAATAGGCCGGCAAGGCTCCAGAAAGCTATTAATGCTATTAATAGCCTCGCTTCAGCTGGCCATAGATCCCATGCTAGAGGAAGATTTATTTTTAAAAAGGGAGTCCTTGTACTTTCAAGATGTTTTCCACGTGACAATCCTTTCCTAAATTGGCTATGCCCGTCAGTAGTTTTCTCCGAGAGGCTTCGCAAGGCAATGCAGTGTTGAGATGTTTTTCCTATTCAGCCGCCTAGAACCCATTTTGCCAACCCATGCAAGTGTAACTTTACTTAGCAGCAAGGGGAGCAACTAAAAAATATTGATTTTTCAGCTTTTTAGTACATTGTTTGACTTTTCAACTTTTTAAGATAATCCAATTGATGGAATCCAAACTTGATTTATTCGTATTAGTCAGTTATGGAATTTCAATAACCCCATATTAATTAGTTATATTACTTCAATTTGATTTCTTTTATGAGAATGAAATTGATTAAAATTGGGATTTCCTGTGGATAGAAAACCCATGCGTTATTATTTGAAATCAATTATTAGTTTTTGAAGTTAGATTCCTTTTGAAGTTCTTTCTAGGTGTCTTTCCCTGACTGCTTCTCTATGGATCCAGCATCACTTTTGGTAAGTACTTTTTATGATTATTTTCCATATCCAGATAATTTTCTAGGATCAGGTCCTCCTCCTGGGTATAACTGGCGATGGGATGTGGATGCGGCTTTCTCTTTTGTAACAGGTGCACCTTTTGATTCATGTGGTTCTCAAAGGCCTTTGAGAATTTTGGATGCTGGATGTGGTAGTGGTGTAAGTACAGATTATTTAGCACATTTAAATCCAGATAGCGATATTCTTGCAGTTGATATTTCTGCGAGAACATTAGAAGTTGCTAGTGAGAGACTTTCAATGTCTGGAGGTGATAAGAAGGCAAGAATTCGTTTCGAGAATAGAAGCCTTTTGAACCTCGAAGATGAATCCCCTTTTGACTATATTAACTCTGTCGGAGTTTTACACCATCTCCAAGATCCATTAGCTGGATTGAGTTCTCTTGCTAAAATTTTGAAACCAGGTGGTCTCCTTCATCTTTTCTTGTATGCACATGGAGGACGTTGGGCGATTCAGAGATTGAGTGGTGCTTTTAAAAAATTAGATTTAGGTGTTGAACTAGAAAACTTACAAATAGGTAGGGAAATTCTGGCTAATCTTCCTTTAGATAATTTTTTAAGACGCGATTATGAAGAACGTTGGTCTGTTGAATGCTCGTCAGATGTTCATTTTGCAGATATGTATTTTCATCCCTATGAAAGTAGTTTTGAATTGAAAGAATTATTTTCTTTATTAGATGCATTGCATTGTCTTGAATTTGCAGGATTTTCAAATCCAGATACTTGGAAACTGGAAAGACTTTTGAGAGGGAAATCACTAGAGATTGCAAAAACTTTGGACTTACGAAAACAATGGGAACTTATCGAGAAACTTGATCCTGGAATAACTCATTTTGAATTTTTTCTTTTTAAGGGGTCGCTGAATATTTATGAATGGATTAGTGATGAAAAGATACTTTTAGCTTCTGCTAAACGAAGTCGCTGCCTTCATGGTTGGCCAGGAATTGACCTTCTTGATTATCAGATGAAACCCTTGCATTTCAGTGATGATGAACGTGATTTGGTGATTGCAGTCGAAAAAAATCTGCCTTGTACTTCTCTTAAGAATTTATCCTTGGGTTGGGATTTATCTCGGATCGCTTCTGTAGCAAGGGATCTTCAGCAAAAGCAAGTGTTATTGCTGTCCCCACCTTGAGGTCAACCACATGATAGATTCCGCGGGCCTTTAAATACAGAGCATCGGGACATTTGCCTGCATCCTCGTTTTTTCAGATGAATACAGGCTCTCCTAAGGGGGAGAAGGTTGATCTGGAAAAAAGTCAGGACGTCAGTCCGAAATCCGATACATCTGTGAATGCTTATTCCCAAGTAGAAGACTTTTTGTCTCCTCATTCGGAATATACGCAGCTCCAGCAGCGATTCATTTTGGCAACAGTAGTTTTGACGGCAATTGTCGGATTAATTACTGCTCTTCTCTTTGACATGCATACTGCTTGCAGTTTGCTTGTTGGCGGATTCTCAGGAGCCCTTTATCTGCGTCTTTTGGGTCGCAGTATTGGAAAGCTAGGGAAAGGTTCTGAGAAGGTTGGGAAGATTCAACTGATTGTTCCAGTGGTGCTCGTTTTAGCAGCCTCTCGAATGAATCAACTTGATTTTTTCTCTGCCATGTTGGGCTTTCTGCTTTATAAGCCCGCAATGATTCTGCATTTCTGGTTCGTTTCCATCAAAACAGCCAGATCCTGATCAATTGAATCTGTTTGCCTCAGGGCATTAATTAATCAGTCGTAATAGCGACACCGAACTGCAGCCTGATGGGTCCCTTGCCATTTTTATTACCTTTTGCCGAACTTGAGGTTGGTCAACACCTCTATTGGCAATTGGGAAATTTGAGGCTCCATGGACAAGTCTTCATGACTTCCTGGATTGTGATTGGTGCTCTTTTAGCCCTGGTTATTGTTGGTACTCGGAAAATGGAACGCGACCCTCGTGGCGTTCAGAATCTCCTTGAGTTTCTCTGGGATTACATCCGGGACTTAGCTAGAACCCAGATTGGTGAAAAGGCCTATCGCGATTGGATGCCTTTTATAGGAACTTTATTCCTCTTCATTTTTGTAAGTAATTGGGGAGGTGCTTTAGTTCCTTGGAGGTTAATTAAACTTCCTAGTGGTGAACTTGGTGCACCTACGGCTGATATCAACACCACAGTTGCTCTGGCTTTGTTGGTTTCACTTTCATACTTTTACGCGGGACTGAGCAGGAAAGGATTGCGTTACTTCGAGTATTACGTTCATCCAACTCCAATTATGCTCCCGTTCAAGATTGTTGAAGACTTTACTAAGCCTTTATCACTATCTTTTCGTCTTTTTGGAAACATCCTCGCAGACGAATTGGTAGTCGCTGTGCTTGTTTTCTTGGTTCCATTGGTTTTGCCTGTACCAGTGATGTTCCTTGGCTTATTCACAAGTGCTATTCAGGCTTTGATCTTTGCAACCCTCGCCGCTTATTACATCGGAGAGGCTGTTGAAGAGCATCATTAATCACTATTTCTTTGCTAGTTCCTAACCATGGTCTGGCAAAATTCTTGCGCGCAGGTCCGGTTTGATCCAGGCCCATTTCATTGGATTCGATGAAATGTCCCACTCGCAGGTATAAACTCCCAGTCCCTATACGCGCTCTACCAGCGCATCCTCATCCTCAGTCAATCATGGATTCCATTACCACCGCCGCTTCCGTTGTCGCTGCAGGTCTGGCTGTTGGCCTAGGCGCTATCGGCCCCGGCATAGGTCAAGGCAGCGCAGCTCAGGGAGCCGTTGAGGGCATTGCCCGTCAGCCTGAAGCTGAAGGCAAGATTCGCGGAACTTTGCTTCTTTCCTTTGCTTTCATGGAATCTCTCACCATTTACGGCTTAGTTGTCGCATTGGTGTTGCTGTTTGCCAACCCATTTGCAGGTTGAGCCAGCGAGAAACCTTTTGTTTTGTATGACCAAGTCGAGAATAATTTTCTTTGGCTTGGTCAGTTCTATAAATCACCAATTCAAAAAGGTTGCCATTTTTTAGCTTCCAATACTTCCTGCGGATTGCTTCAACCGCTCCCATCTTTGCCACATGACCAGCTTGCTTCTGTTCGGTGCTACTGAGGGAGGTCTTTTTGACTTCGATGCCACTCTTCCGCTTATGGCGGTTCAAGTGGTCCTCCTCACCTTCATTCTTAATTCTCTTTTCTTTAGGCCTGTTGGAAAGGTCGTTGAAGAAAGGGAAAGCTTTGTAACTTCTAGCAGGGCTGAGGCAAAGCAAAAGCTTGCCGAGGTTGAAAAACTTGAGTCTGATTTAAGAAATCAGTTAAAAGCAGCTCGACAGGCTGCTCAGAAACTGATTAATGATGCTGAAGAAGATTCAGACAAGCTTTATAGAGAAGCTTTGGCATTAGCAACTGCTGAAGCAAATGCTTCTCGAGAACAAGCTCGAAAAGAAATTGATTCTCAAAGGGAAGCGGCTATGAATCAGCTCAAGGCAGATGCAGCCCAAATAGGCGACCTAATTGTTGAACGTTTATTGGCTGCCAAATGACTTCACTTTCATTTTTTGCCACAAATGGTTTTGGATTAAACCTCAACCTTTTTGAGACCAATGTCATCAACTTGGCGGTTGTTATTTTTGGTCTTTATAAATTCCTTCCAAATTTTTTGGGAGGAATGCTTGAGCGACGTCGTTCAGCAATTTTGGTCGATCTAAAAGATGCAGAAGATAGACTTGCATCAGCTAGTCAATCATTGGCTAATGCCAAGAAAGATTTAGCTGCTGCAGAGCAAAAGGCATCTCAGATTAGAAAAGATTGCAAGGTCAGGGCTGAGGCTATTCGTCTTGAAAGTGAAAAACGAACTGTCGAGGAGATGGCTCGTATTAAGCAGGGGGCGGCATCAGACTTGAATGCTGAAGCTGCAAGAGTTTCTTCTCAATTGCGATTGAAAGCAGCTGAATTGGCCATAGAAAAAGCCATACAATCTCTCCCTCAAAAACTGGATGAGAAAACAAAAGCAAAATTTGTAACTCAGTCTATTAAAAATATGGGGAAAGCTTGATGCCTCTTCTAAACACAATTACAACTCCATACGCTGAGGCTTTCTTGCAGGTTGCTTCAACTCGTAAGGAAGTTGATCAGGTAGTAGATCAAGCAAAGGCTCTTCTTAGTCTTTGGCATGATTGTCCAGAATTAAGTGAAGCAATGGCTTCACCAGTTTTGGAAGTTGAATCAAAGAAGGCTGCACTTGAAAAACTTTTTGGTAATCAAGTAACCCCTTCTTTTTTAAACCTTCTGAAGTTATTAGCTGATCGACAGCGTATCGGTTTTTTGGATGCTGTACTTGAGCGTATGCTTGAGCTGTATCGTGAACAGCGAAATATCGCACTTGCGACCGTAACCTCTGCTTCAGTACTCACAGAAGATCAACAATCTGACCTACTAAAGAAGGTTAAAACCGTTGCTGGTTCAGACAACCTTGAGATCAATCTTGAAGTTGATCCTGCTTTGATCGGTGGCTTTGTAGTAACAGTAGGATCCAAAGTCATCGATGCCAGTCTGGCAGGCCAGGTCCGTCGATTGGGACTGACCCTTTCAAAGGTGAGTTAGCAAAACTCAAAACTCGCTTTTTTTATTCTCCCAAGCCTTCTTAAATCTCTCCACCTCGCTTATCCTTCTCATGGTTTCCATCCGCCCAGACGAGATCAGCTCGATACTCAAGCAGCAGATTGCTGACTATGACAAATCAGTCTCAGTTAGCAATGTAGGTACTGTTCTGCAGATCGGTGATGGTATTGCAAGAGTCTATGGCCTTGAAAAGGTTATGGCTGGAGAGTTAGTCGAATTTGAAGACGGGACTGAAGGAATTGCTCTGAATCTTGAAGATGACAATGTAGGGGCAGTTTTAATGGGCGAAGGTCTTGGAATTCAAGAAGGCAGCACGGTTAAAGCAACTGGAAAAATTGCTTCAGTTCCAGTTGGCGAAGCAACACTCGGTCGAGTGGTTAATCCACTTGGTCAGCCAGTTGATGGAAATGGGGAGATTGCGTGCAGTGATACAAGGCTGATCGAATCCATTGCTCCAGGGATCATTAAACGTAAGTCTGTTCACGAACCAATGCAGACTGGGATTACATCTATAGATGCAATGATCCCAATTGGACGTGGACAACGTGAGTTGATTATTGGTGATAGGCAAACTGGAAAGACAGCAATTGCTCTCGACACAATTATCAATCAGAAGGGTGAAGATGTTGTTTGTGTTTATGTTGCAATTGGTCAGAAGTCAGCCTCAGTAGCAAATGTTGTTGAAGTACTTCGTGAGAAAGGAGCACTTGATTACACAGTTGTTGTTAATGCAAGTGCATCTGACCCGGCCGCCCTGCAGTATCTAGCCCCATATACAGGAGCAGCTATTGCTGAGTACTTTATGTATAAAGGAAAGGCAACTTTAGTTATTTATGACGATTTGACCAAACAAGCTCAGGCTTATAGACAAATGTCTCTACTTCTTCGTCGTCCGCCAGGTAGGGAGGCTTATCCAGGAGACGTTTTTTATCTTCATAGTCGTCTTTTAGAAAGAGCAGCAAAACTCTCAGATTCAATGGGCAGTGGTTCCATGACAGCCTTGCCAATTATTGAGACTCAGGCTGGCGATGTTTCGGCATATATTCCTACTAACGTTATTTCTATTACAGATGGGCAGATCTTTCTAAGCTCAGATTTGTTTAATTCAGGACTAAGACCTGCAATTAACGTAGGAATTTCTGTTAGCAGAGTTGGTGGTGCAGCTCAAACTAAAGCAATTAAAAAGATTGCTGGAACACTTAAGCTTGAGTTGGCTCAATTTGATGAGCTGGCTGCATTCTCGCAGTTTGCTTCTGACCTTGATGAGGCAACTCAAAAACAACTTGGTAGAGGTAAGAGATTAAGAGAATTGTTGAAACAGCCTCAGTTCGCACCATTGAACCTTGCTGAGCAAGTTGCGATTGTTTATGCAGGTGTTAAAGGTCTGATCGATGATGTTCCTGAAGAGCAAGTTACTCAATTCGCTCGGGAACTTAGAGATTATCTAAAAACGAATAAGGCAGATTACATTTCTAAAGTTCAAAGTGAGAAGGTTCTTAGTGAAGAAGCTGAGGGCATGCTCAAAGAAGCTATCAGCGAGGTTTCAACTTCGTTGTTGGCTTCAGCTTGATCCTTACGGTTAACAAGGAGAACCATAGCCATGGCTAATCTTAAGGACATCCGCGATCGGATTGTTTCAGTCAAGAACACTAGAAAAATTACAGAGGCGATGCGCCTAGTGGCGGCTGCAAAGGTACGCCGTGCTCAGGAACAGGTTTTGCGTAGTCGGCCTTTTGCTGATCGCTTGGCTCGTGTTCTTGAAAATATTCAAACTCGTATGAGTTTTGAAGTCGCAGATGCACCTTTACTCAAGGGCAGAGAAGTCACTACTATTACTCTTCTTGCTGTTACTGGAGATAGAGGCCTATGTGGTGGTTATAACTCCAATATTATTAAACGTACTGAACAACGTTACGCAGAACTTAAGGATCAAGGTTTTAACCCTGATCTTGTTTTGATTGGCCGTAAAGCAATTGGATATTTTCAAAACAGATCTTCTCAATACGATATTCGTGCAACTTTTACAGACCTCGAACAAGTTCCTACTTCTGAAGATGCAGAGTCCATTACAAGTGAGGTTCTGGCTGAGTTTCTTTCTCAAAGCACTGATCGCATAGAAATCATCTATACCAAGTTCATTAATTTGGTTAGTTGTAATCCTGTGGTTCAAACGTTATTGCCTTTAGACCCGCAAGGGATAGCTCAACCGGATGATGAGATATTTAGATTAACTACTAAAGATAGCCGCTTAACTGTTGAGAAGGGTTCAGGTCCTGCTAACGAACAACCTCCTTTGCCTTCTGACATTGTTTTTGAACAAAGTCCTGAGCAATTATTGAATGCATTGTTGCCACTGTATTTGCAGAATCAGTTGTTACGTGCATTGCAGGAATCTGCAGCATCTGAACTTGCTAGCAGGATGACTGCAATGAATAATGCAAGTGATAATGCTAAGGAATTAGCCAAGACTCTTACTCTTGATTACAATAAGGCTCGACAAGCTGCTATTACTCAAGAGATTTTAGAAGTTGTAGGTGGTTCTTGCGTCTAGTTTAAGTTTCTTCTATGGTGGCTAGTTTGAGTAAAAATGTTTATACATTTGCCAACTTTAGTGTTAAATTAATTTTTCACTTTTTGAATTTGAACCATTCGTAATTTTTCGGATAATGCCTTATGTCACTTGATTGAGATGAGCTGAGAAGTGAAGTTACATGCACTTGAGCTCCAAATTGATTGGCCTCCAGACATTGAATTATCAGATTTACGTCTATGGCTTTTAAAGCATATAGGTAAGTATGGTGAGCCATTACGTTGGTCAATTACTTCTATAGAATCTGATGGCAAAAATCATACAAATCCTAAGCTGAAGATAGAGGCAGTTGTGATAACCATGAAATTATCGAATTAAAATTGCTGTATCTAGTTTTTTGAATTGTTTGATTCTTCCTTAACTCCAGTAATGCCAACAATGATGGTTGTTCCGTCGGGCATTGGCTGCTCAGTCGGAGGTTTTGCAGGTGATGCTATTCCAGCAGCAAGACTTTTGGCTGCTGCTAGTGGTTGCTTGATTACTCATCCAAATGTAATGAATGGCGCTTCGATTTACTGGAATGATAGGCGAATTCAGTATGTAGAAGGATATGGATTAGATCAATTTGCTGCTGGTGAGATTGCTTTGAGGCCCGTACGAAAACAAAAGATTGGTTTGTTGATGGATTCTGGAATTGAATCTGATTTACGGTTAAGGCATTTTCAAGTCGCTGATGCCTGTCGAGCAAGCCTTGGTATAGATATAGGGCCAACGATCTTTACTGAAGAACCGTTGGAGATTCAAATAACTAGTGGTAATAGTGGTGCTAGTTGGGGTGTCCTTAGATCTCCTGAGACTTTGATTCGTGCTGGAGAGAGTTTGCAGTCTCAAGGTGCTACTGCTATAGCTGTTGTGACAAGGTTCCCAGATAGTATTGATAGCAAATCTTTCTCTGCTTACCGTGAAGGGAAGGGAGTTGATGCGATTGCTGGTGCAGAGGCAATAATTAGTCACTTGTTGGTAAGGCATTTGGGCATTCCATGTGCCCATTCACCAGCATTGTCTCCTTTGTCAATAGCTTCTAATTTAGATCCACGAGCAGCGGGGGAAGAACTTGGATATACCTTTTTGAGTTGTGTGTTGGTGGGATTAAGTAGAGCACCTGATTTGGTTTCTACTATTAGGGAGCCATGCGTTGCTTCAGGATTAAATCTGAATATGCTTCAGGCAGAACAATTGGGAGCAGTTGTAGTCCCGGATGGATCCCTAGGAGGAAGTGCAATTCTTTCTTGCTTAGAGAGAGGGGTGCCTATCATTGCTGTCGATAATCCGAGTACGTTAAAGGTAGATATAAATAATTTTTCTCCTAAAGTAATATCTTCAATAAATAGCAGTTTCGTAATAAAAAAAGTGAGTAGCTATGTTGAAGCTGCTGGGTTATTGATTCTGATGCGTGAAGGAATATCTATTGAGTCTTTGGAAAGGCCAATATCGCAAATCAAGTAGATATATTATGGCATTTTAACTTGTGACTTATGAGATGAGATTAGGTTCTTAGCTTAATAAAAATTAATTGTTGATTATTTCAACTCAAGCATGCCATGGGATGTCTTGGCGGAATCTCTAGGGCCTTAGCAACCCCAGGGTGGCAAACTGCTCCATTAATGGTATTCAAGCCAGAAAGTAATTCAGGAAGTTCAATTACTGCTTTTTCTAATCCTCTGCCAGCAATGCCAAGTATATAAGGCAATGTAACACTTACTAATGCTTCAGTAGAAGTGAAAGGGACGGCACCAGGCATATTGCCTACTGCATAGTGCTGTACTCCATGGATGGTTACAGTCGGATTGGTATGAGTTGTCTCAACGCTCGTAGCAACGCATCCACCTTGATCAATTGCTACGTCAACAATTACTGATTTGGGTTTCATTTGTTTGACTAGCTCTTCGTCAACGAGAGTTGGTGCTCGACCTCCTGGTGTAAGGATGGCACCAATTAAGAGATCTGCTGATGGGACTAATCTTTCTAGCAGGCCTCTACTGCTAACTACACTTACTAGTCTTCCACGACGATCGGCTTCTAAATTCCTTAATCGTTCTGGTGAACGATCTAGAAGCATGACTTCTGCATCCATAGCAGCTGCAAGCCTTGCAGCATTCCAGCCAACCGTACCTGCCCCTAGCACAATAACTCTTGCTGGCCTAACACCGGTGCATCCACCAATGAGTACACCACTACCCCCATGTGGCCTTTCTAATAAATGTGCACCTACTTGGGCTGCCAATCGACCTGCGATTTCGCTCATTGGTGCTAGCAGTGGAAGACTGCCATTTTCCATTTGTACTGTTTCATAACCGATACCTGTTGTACCTGCTTGTATGAGAGCTTCCCCTACCTTGGGATAAGCGGCGAGATGAAGATAGGTGAAAAGGACCATATCCTTCCTCAAGAGTTCAAATTCTTCTTCTTGAGGTTCTTTGACTTTTACAACTAGGTGTGCTGCCCATGCTTCTTCACGACTGACAATTTTTGCACCTGCATTAGCAAAAGCCTCATCTCGAATGCCAGCACCAGATCCAGCACCAGATTGCACTTTCACTTCTAAGCCTTGAATAACAAGTTCTCTTGCTGCATCGGGAGTAAGAGCAACTCGCAGTTCATCTGCTTTGATTTCAGTTGGTACTCCGATGCTGGCCATTGGAGCCGAAAGGACGGAGGACGACATGGGCTGTAGTTAGTAGGTTAATGCTGACGACTTAAGGAAGATTTGACTATCTGTGACTTAATTATGCGCTAGCTATTGGAACACGCCAACCACTACCGAAGGCTTGCGGACTAACTTTTAAAAGGGGTGGGGCTTGGCGACGCTTGAACTCTCCTTTACGCACTAGCTTTTGTATTTGTTCAATTAGTTTTCGGTTGTAGCCATGTTCTTCAAGTTCATTAGGGCTTAATCGAGTTTCAATGAGGGCTTTTAGTAATGGATCTAAAAGTGCGTATTCAGGTAATGAATCAGTATCCAGTTGATTAGGGCGAAGTTCTGCACTCGGAGGCTTGTGACGGATTGCTTTAGTAATTAGCTCTTCATTACTAGGAAGTCCTAGTTCATTGAGGCATTCGTTAGATTTATCACTATCAATCCATTCACATAGTTCAAAAACACTTGTCTTATAAAGATCACCTATGACAGATAAACCACCATTCATGTCTCCATAAAGTGTGCAATAACCGACTGCAAGTTCAGATTTATTACCAGTAGAAAGCAATAGATGTCCTTCTTGGTTAGCAAGAGCCATGAGAATTATGCCGCGAATTCTTGATTGCAGGTTTTCAGCAGTAATACCTTCAGGTGGCTTTCCTAGAGGTTGAGTGAGGGTTGACTCAAAATTCTCGATTAGATTGTTAATAGGAATTAAATGATTTGGCATGCCAAGCTTTTTGATGAGATTTTGAGCATCATCGATAGAACCGCTTGAACTCCATGGTGATGGCATCATTAATGCTTTAACGTGTTTACTGCCTAATGCGGCTGATGCTATTACTGCAACAAGTGCGGAGTCGATTCCTCCACTAAGCCCAACTAGAGCACTATTAAAATGACATTTAAATGCATAATCGCGGACTCCTAAGACAAGTGCTCGAAAGAGATTTTCTAGTGAGTTATTGCTTGGGATAAATGACTTTTTGGGTAAATTAGTTGGATCAAAAATCACTAGTGCTTCTTTACAAGATGGAAGTTTAAGAACAGTTTGAGCCAACTTATTTATTACGAAACTTGCCCCATCAAAGATAAGTTCATCGTTCGCACCAACCTGATTTAGATAGATGACGGGACACCTGAGTCTTAATGCCGCTTGCTTTACCAGTTGCTCTCTAATGGTTAACTTGCTTTGTCCGTATGGAGAAGCAGAGAGATTACATAGCAAATCTATATCTTGCTTAATTAGTTTTTCAATTGGATCAGGACCTTCTAATCGTTGCCCTTGGATTTCTTTGTCTACCCAAAGGTCTTCACAAATTGTTAATCCAATAGTCCAGGTTTGATTTTTTTTTCTAAATTTCATAACTGCAGGAGTATTGCCAGCTCGGAAATATCGTTTCTCGTCGAATACGTCATATGTAGGTAATAGTTGTTTCCTCGCTATTACCTTCCATCCGGAGCTGTCAACTAGTACTAGGGAATTAAATAAAGATGGAATTTGGGTGTCAAAAGTCTTTTCTGCAATTCCTATTACGACTGATATTGACTCCATATTTGTTTTGAGAGTCTTAGTAATTTCATTTAGTGATTGGTTTTGCTTATCTAGAAGAATTGGATTAAGTAATAGATCTCTTGGTGGATAGCCCCAAAGAGATAGTTCGGGTGTAAGAACTAGATCAGCATTTTGATTTGCAGCTTCACGGCAAATTTCAATAATGTGATTTGCATTCCCCTCTAGATCTCCTACAATTGGATTGATTTGAGCAAGTGCTATTTGCATTTTATTTTGAGGTTAATGCCATAGAGATTTTGCTCTAGCAACATTGGCAAGATAGTAGGTGGTATTTGTTCAGGTTTGATGTCTCTTCGTATCTTTGAACTTGCAGAAGCGGGGATTTGTAATGGTAGTAAATCAATTCGTCCGCCTAGTTCTTTAATAGCATCTATCTCTTTTTGTTGGAAGGGCCAGCCGTCTCTGGGTGCAACTCCAATACGTGCAAGGTTGAAGATGATTTCAACTTTTGTCCATTTCGGAATTTGACCTAGCAAATCACTACCAATTACAAAGATTAATTCGGCTTCAGGCCAAACTTTGGAAGCATGTTCAAGGGTGGTAATTGCCCTTGGACTACTAAGTTCTTTGAGATATTCAAGCTTTGGATTATTGATTCCTTTGACTAATTTATTAAGAAGTGCTTCCCTCTTAGCCAGAGGTATCTGATGTGTTTTTAGTGGGTTATCGCTTGCCCAGGTGACAACTCTTGGGAAAAGAGTTGATAAGCCTTTGAGCAGAGCTTCGTGACCTTTTGTGGGAGGGTCTGCACTTGTGCCAAATAATGCAATTTGACTTTGCTTATTGCTCACGGTAGGAAAGTTCTTAATTGCTTTGTTTGATTAGTTGATATAAATGGCCAATTCTTAATTAAGTTTTTTACTGCAGGATCTGTAGCTTCTAGACGTTTAAGCATGCATTTTGGTTGGGCTTCATTGTGTCTATGATTTTGAACTAGTTCTTCTGCGGTGAGACGTCCAGTTAATTTTGTTGTGTGAACTGCTAGAGCAGCTTGGATTAAAGCTATTGGGCCTGCAGTAGCAAGGCTCAGTCCTCCTGTTATAGGTGAGGTAATTATTAATAGGCTTTTTAAAAGGCTGAGTAAAAATTGAATGCTAATTTGAGCCCCTCCAATTAATGCATTATATCCAGATAATTTCGTCATTAGTTTTCTTGCTGCTGGGCCATTTATTTGAATTCCATATAACTTACAGAGTTTGATGACTAATGCAGTGTCACAGGCAAGACCTCCAGCCAGATCAAGAAGAATTATCTGATTTGCAGCAACCCCTGAAGCTTTAATTGCTGCAAATTTACCAATAATTCCTTGGGCTTCTACTTTGCATTCACGGAGGCGAAAACGTTTTAGAGATTGACAAAAGTAATCCGCTTGCTTAAGGCTATTTAGAGCAAGCAGTAATTCACCTTGTTCTTTTAAGAGAGTTGTTAATGAAGTGCGCAAAGGTTTTATTTGAGGATGGCCCTTATGGCTTCTTATGCGACCATCGGAAAGTAATTTAACTCTCCTAGGAGCAGCTGAGATAGCCTTTATCACCCATTGACCTGCTATTTTTGGAAGACGGCTCCGAATGCTTTTCAGAAGTTCAGATTGCTCTTCAGGAGACCATTTATCGCATTGATTTAGGACTATTAAAATAGGTTTTCCTTTTGTAAGAAGACCCCGAATTGTTTTTAGTTCGAGATTGGTTATATCACCTTCTAAAACTAGAAGTATCAGATCTGCTTGGATGGCGACGCGTGCTGCTAGTCGCGCTCTGCCTGTGGCTGAAATTTCATCTATGCCAGGGGTATCTAGTAATTCAATTTTCTTAAGACCTTTGATAGGCTCTTTCCATATAACTCCTTTAACTTTCCTAGTAGATCCATGAGCTACATCTGTTTTAAAAATAGTCTTGTTTATTAATGCATTAAGAAGACTAGATTTCCCTACCCCTACTTTCCCAAAGACTGCTATTCGAAGCTCTCTCTGGATTAATCTTTCTATTTGGCGATCTAAAGTTATTAGTTCACCATAGAGTTGGCTCTTTTCTTTGTTGCTTAGATTTAGACTTTTACGCCAATTATTTAATAACAGGCTACATCTTTCAGGGGTTGAGGGTGTTTTTCTCATTTGCTTGACTTCCTCCACCAGCCTGCCAATACAGCTAAAACAGCTTCTGCGCCAATGACACCAACAAATCCTCCAAACTCATCAACCACTACGCGCACTCCATTCTTGTCTCCTTTAAATCCTGTTAGAAGTCTGTCAGCTCGGATCATTTCTGGCACGAATTCGACTGCTTCGCAAAGATCTGTTGGTGATAAATGCCCACGATTTTGAAGTAAGGCTGTAAGCAAACGCTCTCTGCTTGCTACACCTAAAACTTTATCCACTTCTTTTCCTAGTACAACCCACCAGTGAGATTGGCATTGAAGCAAATTTGATCGGAGTGATTCGAGGCTTGATGAGCCATCAAGAGTTGGTGCGGCCACTCTTGGTGTCATGAGATCTCGAGCGGTTAAATCATTTAGCTGAAAAACCTTTGCGATCATTGCTGCCTCATCTGCTTCAATTTGCCCTTGTTGTGAACCTAGTCTTGCCATTTGACGAATCTCCTCTTCATCAGTACTGAGTTCATTTTCGACTGAAATTACTGGCATTAATTGTTCCAATAAAAGTACCAGAGGTCGCATTAAAATACTTAGTATGTGAAGCAAAGGAGCACTTGCAAGTGAAACAGATAAAGGCAGGCGACTTCCTAATGATTTCGGAAGAATCTCTCCTATAATTATCACTAAAATTGTTAGACTAATTGAGAATAATGGTAAAGCAATACCTCCAATATTTCTTTGCTCGAAGACAAAGGCGGAGTATCCTCCAAGCATTAGGCTTCCGAAAATATTGAAACCGTTATTTGCGATTACTAAGACAGATAATGTTCTGCCAAGTTTTTTCCGGAGCTTTGCCAAGCGCCTTGCTCCTGGAACGGGTTTTGACCTGGCAGCTAATTCATGAACTCTTAGTGGATTTACTGTCAATAACGCTGCTTCTATTCCCGAACACAAGGCAGAGCCTGCAACGACAACTACCACTAGCAATGAAAGTAAAAGAATGTCAGGACTCATTTCTGGGATACAAGTTAAAAGATGGAGTTGCTAAGCATTTTGCATGTAAAGCATTACTTTTTTGGTCGATTTAAGAATTTATAGTAGTGAATTGGCTTCAATGTGAATTATTGATTTTTAGTTTTTGAGAAGGTTGCCTCTTATCCTTATCCTGTTTGGTTCGTTTTTTTAATTGTGATTAATCAGCTCACTTTATCCAAGAGGCGTGAGCGCTTTATGAAGGGATTGGGAGAGATGGCAGCAGTTATACCAGCTGCTTCGTTGGTTACTCACCATGCTGACTGTGAGTATCCCTTTCGCCAAAACAGCGATTTTTGGTATTTAACTGGCTTAGATGAACCTGATGCAGTTGCTTTATTTCTGCCTCATCGAGGAGATGGAGAGCGCTTTATACTTTTTGTTCATCCTAAAGAACCAGATGTAGAAGTTTGGAGTGGTTCACGTTGCGGAACAGAAGTTGCTGTAAGTCAGTATGGAGCTGATGTTGCTCATCCTTTACATGAATTACCCAGACTATTGGATGGCTACCTAATAGGTGCAACTGGAATAGCTTTTAGGGTAGGGAAGCACCCAAAAATAGAACCACTTGTTTTAAAAGCTTGGGGTGAGCAGCTTGATAAAGCTTCAAGAATTGGCTCTTCAGCATGGGTCTTATCCGCACCTTGTCGTTTGCTACATGAATTGAGGCTAAGAAAGGAACCCGAAGAGTTAGATCGTCTTAGACAGGCTGCAAAAATTTCGGCTGAAGCTCATGAAATAGCCAGAAAAGTTGTTCAACCTGGGATGAATGAGCGATATGTCCAAGCAATTATTGAAAAGTATTTTCTTGAAATGGGTGCAAGAGGACCTGCATATACTCCAATAGTTGCAGGTGGAGATAATGCTTGTGTTTTGCATTACACCTTGAATAATTCAATTTTATGCGATGGTGATTTGATATTGATTGATGCTGGCTGTTCTCTTCCTGATTACTACAACGGAGATGTAACTAGAACTTTCCCAATAAATGGCCGTTTTAATGCTGAACAGAGAGCCCTTTATGAGATTGTGCTTGCCGCACAAAGTGCCGCTATTAAGTCGGTAAAACCAGGGCAAGATGCAGAAGGAGTTCATATGGCTGCAGTAAAGGTGCTTGTAGAAGGTTTATTGGATCTTGGCTTGCTTAGTGGAAATATCGATAGTGTTATTGAACAGGGGGCTTATAGACATTTTTATATGCATCGAACAGGTCACTGGCTTGGACTTGATGTTCATGATGTTGGTGCTTATCGTCTTGGCGAGCACTCTGTTGATTTAGAGCCCGGGATGGTACTTACTGTTGAACCAGGTCTTTATGTGAGTGATCGATTGCAAGTTCCAGATGGGCAGCCATGTATAGAAGATCGCTGGAAAGGTATTGGGATAAGAATAGAAGATGACATTTTAGTTACGAGAAGTGGACATGAGATTTTGTCTGCTGCGTCATCATCAGCAATTGATAACATGGAGAAATAATTAATTTTGAAAGTAATTCCCAGGAAAATATATATTGATTATTTATTGAAATTTGCTGTTTTCATTGTGATATAATCCTGGTGAAAATGATAAGGTTGTTTTAGTGGCTATCCAGCCATCTTAAAAAGTATTCGAGAGCATTATTAGTAGAATTTATTATGCCATTTGCTCCTGCTTTCTTGAGATTATCTTCATAGATCTGCCGAGCTATTTTTTGGTTGATTCCATGAAGATGTGGAGGTGCAACTCCAATGCTTAGAAATTGTTGCCCAGGAACTTGATTGCGAGCACGCTTTATTGTTTCTATATCTGCAACAGTGTCTCCAAGGTAAGCAATTGGAGCTTTGCCTGGTCCAAGGTCAGAATTTAAAAGTGTTTTGGAAAGATTAATTAATCCAAGTGGGTTGGGTTTTTCAGGAGCGTCTTCCATAGCGACTAAAGGTGGATTTTTCAGGCCTATTCTTTCCTCAAGCAGAAACTTGGCTGAAACTGTTTCTGCTCCACTTACGAAGCCCCAAGTAATTTGGTTGGCAGTAATTTCATCAAAAAACGTTTTATCAACAAGTAATCTTTCTTCTTTGATAAATCCTTTCCAAAGATTTGGGTCGCCTTGTGGATTTTGACCAAAATAAAAATCATTAAAAATTCTAATTAAATCGGTTCTGGAGGGGAGTGTAATGGGAGTTCCTTTTTCAGCCTGATGCCTTTTGATGAGTTCAAGTGATGCATCCCAGTCATTGTTCCACAGACCCTCAGCTTTCAAGTTGTCAATGTCTTTAAGTTCGGGAAGCCAGTGACTGAAGTGTTTGACAGTTTCTTGGACCGCTTGCCTGTAGCTATTGGCAACATCCCTAATGACACCGTCAATATCAAATAAAAGGAGGCCTTTCAACTTTAGATTTATTTGTGGAGTGTAGAGCTGTTAGGTTAGTTGTTTATAGAAATTATTTGACTGCTCGTATTATGACGGTTTCTGAAGGGGCTTCCGCTGATCAGGAGGTTGCGTCTGCAGCATCAGTCGAAACGGCTGATGCTGCTAGCGCAAACCAACCTAAGGAGAGCGTGGATGATAAGGATCAGGCCCCCAAGGAAGGTCGTCCTGTCGCTTTAGGAGGAACAGCAGCGCTTGCTACTGCAACTATTGATGCTGATGGTGTTCCGTCTGGTTATACCCCTAAGGCTGATGAGGGACGCTTTCTATTGAAGATTCTTTGGTTGCCAGACAATGTGGCATTGGCTGTAGATCAGATAGTTGGAGGAGGTCCTAGTCCTTTAACTGCATATTTCTTTTGGCCAAGAGAAGATGCTTGGGAAACCTTAAAGGGTGAATTAGAAGGAAAGAGTTGGATTACTGATAATGAAAGGGTTGAAGTTCTTAATAAGGCTACAGAAGTTATCAATTATTGGCAGGAAGAAGGCAAAGGGAAGAGCCTCGAAGAGGCAAAACTCAAGTTTCCCGACGTTACTTTTTGTGGGACTGCTTGATTGCAATTTTTCATTAGTGAGAAGACTAATGTTTTGAATCATTCTGAAATAATTCCGTGGCTTGAAGTGTTTCGGATATATCTATTAACTTTTTTGCAACTAAAGGTTGAATTGTAAAAGTGTTTAAGCCTTCAGATAATAGTTGAATAATTTCATTTTTGTCTCTTACGCTTGCAACAAGAATAGTGCAATTGCTATCAAGATTATTTAATATTTTTTGCATTGTAATTATTTCAACTATTCCTTCCCTGCCTAAATCATTAATTCGTCCAAGGTATGGTGCAAT
The DNA here is from genome assembly GCA_003278465.1 of Prochlorococcus sp. AG-363-B04. Lineage (GTDB taxonomy): Bacteria > Cyanobacteriota > Cyanobacteriia > PCC-6307 > Cyanobiaceae > AG-363-B04. The sequence goes on from QCFC01000009.1 coordinate 63,391, forward strand.
GAAACTGGCTTTTAAGGCTGCTGCAAAGAGAACCTGGTGAATTTCATAGCAGGCAGTAAAAGTTACAGAGATGTTTGATGAGATTAATTTTAAAGCTGCCTCATTTCCTGATTTGGTAAGAGGAATTTTCACGTGAACTTTAAGTAATTGCGTAGCTAAAGTGCTTAGCTCTTTCCCGCATATTTCTAACTCATTAGCACTTTCCCCCCAGGCTTGTAAATGAAGCTCTTTGCAGCCTAAACTTTCTGCTTTTATGGCTAGATCTTTTAAATTTTCAATTGTGCAATGTTGGTTGGCTCTTCTTAGGAGTGTTGGATTGGTTGTTATACCTTTAAAGATTCCTGTTGGTAACCATTCTTCCCAATCCTTTGGATCGGCGCTGTCAAGAAAGAGTTGGAGATTCATTTATTATTTAATTTAATCTCCTTTGATTTGATTAGGATTCTTTTTTACTTGCTTGAACTCTGGCTCGCGCTTGATTTAATTTTTGCTGTGCTTTTAGTTTCTCGGGAGAGGCTTCTTGTCCCTCAAGTTGTTGAAATTCAGTTTTAGCCTTTTCAAGATCAGCTTCCGCTGATATTTCATCAATTTCTTCTCCTAACTCTGCTCCATTAACCAAAACTGTTACATCGTTAGCTTCTACTTCTGCGAACCCTCCCATTAGAGCTATTGAATTCCAGCTCCCATTTTGTAAAACCCGAAGCACTCCAATATCAAGAGCTGTAACCATTGATATATGTCCTGGCAAGATTCCTAGTAGGCCAGTGGTGCTAGGGAGAATGACTTCTTCAGCGGTGCCATCAAACACGCTCTGGTCAGGTGCCAGCACTCGTAGGGTGAGGGACATTGGGAAAGGGCGTGGGATTAAAGGTGGATAAAAATGAGCTGTAAAGGGAAACTATTTAAATTGAAGTTTGGTTTCCCTTGATAGTTTTAACTTTGTGCTTCAGAGACTATTTTCTCAGCTTTTGCTTTTACCTCATCAATGTTTCCAACAAGGTAAAAAGCTTGCTCAGGGAGATCATCTAGTTCACCTGAAAGTATCATGTTGAAGCCAGCAATGGTTTCTTCAAGCTTCACGTATTTTCCAGACATACCTGTGAAGATTTCCGCAACAAAGAAAGGCTGAGAAAGGAATTTTTCTATTTTTCTTGCTCTATCAACAGTACGACGATCGTCTTCTGATAGTTCATCAAGGCCAAGAATTGCAATGATATCCTGAAGTTCTTTGTATCTCTGGAGAGTTGCTTGAACGCTCCTTGCAGTCCGGTAATGCTCATCACCTACAACTGAAGGTTGAAGCATTGTGCTTGTTGAATCAAGAGGGTCAACAGCTGGATATATCCCTTTAGCTGCTAATGCTCTTGCTAGCACTGTGGTTGCGTCTAAGTGAGCAAATGTGGTCGCAGGTGCTGGGTCTGTTAAGTCGTCTGCTGGAACATAGACAGCCTGTATAGATGTAATAGAACCTTCTAGAGTTGAAGTGATTCTTTCTTGAAGCTCCCCTACATCAGTCCCTAAGGTTGGCTGATATCCAACAGCAGATGGCATACGCCCTAAAAGAGCAGAAACTTCTGATCCTGCTTGCACAAAGCGGAAGATATTATCTACGAATAGGAGCACATCTTGTTTGTTTACGTCTCTAAAATGTTCTGCCATAGTTAATGCAGAAAGTCCCACTCGCATTCTTGCTCCAGGAGGCTCATTCATTTGTCCAAAGCATAAAGCTACTTTGGACTTAGTTAAATCATCTGGATTGATAACCCCGGATTCTTTGAATTCTTCATATAAGTCATTGCCTTCACGTGTTCTTTCTCCTACTCCTCCAAAAACAGAAACCCCTCCATGTTCTTTAGCAATGTTGTTAATTAATTCCTGAATAAGAACTGTTTTACCTACACCAGCGCCTCCAAATAGACCAACTTTTCCTCCCTGACGATAAGGGGCAAGTAGGTCAATAACTTTGATACCAGTTTCAAAAACCTTTGGCTTGGTTTCCAATTCTGTGAGTTTTGGTGCTGGTCTGTGAATAGGCGCAGTGGATGAGGTGGTGACTGGCCCTTGTTCGTCAACTGGCTCTCCAAGGACATTGAAAATTCTGCCAAGGGTTCCTTCTCCCACTGGCACAGAAATTGGATTTCCTGTGTCAAGAGCTTCCATGCCCCTCACTAATCCATCTGTACTGCTCATTGCTACGGCTCTAACTCTGTGGTCACCAAGTAATTGCTGAACCTCAGCAGTGAGAGCTACTTTTTGTCCTGCCGGATTTGATCCTTCTATTCTCAGGGCGTTAAGAATTTTGGGTAACTTGCCGGCAGGGAATTCCACATCTAATACCGGTCCAATTACTTGGCGAACAATGCCTTTTGTGCCTGCGGAGGTGGTAGCAGCAGCGGCCATAACGAAGTTTTAGAAGTTATTTAGGTTTGCGTTGTCAGCGCAAAGCCTTCTACAGCCGCGCAACACTACCACTGCGCCTGAAAATCTTCGATGGGGTTCGGTCAACCGCACAGTTTGGTACTGGTCGTTCTTCCACAACTAGGAATAAGTTGGCACTCATCGACATCGAGTGCTAGCTCATGTCGTTTTCGCGGCGCCTTCGCGCCTTCTCTTGCTTCTGCATTTACCTATGGCAGCTGTTTCTCTCAGTGTCTCCACTGTTAAACCTCTAGGAGACCGTGTTTTTGTAAAGGTCTCTGAATCAGAGGAGAAGACCGCAGGCGGTATCCTTCTTCCAGATACGGCTAAAGAAAAGCCTCAGGTAGGTGAAGTGGCCCAGGTTGGCCCTGGAAAACGCAATGATGATGGTTCTCGCCAGGCTCCTGAAGTAGGTGTAGGTGACAAGGTCCTCTACAGCAAATATGCAGGGACTGATATCAAGCTGGGCGGAGATGAGTATGTACTCCTTTCAGAAAAGGACATCTTGGCAGTTGTCAACTGATCTCTCGGCTCCTTTCTTAGTACAAAATTCTGTCCAAAAAAACTTTCTCTTTTAAGGAAATCGCCTCCCATGGCTAAGCGCATCATTTACAACGAGCAAGCCCGACGTGCCCTTGAGCGCGGTATTGACATTTTAGCTGAATCTGTTGCCGTTACTCTTGGACCCAAGGGACGCAATGTGGTTCTTGAGAAAAAGTTCGGTGCTCCTCAGATTATTAACGATGGTGTAACTATCGCTAAAGAAATCGAGCTTGAAGATCACATCGAAAATACTGGCGTTGCATTAATTCGTCAGGCAGCATCTAAGACAAATGATGCAGCTGGTGATGGCACCACTACTGCCACAGTTCTTGCTCATGCAATGGTTAAGGCTGGCCTACGAAATGTTGCGGCAGGTGCGAATGCAATAACCCTTAAGAAGGGTATTGACAAGGCAACTGATTTTCTAGTTCAGAAGATTGAAGAGCACTCCAAGCCAATTAGTGACAGTAACGCTATTGCTCAATGCGGAACTATTGCTGCTGGTAATGATGAAGAAGTAGGTCAGATGATTGCCAATGCAATGGATAAGGTTGGGAAAGAGGGGGTTATTTCTCTTGAAGAAGGGAAGTCAATGACCACTGAGTTAGAGGTCACGGAAGGAATGAGATTTGATAAGGGTTACATATCGCCATATTTTGCTACTGATACAGAACGAATGGAGGCTGTATTAGATGAGCCTTATATTCTATTGACTGACAAGAAAATTGGGCTTGTTCAGGATCTGGTTCCAGTTCTTGAGCAGATTGCCAGAACAGGTAAGCCGCTTCTTATTATTGCTGAGGATATTGAAAAGGAAGCCCTAGCAACTCTTGTGGTCAATCGACTGCGAGGAGTGCTGAATGTTGCGGCAGTCAAAGCACCAGGTTTTGGCGATCGTCGCAAGGCAATGCTTGAAGATATGGCAGTCCTCACAAATGGACAACTGATAACTGAGGATGCTGGATTAAAGCTAGAGAATGCAAAACTTGAGATGCTTGGCACATCTCGACGAGTGACAATTAACAAAGACACAACAACTATTGTTGCTGAGGGTAATGAAGAGGCTGTGAAGGCAAGATGCGAGCAGATAAAGAAGCAAATGGACGAAACAGATTCCTCTTATGATAAGGAGAAACTTCAGGAACGATTAGCCAAACTTGCTGGTGGTGTTGCAGTAGTAAAAGTAGGAGCTGCAACAGAAACAGAAATGAAGGATAAAAAGCTTCGTTTGGAAGATGCTATTAATGCAACTAAGGCAGCAGTTGAAGAAGGGATTGTTCCAGGTGGCGGAACTACACTTGCTCATCTTGCACCTGCTTTGCAGACCTGGGCAGACGGTAATCTTGATGGTGAAGAATTGATAGGCGCAAATATTGTTGAGGCTGCTCTATCTTCACCTTTAATGCGAATAGCTGAAAATGCTGGTGCAAATGGAGCAGTTGTCGCGGAAAATGTTAAAAGTAAGCCTATAACTGATGGTTATAACGCAGCTACTGGCGAATATGTTGACATGCTTGCGGCCGGTATCGTTGATCCTGCAAAAGTAACTCGCTCTGGCCTTCAGAACGCTGCCTCAATTGCAGGAATGGTCCTAACTACAGAGTGTATTGTCGCTGATTTACCTGAGAAGAAAGAAGCTGCACCTGCAGGAGGTGCAGGCGGCATGGGCGGTGATTTTGATTATTGATTGATTTCAGAGTCAAGTCAAACATCAAAAAAAGACAGGGGCTGGATTTTTATCAGCCCCTTTTTTTATTGCTTTTTTACAAACTTGGAGCCAAGGTCTTTGACTGCTGCGAAATAATCTGTTTAAAGGTTCTAGTTATAGCTTGGGAGTAAGATGGTATGTTTTGATATGAATTAAATCTAGTAATTCCGTTATTATTTTCTATACTTTATGAATCCAATTTGTTTATTGACTGTAAAATTGGGATAAGAAGAGTTGTATTGGAAAATGGGGGGGGAGGGAATATTTTAGAAAAAAGTTCTAATGTTAAAAATCTTCTTTCTGTTGCTAAACCATTCCTCTAATGTTTGCATGCTATAGGTATACAAAAAAATATTCTTATTAATAAGCAATGTAATTAATGTGTATATAGGTTTATTTAATAAGGGTTTAATATGATCTTTGTTATTTAATTGAATTATTGGGTGATTAATGAGGATTGATTAGTGTCAATCATTTGTGCTTATTTAAGCCAACCTGCACTAAGGATTATTGCCAGGCTTAGGAAGATTGCGAGACAAGCCCATGTGACTTTATTCAGGGTTGCTTCTGCGCTGCTAGCGCTAGTAAACATTGAACTTCCACTAGCAGCCAATCCACCCATCCCATCACCCTTTGGGCTGTGTAATAGAACTAATAAGATTAGAAATATTCCTGATAAGGCCCATATCCAGGAAAGAATTGAAATAGTCATAAGTGATTGATGGTTGGAGACTTTTATGCTGGTTGAGGCAGACGCAGTGATGCTTTTGATGGAGTCTCGATTGGTTCGATTAACGAATAGCCTGTCATTGCTTCAGGTTTAGGTAATCCAAGCAAATGCAGAACTGTTGGAGCTATGTCAGCCAGCCCTCCTCCCTTTCTTAGCTTGAGTGAATTGCCTTGTCCGGCAACTTTTCTTTTTTCACCTTCGATAAGTATTACAGGTACAGGATTAGTTGTATGAGCAGTCCAAGCTTGTCCATCAGGTCCTTGCATAAGCTCTGCATTTCCATGATCTGCAGTAATTAAAAGAGTTCCACTCATTCGGCCAGTTGATTCGAGTAAGCGTCCAATACATTCATCTACTTTTGCAATAGCTTGCTTTGCTGCATCCATTATTCCGGTATGACCGACCATGTCAGGGTTGGCGTAATTGATAACTATTAATGAATAGAGGCCACTTTCAATCGCAGCTTTGCAGCTATCTGTAAGGTTATCTGCAGACATTGCTGGTGATAGATCGTAAGTGGCGACTCTTGGAGAGGGGACTAGATGACGGTCTTCGCCTTTGAGAGGTTTTTCTATACCTCCATTTAGAAAATATGTGACATGAGGATATTTTTCAGTCTCCGCTGTACGGTATTGGCTTAAACCATGCTCGGAAACTACTTGTCCTAAAAGATGTTCAAGTGGTTCAGGTGGAAAAGCTACAGAAACAGGTAGATCTGCTTCATATTGCGTGAAAGTAACTATATCTAATTGGGGTTTATTGGTTCTTTCAAAGCCATCAAACTCAGGAAGTGTTAATGCTTGAACTATCTGTCTAGCACGATCAGGACGGAAGTTGAATATTATTAATCCATCTCCTTCTTTTAAATATTGAGATGAGAGTCTTAAAGGTTCAAGAAACTCATCGGTGATTCCTCTGGAATAACTATTTTCTAGTAGTTTTTTTGGTGAGCTATTACTTATCTCGAAATCAGGTTTAGTTAGCAATTCGAATGCTCGTTGAGTTCTTTCCCATCTGTGATCTCGATCCATTGCCCAATATCTGCCACAGAGACTGGCAAGTTGACCTATACATTTTTTTTCAAGAATATCCTCTACTGATTGTAAATATTTTTTTGCGCTTTGAGTAGGAGTGTCACGCCCATCGGTGATTGCATGAATTGCGAGCTGAGTTAGACCAGTTTCAGAGGCCCAGTCCAAAAGTCCACAGAGATGGTCAACGTGACTATGAATACCACCATCTGAACAAAGCCCTAAGAGATGAAGAGTACCCTCAGTCTTTTTTAATTTATTTGCCAGTGCTACAAGGGCTTCAATTTCACCTAAGCGACTTTTTCGCACTGTTTCACTAATACGAACTAGTTCTTGTTGAATAATTCTTCCTGCTCCAATCGTAAGGTGACCAACCTCAGAGTTACCCATTTGATCATCTGGTAGGCCAACATCTGCGCCACTCGCTTCAATCAAGGTGTGCGGATATGCATGCCATAGGGCATCCATGATGGGTGTCTCTGCAGAACGAATCGCATTATGGGCAATTTGTTCTGTGTGGCCCCAACCGTCCAGTATGGCCAAAACCACCGGGGCTACATGGCCAGGATCTAATGACTTATTGGAACTATTGTTCGGCATTTTGATTAATGACGATTATTCCTGCGTAGGGGCGTTCCACTATTCAAATTACTTCCTTCTAGGGCAATGTTCTTGTTTGTGTGTAACTTCCGTCAGCTTTTGCAGATCCCCCTTCTTTAAGAGCAGGTTTCATGGGGATAAAATCCCTTCCTTAGAAATTGCTTTATGACTGATTCAAGCGGTGGACAGATGGTAGAAATACTTTCTGAGGATGAATTAGCTCGCACTATTACACGCCTTGCTTCTCAAGTACTGGAATCTGTCTCAGACACTAGAGAACTTTTATTACTAGGGATACCTACTCGAGGAGTTCATTTGTCTCGAGTTTTGTCACATGAGTTGGAACCTTTGGCTGGACATTCAATTGCTCAAGGCAGCCTGGATCCAACTTTTCACCGAGATGATTTAGGTCGAATTGGGACGAGGATGGTTGAGCCTACTGATTTGCCGACCACAGTTGAGGGCCGTCAGGTGGTTTTAATTGATGATGTGATTTTTACAGGCCGAACTGTTCGTGCATCATTAGAAGCTCTTCAGGCTTGGGGTAGACCTCAGAGAGTCATGTTGCTCGTAATGGTTGATAGAGGGCATAGAGAACTCCCTATTCAGCCAGATTTTTGTGGACGTAAAGTGCCTACACGTAGAACTGAAAATATTGAATTACGGTTGAAAGATATAGATGGAGAAGAGGGAGTTTATCTTTTGTAAGACTTTGGAGATAAATTTTATTTTGATTGGTTATTTTCTGCTTTTAAGTAGACATCTAAATAAATCATAAAAGTATGGATTGTTTGCAAGAAGGTGTTTGACCAAAATATTTTAAATGCTAAATATTTAGCGGATAGAACCAAGATCTTTCCTTGGGATTGGATTGTTGTTGCGTAAATCCTTTCCTTCTACAAAAAGGATAGCTTTCTCATCAATATTAAATTTTAAACGCAGACAGTCATCTCCTGCATTACCTGGCTTTTCCAGATTAATTGTGATGGGTATCTCAGACCATTGCTTGGGAGCTAAACTAGGATTAATTTGCTTTATTGTTGGCATACCGTTAATGTAAATTACTTCATTTGTTCCTTTTAAATTAATCTCTCCAAGGATAAGTTCAATTTCTCTTTGGTTATTTTTGCTGGTTGAGAGTACAATCTCTAAACCGGATGATGTAGGCCATGTTTGACCAGGAAGGAATAATGGATGCCAAATATGAGCAGCGCTTCTCTGATCCCAGCATCGCAATGATATTCCCTTATTAAGTACATCTTTTACTTTTACTCCTGGTGTAAGACTCAAGGCGCCAACTGCTACTGCCTCAACTGGAGGAGGTGTTAAAAGTGGAGCTGGTTTTGTTTTTTCTTTTAGCCAAGTTTGTAAAAGAGGTATTTTTGATCCACCACCTACAAGAACGATTCCCTTGAGGTCAGAAAGAGTACAATTGTGTCTTCGGCCGGCAGCAAGTGTTTGCTTGAGGAGTTGTTCAAGACTGATTAAAAAACCTTTTTTTATAAGAAGTTTTTCAAAGTCTGACCTTGAAAGATATAAAGGTTGATTGATAAAATTGTTCTTACCTTTTAAGGAAAATTCTAATTGAACTTCTGTTGGCTTAAGTGTTTGATCACTTAACTTGCACTTTAATCGTTCTGCTGCATTCAAAAGTTCTTCACTAGAGTGGCTATTTGGATAAAGGTAATTTGCGATCCAACGATCAATGTCCCTTCCTCCAAAACGGATCCCGGCTTTTCCCAGTACATTTGCACTTCTAACTGTTTGGCGACTAGTTGTTTGCAAGTCTTTTCCTCGAAAGCGAAGTAATTCTGCAATTGGAGCGGCTTTCCCTTCTCCTCCTTCAAGAGCAACAAGAGAGAAATCGGTGGTACTTCCCCCTATGTCTATAACTAAGAGTTTTGAACCTGCTGGCAGTCCAGCACCCATGGCAGCAGCTGTTGGTTCATCTACAAGTGCGATTTCTTCTACAGGTAAATCATTGCAAGTTTCGAAAAGCCATTTCCTATAAGCTTTATATGCTTCAACTGGAGCTGTTAAAACTAGGCGTTTTATTTGAAGCCCTTTGGGAATCCTTTTCCAGATTTCATGAAATAAAATTTCACCTGCTCTTTCAGCAGAAATTGAATGGTTATCAGAAAAAGATGAACTGGTTGATCCTATCCATCTTTTGAAATCTTTTATGAGTGAAGGACTATTGCTAGAAGCTAGTCCAGCCTGAATTATTTGATCTCCAACTAGAAATTCAGGAGTTTTGACGCTGTTGTACCAGAGAATGCTTGGTACTTCGCCTTTCCTTGTGCAGATACTCTTAAGCTCCAGCATTTCTAGTTTGGACTCTTTTTCTCCTTGAAAGGCCACAATTGTTGTGGTACTCCCCAGGTCAATTGCGAGAGTTCCACTTCGCCTAGACTCATGAAGATTTTGATCAGTCTCTGAGCTTATCTGCACGATAATTTTTAGTCGTTTTTATATAAGAGAGTAATAACAGACCATCAATCTTTAATATCATTTTTTTGTAATCCTTTTAAGTTTTTTTAAGTTGATTTTATCTATGTGGTCGTTTTTTGAAGGTAAATTCGTTTTATACCGTACTTCATTTTCATATGTTGATGTCTAGTGCTCAATAGGCTTCGTTTTTGATCCTTTACAGTAAAATAAAAGCGAATCAAGAACTTTTTAAGTGATTCCCTCTGGTATGGACCCCCAAGATTTAGCAAAGAGAGGTGAAAGTCTCATTCGTCAGTCAGCTAATCGTTATTTGACCACAGTTCGGATTGCTTTCCGTGCAAAACAGCGTCGTTTTGATGATTTTGATGGACTCCTTGAAGAGTCCAGCGTCAAGCCAGTACAACGAGCCATTGTTGAACTCAGTGATGAGCAGGATCAGCCTGATTTGTTACCAGGCTAAATTGTGATTAATGAAGAAGGTCCAGGTTGGCGATTGGCCAAGGACCTATCTCGTAGACCATTTTCAACGTTAATTGGTGGTGATGGTTGGGCATTTGAACTCACAGAAGATGAGTGGGATTCCCTGGTAAAGCTGGTTTTAAAGCTAGATAATCAGCATCGGCAACTACAAAATCAATTATTAGTTGAGGAGTCAATACAAATGGAATCAGAATGTGAGTTGTGGTGGGTTTGCCTAGAAGGTAATCGCAGTCAATGGAGTCTGAGGATTTTGCGTCAGGGGGATTTGGATAGGATTAGAGGAATTGAAGGATTCTGGCCAGTACCTTCCGCTCAAGAGATTGTCCTTGCCATGAGAAAAATGTGGGACTCCTGTCAATGATTAGAGTGATTTATCGTTTTTTCCCTATAGATCTTTCCCCTGATTTCCGTAGTTATTTCACAGTTTTTCCACAGCCTCTTCTATTGAAAGTCTAACTAAGAAGGGAATTGTGGAAAAGATCAGATATGTTCTTTTTTTTCTTGACTACTTGAAATTCCTCGCTATAAGTTGATGTTTTGCTTTTTGAGACTTGCGAGGTTGCTGAGACTGGCTTCTAGTAATGAGACAGGGTGAGATTCTTATGTTTAGAGGGGCTTGACTCTTTAGCTGAGCTGTGGGGAACTAGGTGTCATGCACCAAAAGTTCTGATGAAAGTTTTTCCCCAGGAAAACCCTTTGAATGGGACCAAGACAATTAAGCAATGCCTAGCTGATGAGGAATTTTCAGGCTCTGAGGAGGTCTTAGTTAGTTTTCATGCTGAACTTCCAATTGCTTTGAGGAATGCCATGGCAGGGTTTATAGAGCGTTATCCCAATTGGGACCAATACAGGTTGATTCAAGCTGCTCTGGCTGGGTTTCTTGTTCAGAATGGAGTGGATTCCCGGGAGATAACACGCTTGTATGTTGGTAATATGTTTGGATGTAATTCATTTACTAGTTAATTATCATGCTTAATATAATTATTCTGTAAGTATAAGCTTTTTTGATTCCTTATCTTTCCTAGGGGTAAAATATCTAAATTACTTACTTTGTTTAAGTTTAAATTTGTTCTTTATTTTGTATCACTTGATAAGTTATATGTAGAAGTGGATTTGATCAAAAAGTTTTATCATTCCAGTCTTCTTGTTAGGTCCTTTGCTATTGCCTGAGATATTGGAAGAATAGATAGGCGATTCCCTTTTCTTAAGACGGGCATCTCTTCTGAGCTGTATAGTTCTCTCATGTCATTAAGAGACATTGGATTAGTAAATATCTTAAGGTATTTGACTTTTACGCAATCCCACCTTGGCGCCTTTTTTAATGATTTTGGGTCAAAATATTTCTCGTTAGGATTGAATTGCGTAGGATCAATTATTTTTGTACCTATAATTTCCATGAGTCCAACTATTGCTGGGGGCTTGCAGTTTGAGTGATAGAAGAATGCCTGATCGCCAATTTCCATTGTTCGCATAAAGTTTCTTGCTTGGTAATTGCGTATGCCATCCCAGAGAGTTTCTTGCTCATCCTTGAGATGGTTAATCCCGTAGACGCTGGGTTCACTCTTCATTAGCCAGTAGTTTATCTCAGTCATAGCAAGGGATTTGGGCAAATTACAGGATGTGTATTTAGTTGGTATTTGGTGTGTATGGAACCAGTTTAAGTTTGATGGCGAATAAAAGGCATGATTGGTCTACAGAGCAAGCTAGGTTCTTCTTTAGAAAGGAATAAAGGCATTTAAATGACGAAGGCTTTTAGATACGTTGCGATAGCTTTATTTCTTTTGCTTATTCAATTATCGCCTAAACCTGCAATTGCGTGTGTGGAAGGTTTGTCGTGGGGGATGGATCTCTCAAATGTAGAGAAGCATCTTGGGACTTCTTTAAAACCTGTTCAGGAAGGATTGAATAGGGATCTTTTTGAAGTTACAGATTTTCAGATGAGTGGTTTACCTGTGAACAGTCTGCGTGTTCGTGTTGAAGAGGCGTATGGATTGAAACAGCTTGTTTATGAAATGGACTATGAAAATATGACTGAAGTATTGGCAGGGTTAAGACATCGTTTTGGTCCTCCAGTTGGTACAAGTGTGGATGTTGATGGCAGATCTCCTCAACAACAATGGATTTGGCACACAGGAGAAGATGTGATTACTGCAGTTAAGAGTGAACAAAGACCATTCTTGCTTTCTTACCGACCATCACTTCTAGACCCTTCTTTCCTTTGAAAAAGTGTGTATTTAGTTTGTATTTATTTTAGCGATTCCTCCGAATCCCTTTCCACCACTCAAGCGCCGCTTTTCATTAGCCAATAGGAGATATTCTCGGTCATAGCAAGGGTCTTTTTTTTTCTGAGTTTTTACTAAGAACAGCACATGTCTCCGCAGACCTCTTCAATTAAGTCGTAGGCATCGTTGTAGTTGTCGAACTCCTAAATCTGTCCAGTTGAGGTTGTTTTTGCTGCATGACGCAATGTTTGTTGGAGCGCCTCGTTCCATTGTCCTGGCATGAATTGATGGGCATATCCATGCCCAGGTAGTAACCAGTGAACTTCTAGATCGAGAAGCCTTTCTACTGATTTCAATTGCTCGGTCCAATTCCACCAGCAATAATCTTTTGATGCAACTATTACTGACTTTTTGGGATTCCACCAAAGGTGATCTCCACTAAACAAAATTTGTTGTTGATCACCAAGTACAGCGACCATTGATCCTTTTGTATGCCCAGGCGTTGGAATTAACTTAAGGCTCTTTCGAAGAGCGAGAGCATCAAGTCCTATGACTTGCTTTTCTGCTTCAGGCGCTGCATCTGCATCATCTTGGTGAATCCACCTTTCACAGTTAAAAGCTTTGGCCCAATTTGCGTGGTCTGCTACATCATCTCGATGAGTTAGAACTATTTGGTTAATACCACCCATCTTTTTGATTTGTTTGGCAAGTGGAGCACTCCAGCGAGGGGAGTCGATAAGCACGTTGCCTTCTGCACCTTGAATTAGCCAACTGCTGGCGCCAAAACTACGTTTTGAACTCCAACCGCAGTAATAGACATCTCCTGCAGGATGTTTGGTAACCAGTATTGGAAAAACATCAGCAGGTAAGTTTGCAGTCAAGTTTTCTGGAGCACCGATTGCTGCAACAGGACAATCGATCAGGGCCAAAAGAGCCTTCCCAATTTCTTGTTGTCCATTTGGCTGAGTGTGAACGTAAGAACTGCTCCCAGTTGGTGCAAAGTGTGCCGGGTCTATGTGCCAGCAACTACCACAATCAATGCAGCTTGAGTCCACAAAAATGGACCAGGTGAATTATTTTTGAGACGATCTTTTCTTCGAGCCATAGCAATTGAATTATCTACTCAATGCATAGTGAATGGGTTGGTGAGCCATATATCCGCAGATTTATTTAAATAGTGTTAATTACTTCTTGATGAGAATACTTTTATTGGTGACTTTAGATGAGTCACGCCAATTGCTTCAATGCCATTCCTGTCCACTTATGCAATTGAACTAATCCGTTATTCAGCCAGAGCTACTTTTAATCAAGAAAGGCAGGCGTTCGAAAAACTTTTAGATAGAGAAGAGATTGAGATGTTTGGGTTTCCGTGTTAGAGACTCAATGTAGTAACGATTGATTCAAGGTTCAATAAGACCATCTTTCACTTCAACAATTTCATAGTGAGGATGGTCTTCGTAGTCAGCATCTGAGCAGCACATATCTCCGCAGACCTCCTCAATTAAGTCATAGGCATCGTCGTAGTTGTCGAAATCCTGAGAGGTGATCTCGTCTTCTTCTCCATCGTGTCTGGTGATGCGATATGTCATTCCTTTGTTCTCTTAGGTTTCCCAGTCGACACCATCGTCATCTTTGTCGCATTCATAATTCAGTAGCAAGTTTTCATCCTTTTCTTTTTTCTCTTCTTGATTAGCAAGAGGCATTTCTTCTTCCATTTTTACCCATTCCTCAATCAGTACTTTGAAATAAGCATGGTTGGTATTTAGTTTGTATTTGTTTTAGCGTTTCCTTGTAATCCCTTTCCACTACTCAAATGCACTATTTCATTAGCCAATAGGAGATATTCTCAGTCATAGCAAGGGTTTTTAGTGGATTACAGGGTGTGTATTTGGTGTGTATGGAACCGGCTAGCAGTTCTTAAGCCTGCCTTTATTTTGACTCAGAGTTTGATCAAGAATTACCAGAACCTTGTGGCATCGCCATAAACGCTATTGGCCAAGTTAGTGGTGTTCCAAGCGTCATCGGTGACGATGGCTTCTAGTGATCCTTCGGCAAAGATGCCGACACCATCGTTGAGTTGCTTCAGAGAGAGTTCATCGGTGGTGACTCCCAAAATCGTAATGCGGTCTTCAGTACCTAAAGAGGCGATGGTATCGGCATTGGCGCCGTTATGAAGTCTTCCCCATTCATAGCCATGAGAATGGTAATCAGAGAGAACATAAAGCTCATCTATAGAACCATCATCATTGTTGTTGTAAGTATTCCTTCCGCCACCGCCGTAAAGGATGTCAGCACCGGTACCACCATCAAGGACGTCGTGGCCATGGCCAGCCCGGAGCTCATCATTACCAGAACCAGCTTTCATCACATCGCGACCACCACCACCACCAATGAAGTCATCACCTGCGCCCGCATCAAAGTAGTCATGCGCCCAGGATTTGTCGTTGGCACCAACAGAACCCACTAAGCGGTCAGCACTTCCTCCACCGATGTAGGAATAATCAGAACTAATGGATGTGATTGTGGTGGAATTGCCCACCGAATTGTTGTCGCCACCTACAACGGTATTGTTGCTGCCGCCAACCGTGATGTGGTAGGTCGTGGAGTTATCAACGGAGTAGTTGTTGTAAGTAAGGTAGGTCTGATTATTATTAATGGTCGTATTGGTGATACTAGTAATGGTCGTGGGTGCTGTGTCGTCATTTAAGATCGTTAATGTTGCACTTGAATCTGTAAATAGTGCGGCTGTATTGGCAGACGAAAGTGAAACAGTAAACGATTCATCTGGTTCTACTAAAGTATCTTCAATTGTGGAAACAGTTAGATAGTTTGCTGATTCTCCAGCGCTAAAACTAAAAGTTTGAGGACGTGAATAATAATCATAACTTTGAAACGCAGTTCCGTTACTTAAAGTGATGGTTAAATCTTGAGCAGTTGTTAGATTTCCGGTCCGAGTTACAAGAGCACTAATAGTATCCCCTTCATAGGATTGTGCATCACTAATTGAGTAATAGGAGGCTGCAGTTGTAGAGGTATCGTTGATCGTGACCGTTGCCGTACTGCCAACTTGAGTTGTAAGGGCTGAGTCACTAAATACCTTGATGTTTAAGGTTTCTACCCCTTCTGTAGTTGTATCATTTGCAAGAGTATGGGTAAAGGTGAAATTGCCATCACTACCAACGGTACCAGAACCTCTTAAGCCTCCAGAAGAAAAGTCCGAGGAATTAATCCCAGTACCGGATGCTGACCAATAAAGTGTGGTTCCTTGTGAAACATTAGTGGTGCTAACTGTGCTGGTTAATGTTGCACCTTCATTGATACTTGAGGCTGAGGTTGATAAGGAGTATATAGGGGTGTCATCGTCGGTAATAATGACTGTTGCATTCGCATCAGTCATCACTGCAGGAACAGTATTTGACCCTTCCGTAAGTGTTATCGAAAAACTTTCATTGTTTTCAACAGTAGTGTCCTCTGTGGTGCTAATCGAAACTGTTTTTGATGTCTCTCCTGCCGCAAATGTTAGTGATTGAGTAACACTTGTAAAATCACTACCAACAGCAGCTGAATCTCCTGTTGTTTGTAAATTAATAATTTGCGTTGATTGACTATTACCTGTTCTCGATACCGTAATGCTTGCTACATCTCCTTCTTCTACTGTTGCATCTGAAACTGAAAAATAGGAAAGGGGTATTTCGATAATTGCAGGCTTATTGAATTGGATTGCCTGAGCGGCTGTGTCTTCTTCAGCGTCATCCCAACTGCCTGATCCATCCCATACCTGCCCGTAATGTTGTATGCCTCTACTGTTGTCTGGCTGCCCTGGCCCCCAATTGGTATAAGTAATAGGTGATCCGTCTGTCCATCTCCAGTCCCCTTCTGTACCTTCGTCGGTTAAACCAATCCAGCCTCTTTCGAAATTAGCTTTAAGGAAGCTCTCCTCATCAGCGCTATTTATAGAAACTAGATGACCTCCTAGAGATACGGCATAATCCTCTCCTTCTTGCCATGTGACAGGTGCTTTTGAGATGTAATAACTTGTACCCCATTGAAAACCCAAAATTTCCACCCTTAGTAGGTCTACTTTCAATCTAGTTCATCTAGAGAACATCATTACAAAGCGAGAGATCCCAGTAAAATCCTTAAAGGCTCTGATCTCTAAAACCAAGGCTTCAAAAGGAATAATGCGCTGGCTTCTAAGAAATCAAGCTTTGATATGGAACGTTGGAATAGGTCTATGTATTGCACTTGGACTGGCTCGCTATTTGATGAATTAGCGAAATTTGAGGCCAAATAAAAAAACAAAGCTGATCCAGCCATTGGCTGTCTGCCTAATGGAATGGTCTGAACATCAACCCTAAATATCAGCACATGCAGCTTGCCTCTATCTATGCACTAGGCGTCTCTTAGTTGAAGTAAATAAGCATGGTGTGAACTTTGTGTAAACCAAATATCGTAATTCCTTGAGATCGCAGTCCACCACTCAAATGCCGCTTTTCATTAGCCAGTAGTTAATAGTTGTCATACCAGTTGATCTCGGGGATTTTAGGGTTCGGACAGAGTTAACTTAGAAATAATGTGGATTGTTTTTCATCCTCTTACTTCTTATAAGGAACAGTTACTTTTTGTCCTTTGACTCCTGCAGAAGCAACAAAAACTAATGCAGCTTCATCACCAACACTTTCGCAATAATGAACACTGTTTTGAGGAGTGGCGAAACTTTCTCCAGGACCTACTTTTAGTGCTTTGCCATTGAGGGTTCCACAGGAAAGGTTCCCTTTCACCACATAGGCAATTCCTGGTTGTGAGTGGAAATGAAGAGGTGTTTTAAAACCTGGTTGAGCAGTGATTCTCTGAAGTGTCATTTGCGCTTTGCCTTTTGAATAGTCATAAGAATCTCCATTCCATGACTCAGTCGCACTTATAAGAGTTTCGACAATTACAGGTTCAACATTTGCAGATGTTTCTTTCTTGGAACTACAGGCGACTAGTGGTAAAGCAATTCCAGCAGTTAATGCAAATAGTAAAAAGCGCCGCATTTTTGAATTAAGGACCAGTGATGGATTCATTGCCGTTTTCATATTAAGGACGGTTTCGTAACTTAATCAGCAAACATTGCATCTACTGATAACTCTCTTCTTGTATCTGGCGATGGAAATTGGCGGTAATACAAGACCATTCCACCGCTCAGAGCTATTGCAATCAGTATCCAAGCAATTAAGGATTTCTTTTTGCTAGGAGCATTTGGCTTCATTGCTCTTGGTTTGCTTCGCATCTCAGGGAAACAGCTAGTCACTTGGATTAGACCCCAGATCTCATCTCGGTCATATGAAGACAAGTCTTTCCCTGGAACCCCACTCCCTTCTTGTAACCCTTCGGCTTTCATTTTTGCTCTTATTAATG
>QCFC01000010.1 GCA_003278465.1 Prochlorococcus sp. AG-363-B04
TGAACAAGCAGTCAAAATCCAAGAATCACAAGAAGATGAATATATTGCAGTTGAGCATCTATTGCTTTCACTAGCAAAAGACAAACGTTGCGTTAAAGATATACTCAACAAATCAGGCTTAGACGCAAAGACTTTAAGCAAAGAAATCGATTCTATACGTGGTAACCAAAAAGTGACTGATCAAAATCCCGAGTCAAAATATGAATCCCTAGAAAAATACGGAAGAGATCTCACTAAATCCGCTCGAGAAGGCAAATTAGATCCTGTAATAGGTAGAGACGATGAGATTAGGAGAACAATTCAAATTCTTAGCCGAAGAACAAAAAATAATCCTGTATTAATAGGTGAACCAGGTGTAGGAAAAACTGCAATTGTGGAAGGACTTGCGCAAAGGATTGTCAATGGTGACGTCCCATCAGCCTTAGAAAACCGTCAATTAATTGCATTAGATATGGGGGCATTAATTGCAGGTGCAAAATACCGAGGTGAATTCGAAGAGAGGCTAAAAGCAGTCCTAAAAGAAGTTACGGGCTCTGACGGCCAAATCGTTCTTTTTATAGATGAAATTCATACTGTTGTTGGGGCTGGGGCTACAGGAGGGGCTATGGATGCTAGTAACCTGCTTAAACCCATGCTTGCCAGAGGGGAGCTTCGATGCATTGGTGCAACAACTATCAACGAACATAAGCAACACATTGAAAAAGATCCTGCACTAGAAAGAAGATTTCAGCAGGTATTAATAAATCAACCCACAGTTGAAGATACTATTTCAATTCTTAGAGGTCTTAAAGAGCGTTATGAAGTCCATCATGGTGTGCGAATTGCAGACAGCGCACTTGTTGCTGCCGCTGTCCTCAGTAACCGCTACATCGCAGATCGGTTTCTTCCTGACAAAGCAATTGATCTTATTGACGAATCAGCAGCAAAATTAAAAATGGATATCACATCAAAACCTGAAGAAATAGATGAAGTCGATCGAAAAATTCTGCAAATTGAAATGGAGAAGCTTTCTCTACAACAAGAGTCAGATTCCGCAAGTAAAGAACGACTTAAGAAACTTCATCGTGAGTTAACTGAATTATCAGGAGTCCAAAGACTCCTAAAAGAGCAATGGCAACAAGAAAAGGATGCAATAAATCAGATCTCCTCATTTAAAGAGGAGATAGAACAAGTTCAATTACAAATAGAACAGTCAAAGCGGAATTATGATCTTAATAAAGCCGCCGAACTTGAATATGGTACTCTTTGCGATCTACAGAAAGAACTTGCCAATAGAGAGAACAATTTAGCTGAAGAGAATAAAAACAAACAAAGATCAATTCTTAGAGAAGAAGTCATCGAAGAAGATATTGCAGAAGTTGTGGGTAAATGGACTGGCATCCCAGTTTCAAGATTAGTTCAATCAGAAATGGAGAAACTTCTTCAACTTCAATCGACACTTAATAAACGTGTTATTGGTCAAGAAAAAGCAGTTCAAGTTATAGCAGATGCAATTCAAAGATCCAGAGCAGGTTTGAGCGACCCATGCAGACCTATAGCAAGCTTTCTTTTTCTTGGCCCCACTGGTGTAGGGAAGACAGAACTTTCAAAAGTACTTGCTTCAGAATTATTTGACAGCGAAAATTCTTTAATTCGAATTGACATGTCTGAATATATGGAAAAACACTCTGTAAGCCGCTTAATAGGAGCCCCACCTGGATATATTGGCTATGAAGCAGGAGGGCAATTAACGGAGTCAATAAGAAGACGTCCATACGCTGTAATTCTTTTTGACGAAATAGAAAAGGCTCACAAAGATGTCTTTAATATCATGCTTCAAATCCTTGATGATGGTAGAGTTACAGATGGGCAAGGTCGAACAATAAATTTTACAAACACAATAATCATAATTACTAGTAATATAGGTAGCGATTCAATTATTAATCTATCCCATGAAGATAATAATTACCAAAAGATAGAGGATACAGTAAACAAGGCTTTACAAGAAACCTTTAGACCAGAGTTCCTCAATCGCCTAGACGAGGTATCAATTTTTCATAGGTTAGGGATAAATGAATTAAAAAAAATTGTTAATCTGCAGGTGGTAAAGATTAGGGAAAGACTTAACGAACTTAATTTAGATTTAGAAATCAGTAATTCAGCTACCGAGTGGCTTGCCAGAAAAGGATTTGATCCAATATATGGGGCCAGGCCTCTAAAAAGAGCGCTACAACGTGAACTGGAAACACCTATAGCAAAACTCATCCTAAGAAATCAATATTCAAATGGTCAGAATATAATAGTAAAGGAAAAAGACAACAGGCTTGAGTTTAATTAAAGTTTGACTAAGGATATTGACACTGTTAATAGGATACTCTCTCTATTAACTTCCGCTGAACGATCATCTCCGCTCAGAAGATTCACGAAAAAAGAAAAATCATGCAAATATCTATAGCTGAACAATCTATAAGAAAACCTATCAAAGGCAAGATTGTAGGTGTATTCAAATCCAAGAGATCAACAAGCCAATTGAAGTTACAAATCCTTCCCAAGTAAATATTAACAAATAATCGGTAGAAAAGAAGCCAAGAAAATCATATGCAGATACTTAATCTCAGAAAACTTAAAGAGACTAGCCTTCCTTTGTAAAATGAGATTTGGTTTAATTAATCCTCAACAATATTAGCCAGTAAATAATTACGATAAACTGCAAACTTTCATGCCTTAAATAGTAGACATAAGATAAGGTTACTTCAATTTTCTTATACCTGGATTCACAAAAGCCCGTTAGAGATTAAGACTTTATACCTACTCTAAAGGGCTCCCTTGAACCAATCAGGAAGGCACTCAAAACTAGCAGTATTTATCTCGTTTTCTCTAGCATCAACACGCCAACAACAAGATCTGCCACTATCTCTACTGTGCAAAAGGGAATTAGACCATTCCCATACAAGCTCTGCACTGGCTTCCATTCCGACATTTCTCATAATTCTCAAGTCCAACGCCCCGCGATCATGAAGACTCTTCCATTCCATTAGAAGTGGATCGTCCTGATTAACCAAAAAAGTATGATCAAATTGCGCTCTAATCTTTTCTTCTAAGGGACTCAAGCTAGAGAAATCAACCACAAACCCATAATCATCAAGTTCTTTCGCCACAAAAAAAACAATGAAGCTTCTACTGTAGCCATGTACAAATCGACAATGTCCAGAATGTTTCCATTGCCTGTGAGAACAGGGATAATCTTTAAAATGCTTGCTACAGGTGTATTTAAAAAGATTCATGAGCATTTAAATCATCGATAAAAAATCAAAGCAAAGGATCAGCACCCAATTTTTAATTCTATTGAAGAAAAATGCACCGCTTTAAAACTGATTTCATAGACCAACTTCGTTTCAATGAAAATGGCCTAATTCCTGCCATTGCACAAGATTGGATCGATGGAACAGTACTCATGCTTGCCTGGATGAATCGATCTGCCATTGAACACACCATTAAAAGTGGAGAGGTTCACTATTGGAGTCGAACCCGACAGGAACTCTGGCATAAAGGATCAACAAGTGGTCACACCCAAACCCTCAAAGGCATTAGATACGATTGCGACTCTGATGTATTACTTATAACAATTGAACAAACCGGTAATGTTGCTTGTCATACAGGTGAACGAAGTTGTTTTTTTAATCAAGCAGAAGATACTGAGCCGGACTCTGTCCTTTCAAAGGAACCACCCTCAAATATTTGCAGTGACCTCTTCGCCACAATCAAAAGCCGTCTTAACTCAGAGGTTGCTGGGAGCTATACCAAGCATTTATTCAACGAAGGAGACAATCTGATCTTAAAGAAAATTGGAGAAGAAAGTACTGAATTTGTTATGGCTTGCATGGAAAATAACTCGGAATCAATAGCTAATGAGGCTGCAGATCTTATCTTTCATTTAGAAGTAGCCCTTGCAAACAAAAACGTTGATTTAAGACGTGTTTTAGAAATTTTAGCTAATAGGAGAGGAGGACCGAGGCGCTTCTAAGAAAAAGAATTAATCCAACTCCTACAGACTATTGAACATGATACATACAATCTAGCGTCACTCGGAAGAGATAGATATAGAGTATCAAGCTAAGAATTCAAACCAATACCTCTAGACATAAAAGTCGCAAAAACAGGAATAAGAGCGAATCCAATAATCTCAATATTTATTATTATTCCTAGTCGAGAAGTCTTTTGAAGACTTAGCTTAGGCAATTCTCCTTTACTAAGGGGAAAAGCCCAAAATATATATGTAATGGTAGGGTAAAGAGACAATAATCCAACAAATATAAAAGTCCCAACTTTCCACCAAAATATAGGGTTCTGAGTGTAAAAATAACTGCCTTGGCCAAAATACAATACTCTTAAAATCCCTGTAATCAATAATGTCAAACCGGCAACACCATAAAACACATCAGTCACAAGCATTGAAATGGCTTCAAATCGGTTTGGATCAGCCTTCAACAATTTCCTCTCAAGAACCAAACTTGCAAAACAAATCATGAAGCTTAGATAATGCAAATAGGCAACCAAGGCATTTTGGGTGATTTCAGGCATTAGCAAATTCCCTAACAAGAAAGAAATAAATTCAATCATTATCTCATTAGGCTGATCTAGCTTGGAAAAAGAAAACTCAGTCTTAGTAGAGGACAAGGTGGGTGAAGAATCCTCAAATCTCAAATGAGATGTTCAATAAAGAATAAAAAATGAATTCCGAACTCTTTCTTACACAATAAAGATGCAAAGACTTTGCCTCTAGGTTCAAATAAGAACTAAGACTCTTATGGTGAGTTCATTAAGTGCATTCCTCAGTGAAATTGGACGCCACCAACTTTTAACTCCCGAGGAAGAGCTGACGATGGGACGAAAAGTACAAGCAATGGTGGCAATAACTGATCGCTGTCAAATGGCCGGAGGGAAAGGACCTAAATGTGAATACTCAGCGGAAGAACGCAAAACAATTCGTATAGGGGAAAAAGCTAAAAATCACATGATCACATCAAACTTAAGATTGGTAGTCAATTTAGCTAAACGTTATCAAGGGAAAGGGCTTGAACTGCTTGACCTCATACAAGAAGGGACTTTAGGTCTGACAAGAGCAGTAGAAAAATATGACCCAACAAGAGGGCATCGGTTTTCTACATATGCTTATTGGTGGATCCGTCAAGGACTTAACAGAGCACTATCTACCCAAAGTAGAACCATCCGAATCCCAGTGAATGTGAATGAAAAGTTAACCAAACTAAGAGCTGCAAAATCAAAACTAATGCAAGCGAATGGAAACACGCCAACTGCACGCCAAATTGCAAGCTTAATGAAAGTTCCTCTTCAAGAAGTCGAAGAGCTCATGGCCTGCGAATTAAGAAGTATCACCTTAAGTCTTCAAGGGGTTATCAGGTCAAAAGTAGACCCATCAGAGCTGGGAGATGTTTTACCTAGCGAACAAGTCGCGCCAATGGAACTAGCTGAATTGGCGGAGCGCAGCGAATCTGTTTGGACCTTAATAAATTGTGCAAACCTAACTCCAAAAGAAAGGATGGTAATAACACTTAGATTTGGTTTGGATGGTTCGAATGAATGGCGAACCTTGGCAGAAGTAGCACGTCACATGAATTGTAGTAGAGAATACTGTAGACAAGTTGTTCACAGAGGTATTCGCAAACTTCGTAAAACTGGAATCCAAACTGGTCTATTAGAGAGCAATATAAATGATAATAATTAGTAATACCTCCTACTAAAACCACCCATCTCAAATACATACATGACATGATGAAATACAAATCTCCAATCATTTAAATGCTTTCGACTTTTTCCCATGAATCCTGAATCACAATCAGCCAACAAAACAGTTGATGCAACTGTTATTGATAGCTCCGTAATAGATGAGGAAGTATTTCTGAAGGTTATAAAAAGGGCTGGTCGAATCATCGCCAAGCCAGCATTTGAAGCCATGGAAATGCTTATCGATCCAACAACACCGGCTCAAGCTAGAGTCACAATGATTGCAGCACTAACATATTTATTAGTCCCAATAGACCTAATGCCAGACTTCATTCCTGTGGCTGGTTTTAGTGATGATTTAGTTGCATTAACTGCTGCCCTAAGTGTTTGGAGCAATAACATGACTCCAGCAATAAGAAGAAGGGCAGAGCTAAAACTAGACAAATGGTTCCCTATCATTCGCTAATGAAAACATGGTCCTCCCAAGAAGAAGAAGAGCTATCCAGTCTTATTAAGGATTGGCTTAAACAACAAAATCGTACTCAAGCAGACTTACGTCAGAGCCTTAATGCCCTTTCTTCACGAATGCCTGCCTTATTAGAAGTTATTGAAAAAGAATACCGGGCAGGAGGGATTATTAAAGTTGCTGCTCGGCTTTGCGCAATTGAAGCTGAATGGTATGAAGAAGACGCAGGCAAGAAAATAGATAATGGTGATCAAAGTAAAGCTTCTATGGATTCTATGGGTTCTATGGATCCCTTTAATCAACTTGATTTCCTGCTGCAAACCATTAGAGATGATTGCAGTGAAGTTTAATTGATAATGCTTCATTAAATAGCAAGATGTATTATCTATATAAGAATTTAATATTAGAAGTCATTAGAGTTGTTCGTCCCAAAATAAAGCCAGCCAAATTGTTCCACTTCCAGAATCAGTATGCTCTACACGATGAGAGCTATAAGGCAATAAATGCAATTGATCACCGACATTTAGATCAACAATATGATTATCTTTTTTAAACCGCAACCTGGCGCTACCTCTAAGAATTAATATCCATTCATGCTCCTCTTGTTCATACCAAAAGTTTTCCTGGCTGCATGCAGCACAAGAAACAATCAACTCGAGCCGCCAACCTTTCCCAAAATGAAGGACGCGATTAGTTTCATGGCCAGTTGATGGAACCGGCTCCCTTAGCAAATTTTCTACTCCTTGAAAATCAGATGCTGGTTCAAGTTCACCCCAGCGTCGACCAATTTCAAACCCCCATGATCTTGCTAGCTCCACAACCTCATTGTGATCTTTGCAAGAGGACAATTCATCCTTCCTTCCCTGAACATCCTCAAGAGAAGAAGCCATCTTTTGCAACTGATCAACCTTCAGGAGAAATCGTTGTAGGTCTACATCAGTCATAAAATTTTCCTCTCTATTTGGTGGCATATACTCATGAAACAGAACATATCCAATTCACAACCAATACAACAAAAGCTTTACTAAGTTCAATAGAGGCTAGAAAGAAACTTGCAAGAAACAACATTAAACTGTTGTCCAGTCTATAAAAAAAGGCGTTTCAGATTACGAAGACCTCCCTATACGGACACCATTATCTAGAAGATTCCAAACAATTTTGTCCATATATGGTGTTCTTATTTTTTTTAAAAAACCAAACCAGAGATATCATCTTCCTTAATCGTGTTAGAAGGGAGAAGTAATTACTAGGATGAAATTAATGAGGATTATGATCTTTGGGTACGGGAGGGTTCGCAAACTTATTTTAAAAGCGATAGGTGGATTTCTACTTTTTAGCTTACTGATATTGCTACCTGCTAGTGCTTTTGCAATAGACAACACTGTAGGAGAAGAACTTTTCATTAAACACTGCTCTGGTTGTCATATAAACGGAGGAAATATCATTAGGAGAAGAAAAACCTTAAAACTAAAGGCCTTACAACGTGCCGGTCTAGATAACCCAGAATCAATTGCCAGAGTAGCAAGGGAAGGCATAGGAAGTATGAATGGTTACGAAGAAGTTTTAGGCAAAGATGGTGATCAGCTTATAGCTAACTGGATATGGACCCAAGTTCAAAATGCTTGGACCCAAGGATAAATCTTCAAGTTAGTCCAAATACCTTCTTTCCAATAAATGTCTTCTTCAAGAATCTCACGAAGTAAATCTAAACTCTCGCATTCAAAAATACCAAACACATGACTACTATTTTTAGTTGGCCCTAAGGTAATCAAAATCCCTTTATCCTTAAGAAGTGAAAGCCTTCTTAGATGCTCCTCTCGAAAAGGGGTTCGCTTTTGCAAAGCATTTTCGCAGTAAGTTCCCCAAAGAACAAAACTAGTCATAGTGTCAGGGTGTAATTAATTGTGAAAAATTAGCGTCTAAATAATGGCACAAAGTGCACATTAAACGCTATGTTGTTTAGGTAGATCTCTAATTTAACGAATCATGCTAACTGGTAGCGACCTTCTATCTAAGGTCAAAGAACTTGGTGATGTAAGCAAATCTGATCTAGTACGTGCTGCTGGATATGTTTCCACCAAAAAAGATGGAGGGGAGCGTCTAAACTTTACTGCTTTCTATGAGGCTCTACTTGAAGCAAAAGGCATGAGTCTTGGAGCTACTGGTGTTACTGGTGTTGGTAAAGGTGGGCGTAAACTTAGCTATGTAGCAACAGTTCAAGGCAATGGTAATTTACTCATAGGTAAAGCTTATACAGCTCTCCTTGACTTAAAGCCAGGAGATGATTTTGAAATCAAACTAGGAAGAAAGCAAATAAGACTTATCCCCGCAGGTTCAAATGAAGATGACGAAGATTGATTGATATAATTCATTATATCAATACATAAACATCAGGGATATATTCACGAAAAAGAAGGTTCTGAAAGCGTTCAGAACCTTCTTTTTTTATGAATAACCAACCTTCAGTTGTCATACTGGTATTACATAGTTATCCCGCTGCCTTCCTTAAAGCTTGACAAAATTCACCTACTTCATCAGCAACTCTTCCAGATGATGACTTTGCAATACGATTAACAAATGCACTCCCTACAATTGCCCCATCGGCTCCCCATTGCCTAACCTTAATTACCTGCTCAGGGCCTGAAATACCAAATCCAACAGCAACTGGAATTGGACTTGATGACCTTAGTTTTTCAACCAAGGACTCTACATTTCCCTCTAACTCTTGGCGCTCCCCTGTAACACCAGTCACAGTTACTAAATAGGTAAAGCCTCTACTCTTTTGCGAGATTCTTTTCATCCTTTCTAGTGGAGTTGTAGGTGCTACTAACAAAACCAAATCAAGACCAAATTCTGCAGCTAAAGGTGAAAATTGATCAGCTTCTTCAAGCGGGAGATCAGGCACAACAATTCCGGAAGCACCTGCCTTAGCTGCTTCAGCACAGAATCTATCCATTCCAATGTTAAGTAATGGATTGGTATAAGTAAATAAAATAATTGGAATAGATAATCTACCCTTTAAAGAAGACAACATATCAAGAACCTTCTTAGGCGTTGTTCCCGCTTTTAAAGCACGAGATGCTGCTGCTTGTATTACAGGTCCATCTGCAAGAGGATCACTATAAGGAATTCCTAATTCAATAATGTCTGCACCAGAATCCTGAAGTCTTAGTAGTAATTCTGCAGTAGTTGCTAAATCTGGATCTCCTGCCATCAGAAAAGGCATTAAGGCAATACGGTTTTCATCCTTTGCCTGATTGAAACGATTAGAGATCAAGTGCTTGTTTTTGGTGGCATTCACCGAATAACCTCCCTTATCAATTATTAAACTTATAAGAACCCACAATACTCAAAGAACAATAATTCAAGATAAATTAGTTTCATTAGGTTTAGTCTCGCTATCCAGCTCTGTTAAAAATCTATTCTGCTCTTCTTCAGACATGGATTCAAAGCGGGCCTGGAGTTCAGCATCACTAAGTTCTATAAAAGCTTTTAAGTAACGCTCACGTTGCTCATTGAAAGTCATTTTTCCTCTGACGACTCTCACCAGATAAGTTCCTATCCATATGACCACTAGTGCAACCAGAAGAGCTTCCGAAGCAATTCCTGAAGAAGCCCCATCTAAACCGATAAATCTGAAACCCTCATATACAATTGCGCCTAGTGCTAAAACTAGTAAGCCCAGCTGTATGACCTTTGCACGTGTCAATTTTTCAAACCTCGCTCTGACCGTTTGAACGTAGATTTAACAGAGGTGAAAACACAATCAATCCAGGAAAGAACAAAAACACCAACCCATAAATCACCAGACGTTCGACCTTACCCATTATCGTCCAACGAGTGTTCATCCAAAAATAAAGGAACAATGGAACCACAACCAGATAGGCGAGGCCCAAAAATGCATAAATGCCGAGCACCAACAATGAACTGTTATTCATTTGGCTTCCTAAAGCCTGCATAAACACTTTTGAAAAATAGCTCTTAGAAATCTAAGATGTTATTTCGGGCTCTAGCCCATAAATGTTGGGGGCATGGCGGAATTGGTAGACGCAAGCGACTTAAAATCGCTTATCCTGAAAAGGATGTGGGGGTTCAAGTCCCCCTGCCCCCATTAGCAAAAGCTAAGAAATCCCACTGATTTTTTTACATTTCAAAGCTTTTAAAAAAATAAATTCCAACGACTTCTAAACCTTTTCTAATCATTCCAACGCTTCCTTGAGTCCTAAAACGGACCAATTCAATGTCTCACCAGCATGAAAAGGCACTATTTTTTCCTTACTTCCTAAACCATTATTTACTTCGAAAAATTCTGGAATCACCTGCTCTCTTCGAACAAGGGTAACTGAACCAGTATTCAAAGGTAATCCATAGAAAGCAGGGCCAAATTCGCTAGCAAAGCCTTGAAGCTTGTGGAGCTTTCCTTCTTCCTCAAAAACCTGTGCATAACTTTCTAAAGCATTTGGAGCATTAAAAATACCTGCACAACCACAAGAACTCTCTTTGAAAGAACGTAAATGAGGTGCAGAGTCAGTACCAAGAAAAAAACATGAATTTCCACTCGTTGCCGCCTTACGAAGAGCCCGACGATGATGTTCTCGCTTTACTACAGGCAAACAAAAATAATCACTCCGCAAGCCACCAGCAAACATTGCATTTCGATTTATATGTAAATGATGTGGGGTAATTGTTGCAGCCAATCTCGAAGAATTAGCTTCTACAAATTGAACGGCCTGCTCAGTTGTTATATGTTCCATCACTACTCGCAAGGCAGGATAACGCTCTAACAAATGAATTAAGTGTCGCTCAATAAAAACTGCTTCTCTATCAAAAATGTCAACTTCTTGATCAACCACTTCTCCATGAACAAGTAAAGGAAGTCCTATTTTTTGCATTGTCTCCAGAATAGAGTCTATTTCTTTAAGATCACTAACACCCTCTGAAGAATTGGTTGTTGAATTAGCTGGGTAAAGCTTTGCTGCTGTAAAGAGTCCAGCTTGAAATCCTCTCTCTATTACATCTATAGGTAGATCATCAGTTAAATAAACTGTCATCAAAGGTGTAAAAATTACCCCATCTGGGATTGCCTCCATAATCCTTCTACGATATGAAAATGCCGCCTCAACACTAGTAATTGGGGGCTGTAAATTTGGCATCACAATTGCACGATTAAAAATGCTCGCCGTATTCTTTACAACTGCTCTCAATACAGCTCCATCTCTAAAGTGCACATGCCAATCATCTGGCTGTCGTAAAATGATTTTATCTGCGTCACAGTTTTGATCCATTAATCCTGAAATCAATAAGAACTTATCAGTAGGAATAAGTCTCTACTCAATCTCTCAAATTTAGCATAGTATTGATTGTATTATTCATGAGGTAATATAGCATCATGTATAATACAATCATAATATGTCTTAAAAATAAAAGAACATTCTTCTTTGACTAAGAGAATAGCAATGCAATACTCTATTATTGTGTTAAAAGTTCTTGAATTCCATAGCTCCATAAGATTAGATAATTCTAAACAGCTTGATTAGCTTAATGCCTAAATAGCCAGGTATCTAGCACCATCAAAATCACTGAAATCCTTTGAATCCATGTCTCCATTTATTAACTCAGCTATAGAAGTAATGATAGGTATAGCACTTTTGTTTGGAGGTGGAGAACTCTTTGTCCAAGGGTCAGTTGCTCTTGCCTTAATCCTAGGGATACCACAACTTGTAATTGGCCTAACAATAGTTTCGCTAGGCACTAGCGCCCCGGAACTATTTGTTAGCGTAAGCTCAGTCATTCAAGGTTCTGATGCACTAGCTGTCAGCAATGTTGTAGGTAGTAATATATTTAATGTAATGGTTGTTCTTGGCAGTAGTGCGCTAATACTGCCATTAAAGGTAGAAAGTCGTCTAGTCAAAAGAGATGTACCTTTATTATTAGCAGTTTCATGTGCTGTCTGGGGGATGGCATCATCAGGCCGCGTGACCTGGCAATCAGGTTTAGCTCTATTAATTGCACTATTAATTAATACCGTCTGGGAAATAAGAACTGCAAGAGAGGAGCCTGAAGCCTTAGAAGATGCAGAGCCTTCTATAAACAGTAATAATGCAACAGGAGGTTGGGTTAAATCAATTTCAAGTTTAATTATAGGTATTTTTCTACTAAGTTACGGGTCAAATATTTTAGTAAAGGGGGCAAGCGGAGCAGCAACACTTTTAGGAGTTAGTGAAGCCTTAATAGGTTTAACTATTGTTTCTGCAGGGACATCAATGCCTGAATTAATAACCTCAGTAGTAGCTGCACTGCGTGGCAAGACTGACTTGGCAATAGGTAATGTAGTTGGAAGTAGTTTACTTAACCAATTGCTAGTTCTGGGCAGTGCCGCAATATTTGCAAGAAATGATGGTTTGCTCGTGGACAACTTACTTATCAACAGAGATTTCCCAATAATGATAATAACAACATTAGCCTGCATGCCAATATTCTGGACAAATGGTCGAATAAGTAGGCTCGAAGGAGGTATTCTATTAGGGCTATATATCTTCTACATTTTAGAACAAGTAATTCCAAGAACATTACCAGCGTGGCAAGATGAATTTAGAGTTCTAGTTTTATGCTTAATACTTCCATCTATAATGATCATAATCACTACTCAGACATTAATCTACTGGAGCCGACTAAGAAAAAATATCCCCAAAGGCGACAAATTAAAAGCGTATAAATAATAAGATTCTTCTTCCCTCATTGATATTAGAAAAGAATACAAATCCCCTATAATCATTCAGATCATTGTTACAAATTCCTCTGCAACAGTTGGATGTAAAGCCATAGTCTTATCAAAATCAAACTTTGTAGCACCCATTCCAACTGGGATTGCGGCCATCTGTATTATTTCTGCTGCATTCTCGCCTAACATATGACAGCCCAAAACTTTATTATTATTATTATTAATAATAAGCTTAAGTAAACACTTAGATCCACTCTTTGACAAAGCCTTGGACATTGGCCTAAAACGTGTTCGATATATTTTCAAATTCTTACTACCATATAATTCAATAGCCTGTTCTTCAGTCAAGCCAACAGATGCAAGCTCTGGATTGCTAAATACAGCACTAGCTATTAAATTGTAGTTAATCCTCCTATCAATTCCACCAAAAACTCTATCTGCAAAGACCCTACCTTCCTCTATAGCAACAGGTGTAAGGTTGACCCGGTTTGTAACATCACCAACTGCAAAAATATTAGAAGTTGCTGTTTCCTGAAAATTATTCACAGGTATTTTTTTGTTAGACAAATTAATACCAACTGTATCCAAATTCAATCCACTAGTAAGTGGCAACCTTCCAGTAGCAAATAGTAAGCCACCACAGAAATACTTCTCTCCATTTTTTGTATTTATCTCTAAATCTCCTAAGCTACCTTGAATCGAAAGTAAATCTTGTTCAAAGTAAATCTTAATTCCTTTATTTTGCATTTCTTCCAATAAGGCTCCTGAAATTTCCCTATCAAATCCACGTAATAAATAAGTGCTTCTAACTAATTGAGTAACATTTACACCTAAACCATTTAGAATGCTTGAAAATTCACAAGCAATGTACCCTCCTCCAACAACAACAATATGAGGTGGGAAATCTTTCTGAAGAAACATATCATCACTTACCCATCCCAATTCCGCACCTAAAATACTTGGTCGCTGTGGATTACCTCCTACTGCTATTAATATTTTTGAAGCATAAAGATCTCTATATGTAGAATCAGGCTCTTCCTTGTATACACGAACACAATTAGAGTTAATAAAACGACCCCATCCTCTTACCAGTTCAACATTAGCCTTTGATAACAAATCAATATGAACTAAATTAAGCCGATCTACTTCATCTCTAACATTTGACAATAAGACTGCAACATCCATTGAAGAGTTCCTTACATTTACTCCAAAATTTGTGGCAGTCTCCAATTGCTCTTTATAAAGCGAACCATAAACCAAAAGTTTCTTAGGCACACACCCACGAATTACGCAAGTTCCCCCAACTCGATCTCCTTCGACAATCGCAACTCTTGCTCCATAACTAGCTGCCCTCTTAGCAGCAGCTAATCCCCCAGAGCCAGCCCCAAGAACTATCAAATCAAAAGTTGTTTTCACAGCCAAATCAGAGCTATATCAATTCTCATCTTCTTTTAAGCATTAAATCAAGAACAATTGCTAAAAGTTTTTTTTCTGAAAAGAAGAAAAACTTCTCCAATCCAAACTAGCCAACACAAATAATCATAAATCTTATTAGAATCTTCACAAACTCATACTATTATCCTTCTAATAAATGATAAATTATTACCTAAAAAGGCAAGCAAAACACTTGTTCTAATTATGGTAGAGCAGACCTCATCAAAAGCCCTTAGCTGGGAAGAATTAACTTCCATAAGCACTAAAGAAGAAGATAGATTTCAAGGCCCTACAAACCCCTATTCCACATTGCGTCTCTTTGGACAAGATCGAAAGGATATAAGAGTCATCCTATATAGAGACCATCATGCATGGTGTCCTTACTGTCAAAAGATCTGGTTATGGCTCGAATGGAAACGAATTCCTTACAAAGTAAAAAAAGTGACTATGCGTTGCTACGGAAGCAAAGAACCATGGTATCTAAAAAAAGTACCTTCTGGAATGCTTCCTGCATTAGAACTTGATGAGAAGCTTATTACTGAAAGTGATTCAATATTAATTGCACTTGAAAATACTTTTGGATCATTAGGGAGTCCTTTAGAAGATTTAAATATAATGAAATTACGTAATCTCGAACGAAAATTATTTCAAGCGTGGTGCCTTTGGCTCTGTACTCCATTCTATTCTCAACGTCAAGAAGAGGCAAAGAAAAAATATTTTCAGGAAGTAGCAGAAGAAATGGAAAACAATTTGGTCTCAATTAAAGGATCTTGGCTAGATTCAAATTCCACTAATGAGCAAGGATTCCCCATACCTAGTAGTGCAGACGTAATCTTTATCCCATACATCGAAAGAATGAATGCCTCACTCGCCTACTACAAAGGATTTAGTCTTCGACAAGAGCATCCAGCAATTAATGAATGGCTAATGGCACTTGAAAAAGATGAGATTTATAGAGGCACTCAAGGAGATTTTCATACACACGCCCATGATTTACCTCCTCAAATGGGAGGATGTTGGTCTTATCCAAATCCACAACAAAAACTTTTTTCACATTCCATAGATATTGGGGAAGGCCTTGGCAAACAAGAAACCACTTGGGCCTACAAAGAGCATTCCACAAATGATATGCCTGAACAAATAGCGCTAACAAGGGTTCTAAAGCATCGGGACAAACTCTTGGCTCTTAATCCATTAGGAGCTAAGAATTTTGATCAACCATTAAGAGCCTCCTTAACACAATTAATAACAAATAAAACTTGCACCCCCGAGCCTGGCAGTGCTTTTGGTTTGCGATATCTAAGAGATAGGATTTCAGTTCCTAGAGACATGCCTCTTTTATCAGCTAGAAGGATGAGGCAAGTACTAGAAGAGACAGCAAAAATTGACAGCATGAGAAGTGGTCCCCCTATACCAACAAAAAATCGACTTGATCAAAATCCCAGACCTTTCCTGGAATCTCAAATAAGGAACTCTAAATAGGATTATTTTTGGCCAAAACTCTTTACTAAAATAACTTTTAACTTGCAAGCAAGAGAATAATTAATAACAAAAATCAGCACAAAAAACTAACGTCTTCTACGTGAGTCTATCTGTAGCAAATCCTTAACTTTTTGCACAAGGCTAGCCATCTGCGGATCACTAGACAACTTCTTTTCTACCTGCTCTATGGCATACATAACAGTTGTATGGTCCTTCCCTCCAAAGGCTTCTCCTATACGAGGCAAACTCAAATCAGTACCATGGCGCATTAAAAACATTCCAACTTGGCGGGCCTGACTAACTGCCCTTCGCCTACTACTGCTCCTCATTTCTTCAGAGGTAACCTGAAAGACTTCTGAAACCTTTTCAATTACCTGTTGAGGGGTTACTTCTACTCCCTGCCCTGTTGGATCCAACATTGGGGCCACTGATTCGACTGTCATTGGAAGTCCAGTAATTGATGCAAAAGCAACTGCTCTCGTTAATGCACCCTCTAATTCTCGGATATTAGAAGTGAAACGCCCTGCTATGAAATGAATCAAATCTCGCGGTAATCGCATCTTTTCTTGTTCTGCCTTTTTCTGAAGTATGGCCATTCGAGTTTCTAAATCTGGTGTCTGAATATCTGCAATCAGACCCATAGAGAATCTAGAAATCAAACGTTCCTGAAGTCTAGGAATTTGATTTGGTGGTCTATCACTAGCAAGAACAATCTGCCTACCTGCTTCATGCAAGGCGTTAAAAGTATGGAAAAACTCTTCTTGAGTATATTCTTTCCCTTCAATGAATTGAATATCATCTACAAGAATCAAATCAGCTGCTCTATATCTATCTCTAAATGCTTGCATGCCATCCTTACGAATGGCCACAATCAAATCATTAGTGAAAGTTTCTGTTGAGACATAAGCAACCTTTGCTTCAGGGTCGATCTCCAAGCGATAGTGACCTATAGCTTGCATTAAATGAGTCTTACCTAACCCAACCCCTCCACAGATAAACAGTGGATTAAACTCTCTCCCAGGCGCTTCTGCTACAGCCAAGGCTGCAGCATGAGCCATTCGACTGTTTGGGCCAACAACAAAACGATTAAAGACATATCTCATATTCAAACCCGGCAGAATTCTCTTGGGCCCACTAATAGATGAACCAGAGAAACGATCCTTATCAGTACCTGATGGATAAGTGGGCGGATCTATGACAGGGATCGGCAGATCATTCGATAAGACCTGACCAACCTCATTTACTTCCACAATTACTTTGACTTCGTCTCCATATATTTCCGTCGCAACTGACTGAATTGTATTTACGTAATTCTTACGGAGCCAATCACTAGAAAAACTATTAGGTGCAACCAATTTCAACTGCCCATCCTTGAAGTCCCCACAACGAGCAGGACGTATCCATGTCTCAAATGTAGGCTTACTAAGATTTTGCTGAAGGGCTTGCTGCACCCCATCCCAGAGCTCTTTGCCCGTTAGCGCCACATGACTTAGTTATTAGGCTCCGAATCTAGGCACAATTAGAAAACAAGATGGTCTTAATTGAGACAATCCACTCAAAGTGATTAAAGCCTCTCGTAAGCCATCTACCCTTGCCATCTCTCACTTTTTGAACAATCCTGTTCATCTAAATTGCAGCAAAATCAAGAATCCTCTCCTAAATAGATGCAACGAACAGTTACTTAACCCAACCAATCGGAGGAAGAGTCTAGAAGAGAAGGTATGCCCATTTCAGACAAATTACAAGAGGGAACCCACTCCACCACCGTTCCGAGTGAAATTCAACGTATTAAACATTTAAGTCAGGACTGATATCAATGCATTCAAGACCAATTCTTGTAGTAATGGCCCGATGGCCAGCCATTGGGAGGTGCAAAAGGAGACTGGCAGCAAGCATAGGCTCAGCAAAAGCCTCTTCCATTCAAAGAGAACTAATCAGACACACAATCACAGTGGCAAATGACCTTTCAAAAGAAGGTCATTTGGAAGTTCAACTGGCCGTTGATGGAATAGCTCATCAAGCAGCTAAGAGATGGGGCGCAAGGCAGGGTGCTGCTTTGACAGTACTTCAAGGGAAAGGGGACTTGGGCATTAGAATGAAGAAGCAAATTTTAAGGATTCAAAATCAACCTCATCCAAGGTCAGGATCAGAGCGCGAAACTATCCTGATTGGTTCTGACCTCCCTACTCTTTGCAAAAGAGATCTAATTGAAGCTATTGAAGGTTTAACACATAAAGACCTGGTTTTAGGGCCCTCTAATGATGGTGGTTACTGGCTAATAGGTCTCTCTCAGAAACTTGTTCTACCAATTTCATCATGGATTTTTTCTGGTATTCCATGGGGTACAAAACATGTTCTTCCTAAAACAATGCAACAAGCAAGATTAAGGGGAATTCCTTTTAAATTACTAAACCATCAAAATGACCTAGATCTTCTTGAGGATCTTTCACCTTGGCAAGCATGAGTAATCAAAGCTCTATTAGCATCATTGTGCCAAGCCTTAATGAAGCAAAAAATCTGCCGCTTCTTTTAGCTGATCTAAAACAATGGCCTTATGAAATAGATTTGCTGGTAATTGATAGTGGAAGTCATGACTGCACAACCAGAATTGCAAAACTATTTGGAGCCCGAGTTCTTAATTTCCCAGAACCCAATAGAGGAGGGCAACTGCACCATGGTGCTAGCAAAGCAATAGGGGAATGGCTTTTATTTCTCCATGCTGATAGTCGTCTCCCAAAAGATTGGGAAAAAGTAGTGTTGAAAAAGATATTAGAAGAATCAAGCGAGCCATATTCTTATTTCTTCAACTTTCGAATATCTTTAAAAGGATTAAGCCTAAGATTACTAGAAATAGGAGTGGCAATTCGAAGTTCGATTTTTAATAGCCCATATGGAGATCAAGGTTTATTAATCAAAAAAAACATTTATCAAAAAGCTGGAGGTTATTTACCATTAAATTTAATGGAAGACATTGAATTTATTCAAAGACTATCAAACTTTTCTAAGATTAAAACTCTAGGAATACCACTCTATACAAATGGTAGGCGTTGGGAGAAATCAAATGTATTTATACAATCATGGAAAAATGCTAATTTAAGAAGAAAATGGAAAAGGGGAGAGTCTTCCAAAATCCTAGCCCAAGAATATTATAAATAAATTATTTTTATCTGCCTCAAGTTGCATACCAAAAGGCACAACGATGGCCTTTTGGTTCCAATATCCAACCTTGTTTCTCATAGAATGAAACCACTCCAGGGTCGGCAAACAAAGTAACTTTTTCTACGCCCATAATACGTAAAAGTTCAAGGGTATATGACATGAGCTGTTTCCCGAGTCCAGTGCCCTGATAGAGAGGATGAACTGCTAAGTCCCAAACAGTAGCATCTAAAATTCCATCTCCTGTACAGCGAACAAATCCAATCAGTCGAGGATATTTAGGGTCATGTCTCCATAAGCCAATCTTCAATAAACTATTGTCCAATGCTCTGCGAACTCTTCTTATTGGTCGACGATTCCAACCTACAGACTCAAGCAACTGTTCAAGCTCTACCAAATCAAAAGGCCTTTCTTGACTAAAGACAAGCTTTAACTGTTCATTAGGAGAAGGACACTCACGGGCACCCCTTCCGTAAATCTCCTCCAGGACCTCAGAGGGTATAGAAAAGGTACTGATCACAATCTTGGGCATCCTCCATTAATACTGACGCACTAGAAAAGTAATCATCTTAGAAAGTGTCATAATTTTGCCAATCCCTGCTTCTGCAACTCTGCTAATTGTGCATATAACCCCCCATATTCACAAAGCTCCTTATGAGTTCCCTCCTCTATTAACTCACCTCTCCGAAGAACCAAAATACGATCAGCCGCTTCTACCGTGGCAAGCCTATGAGCAATAACCAAAGCAGTACGACAACTCAGCAAATTATCCAAGTCCCTCTGCAATGCAGCCTCTGTTGAAGGATCCATAAACGAAGTCGCTTCATCCATGATTAATACTTTAGGGTTACGAATAGCAACTCTTGCAACTGCTAACAACTGACGCTCTCCTGATGAGAGATTAGATCCACGTTCTCTCAACTCACTTACCAATCCATTAGGAAGTTTTTTCAGCAAAGATGTTAAGCCGATGTCCCTACAAATAACTTCTAATTCATCATTATTAACAACAGAATCCAATCTTAAATTATCAGCAACATTTCCACTAAAGATAAATGTATCTTGCAAGACAACACCTAGTTGTCTTCTCAAATCTTTTATAGGTATATCCTTAATATTAATACCATCAAGATAAATATTCCCAGACTGTGGCTCATATAAACGACATAATAATCTAATTATAGTAGTCTTTCCAGAACCAGTTGGACCAACTAATGCAATATTCTCACCTGGCTGAATCCTAAAACTTAAGTTCTTTATAATTGGCTCATCTTTTCGATATGAAAAGCTTACATTCTCAAAATGTACTTCACCTAAACATGGAGAAAAATCACTAGAAGCATTTAAATCATCAGAGTCTTGCGATTGACTCTTATCAACAATTTCCAAAGGTTCATCAAGTAATTCACCAATTCTTTCAACAGCAGTTAATCCTCCTTGAATCTGCGTAAATCTTTCAGCTAATTGACGTAATGGCTCAAACAATCTCTGCGAATACAAAATAAAAGTCGTCAGGGTTCCTAATCCCATTAAACCTTTACTTACCATTAACCCTCCTATTGCAAGCACTAGAGCTACTGCAGATAAAGATACCCATTCAATAAATGCAGAAATACTGCTATCAAAAAAAATAGTCCCATTTACTGCCTTTCTGTAAGCAGAGCCTGTCCGACTAAAAATACGACTATTAACATTTTCCCTCCTAAACATCTGAACAACTTCTAACCCTTGAAGATTCTCTTGTAAATCAGCATTTAATTGGGAAAGTTCTTCTCGAACAAGATAATTAGATCTCCTATAACGTTTTTGCAACCAAAGAATAAAGTAAGTTACAGGTATTTGAGTAACCAACAGAAAAATTCCTAGTTGCCAATCAATAGCAACCATTGTAAAAGCAATTACTACTAAACTTACTAAGTCTGCAAGTACTCCAATCGCACCACTTCCAAAAACTTCTGAAAGAGCATCCACATCACTTGTGAGCCTTGTCAACATCTTCCCAACTGGCATTCTGTCATGAAAGCGCAGCGACAAAGCCATGGAGTGAGAAAAAAGATCTTCTCTAATTCGAGCAGTAAGCCTCTGACCTACTGCTTGAATAGTGAAAGATTGGAATCCTTGAAGAGCAAGCCTAAGAAGAACTGATAAGAACAAAACAATTACTAAAAATCTTATTGCCATTTGTGTGGAAAGCTCCCTAAGAATTGGGATAACCGCCTCTCCACGTAAAACACTTATCGCTTGGCCTACTAAAAGTGGCTGAATAGCACTAGCTAATGAAACTGGAATTAAAATAATTAAGATTATAAATACACTTTTCCGATCTCTTTTCAAATAGCGGCCAAGACGCTTAACTCTTTGAAGATCTGAATATGGCATAAAACTATTTATTTATTTGAATATCTAACGACCTAACATTATCTACAATTTGTTGAAGGTCTCCACTATCCAATCGCAATGACAATGGATGACCAACCAATCGAGCCGTTGAATGAAAAAGGTCCTCTATAGACACCAAGCCATTATCTCTAAGAGTTCTGCCAGTTGCAACCAGATCTACGATTGCTTCAGCAATTCCAGTTAAAGGTCCAAGTTCTACTGATCCAGTGAGGTGAACAAGTTCCACCGGAAGATCTAAAGCATCAAAGAACTCACGAGCACAATTAGTAAACTTACTTGCAACTCGACAATGTGGTGGCAAGTCAGACGCTCTTTTATATCCGCTACTTTCCTTTACAGCCACTGCCATTCGACATCCCCCAAACTCTAAATCAGCCAAATGAGCGACAGGCATCTGATGCTCCTTTAACACGTCATACCCCACAATTCCCAACTGAGCCTGGCCATAAGCCACGTAAACAGGTACATCTCCATTTCTCACTAAAAGTGCTCTAGCCCGCCCACAACTGGAGAGGACCATCAGCTGACGATTATCAGGGTCAAGAATAGAAGAAAAGTCAAGGCCAGCAATTGCAAACCTTGCCACAGAATCCTTCAATAAAGCTCCCTTAGCCAATGCGACGGTGATCATGGGGTCATTCGTCGACTTTTTACTTTAAAAATGATGCCATCAGCTCGAATATCCAATCCCAATGCTGAGGAGGTTTCCACAATCAATGCAATACCTGTGCTTAATGACAACATCATATGGGTATGGTCCAAAGGAACCCAAGCAGTAGTTGTCGACCCTGCCGTTTCAGAGCCAGTAAAGAATTGGCTTGTCTCAAAGGATCTCACACTGATCGCTGTACTGCAAACACATCATCATGATGATCACATTGGAGGGACTAAAGAACTATTAAACTACTGGCCCAAAGCAGAAGTAATTGCATCTGGAGCAGATCGTGAAAGAATTCCTCTACAAACAATTTCCGTAAAAGATGGTGACCAAATCTGCTTACTAGGTACTAACCTATTAGTAATAGAGGTTCCTGGCCATACAAAGTTCCACATAGCTTATTACCTATCATTTAAGAATTCAAAGAATCAATCCCCTGCCCTTTTTTGTGGTGACACTTTATTTGCTGCAGGTTGTGGCCGTATATTTGAAGGTACCGCAGAGGAAATGTACCTTTCTTTAAATCGCCTTTCAAAGTTACCTGATGAGACAAGAATCTACTGCGCTCATGAATATACAGAATCAAATCTCCGCTGGGCATCTTCAATTAAACCGGAAAATTTAGTCATACAAAAAAGGCTAAAAGATATAGTCGAACTCCGCAAGAAAGGTTCACTTAGCCTCCCATCAAAAATCGAAGAAGAAAAACTTACCAACCTGTTCTTGCTTGCAAAAAACTCTAGAGAATTCGGAGAGCTTCGCTTAAACAAAGATACCTGGAGTTCCTGACAGAGAAATACATGCAAGAAATTAATTCTAAAATCTTTCCTATAGAAGTTAACCTTAGAGAATTAAATTCCAGCAAACAGGAGATTCTCAGATGAAAACAAATCAATCCCTTGCAATAAGTACAAAATCAGCCCCTTCTCCTGTCGGTCCTTATAACCAAGCAGTTGTCGCAGGCGAATGGGTCTATTGCTCTGGACAAATCGCTCTGGATCCGATCAACGGAGAAATGGTAGGCAATGGCAACATCGAGGCAGAAACAAGACAAGTTCTTAATAATTTAAATGCTGTTTTAGAAGCAGCAAACGCTAGGGCTGAGCAAGTCATTAAGACAACTATTTATCTTATTGACCTGAAGGATTTCTCTAAAGTTAACGCTATTTATGCAGAGATCTTCAAAAATGGAGTC
Source organism: Prochlorococcus sp. AG-363-B04 (assembly GCA_003278465.1). Lineage (GTDB taxonomy): Bacteria > Cyanobacteriota > Cyanobacteriia > PCC-6307 > Cyanobiaceae > AG-363-B04. The sequence continues at coordinate 23,237 of QCFC01000010.1, forward strand.
AGCCCTGCAAGAGCATGTGTTGAGGTATCAGCACTCCCAAAAGGTGCCAAAGTCGAAATAGATTGCATTGCCTGGTTGGGGGGGAACCAATGAAAAGAAATACCAATGCCAATTAAATTACCTATCTCCAAAATCATCGCCCCAAAAGCTCTTAATTCCATTTTCATGAATCTAATTTCTTAAAAGCAAGGCCTGGCTTTGGTTTCAAACAGCTAAAGAGGAAAAACAGTCAAGAACACAAGGGAAAGAGCAGCAAGAACTATTTTGACAATTGCACCAAAAAGTTAATCCCTATACACCTTTCTAGACAGAAGGGCAGGAGGGTTGTCTAAATTAAGACTTAAATTGCGACCAATTATGGCCACCGCCAAGCTGACTATTGGAGAGCTAGAGGCTGGCTATCCTCTTTATTGCAAGGCTCTAAGGCGACTCCTGCAGGAAGGTCGGACAACTCAGGAAATCGAAAGAACTGTCTGCTGGAGTCACCTTGAAACGCTTAACAGATGCCTACCAGGGCGTTATAAAGCGCCCTCCTATTTGCTTGTACTTATAAAACGTGATTTAGAGCAGCCTAAAGAAGACAATTAATCATCGCCCAAAAAAACAAAATTGTATTAATCAAATTCTTTAAATAAACCAGATAAAAAGTTTCTTAAACTTCCACTTCCCCTTTGAAAACACTACTTCCAAGGATATCTGCAGCTTCTATAGTCATCAATTCTTGCCTTTCAAGCAATTGTCCCATACAAGAAAACAGTCTGCTCGCTTGGCGCATTCGAGCACGATCCAATGCGTTTCGAATAGAACGTGCATTAGCGAAACGAGGGAGCTTACGCCTAAGACTTATATAATCCTTAAAGGATATCAATGCTTGATCACTAAACATATAGTCTTGCTGATTTAATAAGAGTTTAGCTATTTTCAGCAGTTCACTATTACTAAAATCAGGAAAATCAATATGATGGGCGATCCTAGAGGAAAGTCCTTGATTAGATCGATAAAAATTGTCCATAAGATCTTTATATCCAGCAAAAACTACAACAAAATTATTTCTTTGTCGTTCCATCTCTTGAAGTAGGATCTCAATAGCTTCCGCACCATAATCTCTTTCATTACCCTCTTTATACAAATAGTAAGCCTCATCAATAAATAAAACACCTCCTTGAGCCCGCTTAATCATTTCTCGTGTTTTCGGAGCAGTATGCCCTACATATTGTCCTACCAAATCATCTCTAGTCGCAGTAACCAAATGCCCCTTTCTTAAATATCCAAGTTTGTAAAGAATCTGCGCCAACCTACAAGCAACGGTAGTCTTCCCTGTTCCAGGCCTACCAGTAAATGACATATGAAGCCCCGGAAGCGAACTAGACAATTCCAAACCTTGCCTTGCACGGTCAACCAAAAGAAGAGCCGCAATTTCCTTTATTCTGTTTTTTACAGGTCTAAGGCCAACAAGCTCACGGTCCAAAGTATCTAGGACTTCTTCTAATCCTGATTCTGAATAAACAGAAGAAAGATCAATCGAAGAGTCCATCGATCTTATTTGCAAAATAGTAATCAGATTCTGTTAAATCCATAGCATCATCTTCACTCTCAGGTCGAATAGTGATGTTTACATATGTCCTACCAAAACTTATATCTGGAAATCTTTGTGATGACTCACTGTAATCACCTAATCGGTCCAAGAAATCTCGTGTTTCTTCATATGTTTTAAATTCGAACCTTTTTTCAAGGCATAAGGGACGTTTCTTTTGATGCCAATCTCCCATATCAATTTAAAATCATAGAACCATAATCTAAACCTAAGCAGGCACCAAGAATAAATTACCTTATAAATTCAAAATTATAGATATCTAAGGAAGTCAATATCTACGAGAAGCTTCTGAAAACTTTAGGACAGGTTCAACCTCTACGTGAGGCCGAGCAATTATGTGGGCAGCCACAAGTCCATCACCAACACGTTCACAAGCATCTGCGCCCGCACGGACAGATGCATTGACTGCTCCAGTTTCTCCTCTCACCATCACCGTGACATAACCACCACCAACATATTCCCTACAAACCAAAAACACATCAGCAGCCTTTGTCATTGCATCTGCAGCCTCTATTGCAGGAACCATTCCTCTAGTCTCAATCATTCCCAAAGCAATTCCCTTTCCACCAGGAGAGCCTGACAAAACCCGATTTTTAAGCAAAGAATCTCCTGAATTATCAGAATTAGAAAGTGTCTTAACTCCAGAAGAAGACTTAGAACTTTTTGTTCTTGAAGAACCACTTCTTCTAGTAGATGGTGAACCTTTAGAAGTTGACTGACTAGAAGATTCCACAACATCAACATCTACTACCTGTGCAGACTTCACAGAAATATCCTTAGATAAACCAGTTGAATCAACTGTAGATTTTTTTGAACGAAGGTTAGGAGAAGAATCTGTCATGAAAAATTCAATTTAATTACTTTGGGCCTTGTAAAATTGAGTTGGAATGGTTATCCGTCTGGAGTCCAATAGTCAATAATTCCTCCAATAGTTAAATCAGTCTGAATTGAAGGGTCTGGACAAGCAAAGCGCGCAGCCGAGCCACTAGCTGTAAAAACCCAATTCCCTTCACGTGCTCCAACTGGATCAACGGCAACCAATTGTTTCCCCTTGTTATTCCGGAGAATCCGAAGATGCATATGACCTAGGCCAGCAACCCTCTGAGAACAAACAAGACGACCCATAACTTGCATGATCTCCATTAATTTGAGCTCACATTTACTGGCTTTGAATTATCAGGATCCCAATGATCAATAATTCCAACAATAGTGAGGTCACTTGGATAAGACTTGCTTCCCGCCGCCTCTCTAGCAGCAGAACTTCCAACACAAATCACCCAATCATCTGGTTTACATCCAACAGCATCAACTGCGACTTTTTTTGAACTCCCATCTAAGACAACTTGAAGATGCTTATGTTCAAAGCCAGGAATCCTGTTGGTTGAAACGAGTGGCTTAACGACCTTACAAATCAGCATGTCAATGTTCCTCCTGAGCTACAGGATCTAAAGAAGACCCTACAACTTCTGTAGGGGTCTTTTGATCTCGATCTCGAATAGTAAGTAGAGTGTGAATCAAACCATCATCTACTAATTCTCGATAACGTGAGGTGATTGCACTATCAACGCGGAGGCAATCTGATTTAGCACGATCTCTTGCTCCAGGAACTCTTCCGGAATAATCAAATCGAATAACCACAGGAATGGGAAGTTCACGAGAGACATTTAAACCCTTGAAAATCTTCACACCAACATCTAGATCTGGGGCACCTTGCTCAACAGTATCCAAATGAGAGAAATACGTGAGATTTCTTAAGTGAACTTCTTTGAAACCAAGTCCAACACCAATAAAACGTTCAGCATGTCCAGCGTCAGGATATATCCCACCATGAAGTTCACGAACATAATCAATTTGAGAAATATTATTGGCAATAATTCGAGTAATGAAAGCAACCATCCCTTGATCAGGTTGATCAGGAGCACTTTGTTCAACTAACTCAGTAATCCTTTTCATTGCATTTTCAACTGAAAGGGATTTTGTCTCTTTGTATACATCTCCGGCAGAGATCCACTTATTTAAATCCATTTTGCTTTCTGCAGAAGGAGTATGAATGCGTATCTGATCAGTATCTGTATCAAGACCAATCAAGAGCAAATCAACTGATGCACCACAACAGAAACTATTCTCGATTGCTTCACGAAAATCAAGTAGACGTTGAAGCCCAGATGCTGCAGCTACCTCATCATCACTACCATGAGCTGCACATCCTTGATGGAATGGGTCGACAGAACTAAAATGATAAGTTACAACTTTCAAATAACGAGTTGGTTGTTCCGGACCATTAGGTATACCTTCTCGATACCTTTTATGTTCTATTTTAATCCATCTATTAACTGTATTTTCTATATCAAAAAGTGCACCAGCATGAGATCTACGACGAACAGAACTATATGGAATCCTTAATGCATAGGTTATTGAATGTGCTAAACGTCCATCAGCACAAGGAGTAATATCCAGAAGATGAAATCCACAATCAGCAAGAAAAGAATCAAAATTTCTTGCTTCTAAGCTACCTTCTCCGCCATTAAGTGGATCTGAATTAAAAAATTCATTACTAAAAGCCTGATGCACTTGAAATACACACCATGCATACAGAGCTCTCATGTCAAGAGGTCGTACCCACGCGTTTTTCAAAAGATGCTCAGGGAGCTCAAACCCAAACTCTGAAATAGTTAATTGTTGTGCTTTAAGAACAAAATCTTGATCATGCTGCAGACTAGAAATTTTAATCAGAATAGGGACAATTTGATCAAATTTTCTTTTCACCTCAAGCTCATATTCTTTTAAGAAATTATTGGAAGTTACATCTGTAAGGGGATGTCTATTTGCATAAAACTTTCCTCGATTATACGAATCTGAATTATGTGGTTTAACTTGTGAGTCCATATAACTCTTTCTAGGAGCCGTAGGCCCCTGAAAGAGTGTCTTGTTTTTGGCCACAGAACGATAGGCCATTTTTATTTAACCTCTTGCCCCACCAGAGAAAGTCACCAACTGACCATCTCGTGTATTTCCACTAGACCCAGTTATAAGGAAATCAGGCTGAGCAAGTTCTTCATTTCTCTTTAACTGAGAACCAGGCATTGCACTCATAGGACCTGGACGAGAAGGATTACGGCGACGAGCTGAAACTCCTTCAGTACCAGTAACCGTTTCACCACGAGCCCAATCATCGCCAGTGATATTCAGACCTGCAGATTGACCTTCTCCTGTAATACGTGAAACAGGTCGAGAGGATTTTTCATTACTCTCAGCTTCATTAACTGGAATCTGTTGAAACCTCTTAGGTTTTGAATCAAACCTAAACTGTTCAGTACCAGTGATTTTGTCTAAAGCCATATCAAATGGACCCGTAATTTTAGAGCCGCTTTCATAACTTGTTCCCGTAACACCAGATTGATTATCTCGTTCTAACTGTGCAGCCCTTGCGGGAGATTGAACACTGAATTTAGTTCCAATAGAAGTCACTAAATCCGTCTTTCCAAAAGGGGCCTTTGCTCCGCAAGCTTGTACAAGGTGATCACCTCCCACGTAAGGGGTACCAGTTAAAGGTTCGCATGCTCCTTTATCAGCTCCAGTCATAGCACCACCCAATCCTGGTTGTTGGCCAGTCATTTGAGGTCCTGGAGTACCAAGCTTGTTAGGGGTTCGCTGCTTAATTTCTTCAATGGTGCGACCATCACACCATTGACTAGCTTGTTCAACTCCGGCATAAGGAGTTCCTGTAATAGCCTTACATGTCCCTGGTTCATCACCCGTGACAAGTCCAGAACGACCTGTAAGTGTTCCACTTACAGACTGAGATTTATTGGTAAGGCTCAAACCAACTTTCTGAGCTTCTGGTGAAGGTTTACCTCCACAAAAAGTTTGATATTGCTCTATGCCTACATATTCGTCTCCGGTGACATTCTTACAACTACCTGGCTCATTACCAGTAACAAATTCTGATCGTGCAACATTTGTACCTGTTACGCCTGAACCACGCAGGGTATTAAAGGAACCTACCTTTTCAGCTTTCCTACCTTCAGGAAGTGGGTCGGTTCCAAGATATTGATCACCAGTAAGGTCTCTTTGAGCACCAGATTCATCACCTGTAACTTTTGAAGAACGACCAACAAGCGTTCCACTTACCTTCCTGCCATCCAAAGTAAGGCTGCTACCAACTTTGCGAGGAGAAGGAGCAAAACCGCCACAATATTCAGAAGACTGATTGGCAGATATATATTCAGTTCCTGTCAAAGTTTTACAAGTACCAGGCTCATCACCAGTAACCTTTTCAGAACGCCCAACTTCATTTCCTGTCACCCTATTTCCATGAGTTGTATTTGTCACGGCAACCTTTAAAGGTTGTCCAGCTGAAGGCGAAGCCTGGCAAAAAGTCTCAAATACCTCTGAACCTAAATATTGAGTACCAGTAATCGAACGACAAGTACTAGCTTCATTCCCTGTGGTTTTAGATGATCTGTTTGCCTGTGTGCCAGTGACTATTTGACCAGAACTAGTCTCGCTAGAACCAACCTTCCAATGGGCATCTACTGCGGCATTTTTCTTGGATCCATTTTTATTTGGGCCACAAGGTCGGCAAACTGCGGCTCGCTTATTTCCAGTTGCTCCACTTTTGCTTCTAAGCTCTCGAACTCTTTGAGACAACTCTCTACTTGTTAGATCAGGATCACCCTGACGCGCAACTGATGCTGCTGAGGTTGGTTGATTCCCTGCTGTTTTGCCATGTTTAGATTGTGCTTCTCTCCGAGCCAATACAAGAGCTCTACTTGTGTTCTGAATTGCACGACGTTTGGTCTTATTAGTTCTACGTCCACTGTCACTACTTCTAGAGCTCAGATTCAATGCTCTATCTGAGATTACAAAGTTGCTAACAGTATTAGAAGAATTTTTGTTCGTTTCTGTAGACTCTTTACTAAGAGAATTTGCAGTATTAGGTGTTGATGAAGCTAATTTCGTGGAATTCTTCGCAACATCTACCCTAGTTCTGTCTTTACTTGTATCTGCAGACTTGCCGCGCCTTGACAGTGCCTCACGTCTAGCAAGGACAAGATCCCTACCCGGTTGATTTATCTTTTTAACCTGACGCCTAGAAGCAGAGGTAGACGAAGAAAAATCCGAATTTAAATCTGGAATTGAATTAACTCCCTGTGATCGAATTTTTTTAGGTAAAGAACCAGACGAATCTGTCCTAGTAGCACGAGCATCTGCAGCGGATCTAACTCTATTAGAAGTAGAGCTATTTGCTGGGACAGCTTTCTTTCCGCCCTGACTGAGAGCCTTTCGACGCTCAAGTACAAGTTCTCGACTGGATTGTTTTGCCATGTCCACCCAAAAAGAAACGTATTAAATAAAGAAGAAATAATTCCTCTCAGAAGAGAAGTTCATAGTCTCGAAATTGTCTTCGAGACTATGAACTAAAAGCTGGTCAGCGACCTTCAAAAACAACAAAGGCAGTCCCCTGACTTTGGGTATAAGCGTCGTAACCAACCATTCGAACATGATGATCTGGGTAAGCACGATGGCAAGCTTCGAGCTCACTAACAACCACATTCAGATCCTTCTCTCCAAAGAAGGGAAGCTTCCAGTAAGACCAATAGGTCTGCATAGAGCCACTTGGATGAACATGTTCAATGACAGGGCTCCAGCCCTGAGCAATGATGTAAGCAATTTGATCGTAAATTTCGTCCTGGGTCATCGGCGGTAAGAAGCCGAAGGTTTCCAGGGTGGCGACCGTTTGGTAGTCACCAACTGTGCTCTGGAAAGGCATGGTGAACCTGAGATTGTGAAGGAATAGAGGCCAGTTGTTTTAACGACAACTGAAGTTAAGAAAGTAAAGAGAGGAGGAGAAAAGAAGAACCCTCCTCAGGTGTTTTTTACTGAACGTCGAGCTTATCGACTGTGTCGAACTCGAACTTGATCTCTTTCCAGGTCTCAAGTGCGATTGCGAGCTCAGGGCTATGCTTTGCAGCTTCCATTAATATGTCGCGACTTTCCTTTTCAATCTCACGACCTGCATTCCGTGCTTTGACGCATGCTTCAAGCGCTACGCGATTAGCAGCTGCTCCAGCAGCAGAACCCCATGGGTGCCCATGAGTACCACCCCCGAACTGTAGACAAGAGTCGTCACCAAAGATTGCAAGCAAAGCAGGCATATGCCATACGTGGATACCACCAGAGGCAACTGCAAATACACCAGGCATAGAGCCCCAATCTTGATCAAAGAAGTTGCCGCGAGTACGGTCTTCAGGAACGAAGGACTCACGAAGGTTGTCGATATAACCAAGAGTGGTCTGGCGATCACCTTCTAGCTTTCCAACAACGGTTCCCGTGTGTAATTGATCACCACCAGAAAGACGTAAACACTTAGCTAGTACACGGAAATGAATGCCATGCTTTGGATGGCGATCAATAACCGCATGCATTGCACGGTGAATGTGCAGAAGCATTCCGTTCTTTCGGCACCAGTTGGCTAAACCTGTATTAGCCGTAAACCCACCGGTGATGTAATCATGCATGATGATCGGCATGTCGAGTTCTTTGGCGAATTCGGCACGCTCATACATCTCTTCAGGAGTAGTAGCTGTGCAATTGAGGTAATGACCTTTTACCTCTCCAGTTTCCTGTTGCGCAAGCTTTACAGCTTCAGCAACAAATTCAAAGCGCTCACGCCAGCGCTGGAAAGGCTGAGAGTTGATATTCTCATCATCCTTTGTAAGGTCAAGTCCGCCACGAAGGCATTCATAAACTACACGTCCGTAGTTTTTACCAGAAAGACCAAGCTTTGGCTTAATGGTGCAACCAAGCAAAGGACGTCCATATTTATTTAAACGATCCCGCTCAACGACAATTCCGTTAGGAGGTCCACCACAGGTTTTAATAAACGCCATTGGGAAGCGAATATCTTCAAGGCGAAGATGACGCAATGCCTTGAAACCAAAAACGTTACCAACCAAGGAAGTCAGTACGTTTGTAATAGAGCCTTCCTCAAAGAGATCGAGAGGATAAGCAATAAATGCATAAAAAGATTCTTTGTCACCAGGGACATCTTCTATGCGATAACAACGACCTTTATAAAACTCAAGGTCGGTAAGTAACTCAGACCAAACTGTGGACCAAGTACCTGTAGAAGATTCAGCTGCTACAGCGGCTGCAACTTCTTCTTTTGGGACACCTTCTTGACCAGTGCATTTAAAGCAGGCCAATAGATCGGTATCTAGGGGGACGTAATCAGGAGTCCAGTAAGTGTCCCTGTACTCCTTTACCCCAGCGTCATACTTCTTGCTCATTAGATAGCTCCTTTAGGTCGTTATAGAAAGTTGATATTGCGGGAGCCCCTCAAGGACTCATCAGCAGATATCAGTCCTTCTGACCAAGGAAGGCGCCATTGCCCAGAGCTGGCTCAACTTCGCGATGAGGACGAGCAATGATGTGAGCAGCAACAAGTCCGTCACCTACACGCTCACATGCATCTGCACCAGCACGAACTGCTGCGTTAACTGCTCCGGTCTCGCCTCTAACAAGAACGGTTACATAACCTCCACCGACAAACTCACGACCAATGAGGCGCACTTCGGCAGCCTTGGTCATTGCATCAGCAGCTTCAATTGCGGGGACAAGTCCGCGTGTCTCGATCATGCCGAGAGCGATTCCCATTGTTTCGTTAGCCATTGCCTACCTGAGTAAAGGGATGGAATGTTCGCAATGGACAATGCTCTGCAAACAATCCAATCGTCAAGCTTTTAAAGGGGGAATCTCTATAACAGTCCTTACTATCAATGATAAGGGAAACTTATCACCCTCTCTATGACTGATTTAAACAGCTATACCTCAAACAGTCAGCACCTCAAAATATTTCATTGAAATAAGCAATTGTAACTAGTACTTTTAACCAAGAGGCAGGTTCCCTTAGCAATTGCTTAAGGATGGAATGTTCAACCCGCTCCTGTCTCGAAAAATTAATTCTGAATTAAATATCTGATTCCGCAAGAATAGGGTTATACCAATTGGTTTGTTTTTACATTGACCTTGTCACTACTGACAATTGCTAGTGGAAACCTTAAAAAAGTTGCTGAAATAGAGGCAATGCTTGGACCTCTCCCAGTGGATGTCCAACGTCAACCGGAACATCTTTCAGTCGAAGAAACTGGCTCAACATATTTGGACAATGCAGTCCTTAAAGCTCAGGCAGCTGCTGACCTAACAAAAACCTGGGCCATTGCTGATGATTCAGGACTAGAGGTAGACGCCCTTAATGGTGAGCCTGGTCTTTTCTCAGCACGTTTTGCAAAAACCAATGAAGAGAAAATTATGAAAATACTTACAGCGCTTCAAGGAGTTCCATATCGAAGTGCCCGTTTCCGCAGCGTCATGGTGCTATGCAACCCAGAAGGCAAACCAATTAAACATGCAGAAGGTATTTGCTGGGGAGAGATTCTAAAAGAACCTGCATATAAAGGCGGTGAATTCGAATCCCTTTTTTGGGTGCGTGAAACCAAATGCAGTTATGGAGAAATGACCTATGAACAATTAGCAAAATTAGGCAGTAGAGGGAAAGCAGCTAGAAGTCTTTCTCCTTATCTTCGACAAGAATTAGGGATTTAAATTTTCAAGATTAGTTATTAATTTGATCAATAGCACGCATCGCCGCCGCAGCAGCCTCCTCAACATCGCCTTCTTTACCTGCCAATGTTAATCTTCCAAAAGCACCTACTCCTTTGACATCTACGACAGTAATATTTGAAGCTTTCTCAGCCTCATTAGCAGCTATCAAGACATAACCTGCCGGTTCAGTTTCAAGAATAAACATACTCATCCCAGACTCAATCATCGACCCCCGGCGATTTTGGCGATTAATCAATACAGCATGGTCTGGAGTAATTGCTCTAATAACTTCAGTCCAACTCACGTCACATTTTCTTCTAAGACTAACCTCACTCCCAATAGCATCTAAAACAACATCTCCAGAGTGCAATACCGTGCTTTGATCACGGTGATATAAAGCTAAAGATCCAAAAGCCCTTTCAACAACCATCTGTCCAAGACGGACATTACTTGCCTTAAGAGCTATATCCGTAACTCTATGAACCGCCATTCCTGGAGAAACTTCCATCCAAAGGCACGCATCACCTGGAATAGGAAGAAATCCCTGACTGACTGTCCCCATATATGCAGCCAACTGGGGCTGCAATGAATCAAGAAATACATAAGTGCGCAGCTCAATTTGCTGCACATGACTACTCTGACGAGCAATCCTCGTCTTGTCTGAATCAGTAGTAATTACACAACTTGCACCAGAGGACTGAGGCTGTACCTCTGTCCCTGTAATGAGAGAGCTGCCACCATGCCGCCGCTCTCTAATTTCCAAGCTGGCGAATCTGGTCATGGCGCGGATAATACCGGAGGGGCGGTCAATATTGCTAACTTTTCAACCTTGCATAGAAAATTTAAGCCGATACCGTCCAGGCCATATAGGTAATTTAAAATGTCTACTCAGCACAACCAGACACCTCAATCCCCTGCTCTACCAAGCGAGCTCAAAGCTGAACAAGCCTTAGGCCTAATTGGAATGGGACTCATGCAAAAGATGATGAAAGAGGGAGCTCCTGATTGGGCTTGGTCTGAAGTAGAAGATGGGGGGAACGCTGATCTTCTTGCCCTTCGCCAAAGACTTGAGCTAACTGCTCTAGCAATTAATACAGGAGCACCTTTATCTACTGCTGAAGTATCTCAACTTCTTGGAGCCCGGCCTGGATCAGCTACAACAATCAGAGGCGGTCTCAGTGCAAGAAGGCTAAGTAGAAATGTATGGAAGCTCAGTCGCTTAGATAATAGTGAAAATAAAAATACTAGTTTCAAGACAGATGGATTCCGCCGGCGTCTCTAAAACAAAACATGAAAGCCTATAAATTGATCCTTAGAGAACATAGCTATCAACCTAACCCTTCCTAAGCATCCCTTGCAAAACCAGCCCAAGAGGAATTGTTTTACCTCTCATTATTTGAGATGTAAAAAGCAAACTTCAATCAGAATTTTCCAAGCAAAATTAGTAAACCAAAGCCAAAGGCCTTAAAAATTCCGAATTACAACTGAATTCGCAACAAAAAGGCCCTCAATCCCGAAGAGTTTCTGTTACTAAATAGCAATTCCTCATTAATTCGATCAACTTTATATACAGATCTGAGTTTTGGAAAATGAGCGGCTCAACGCTGCTGAAAGAAACTGGTCCCAGAGAAGTCTTCTGCGGACTGACCTCAATTGTTTGGCTACATAGAAGGATGCCAGATGCCTTCTTCTTAGTTGTAGGTTCAAGAACCTGCGCACACCTGATTCAAAGTGCCGCAGGAGTAATGATTTTTGCAGAGCCTCGCTTTGGGACAGCCATTCTTGAAGAGCGAGACTTGGCTGGTCTTGCAGATGCTCACGATGAGCTAGATCGAGTGGTGAAGGATTTACTTCAGCGACGTCCCGAAATCCGAACTCTTTTTCTTGTTGGCTCTTGCCCTAGCGAAGTAATCAAATTAGACCTCGCAAGAGTTGCAGAACGATTAAATGAATCCTTGAAAGGACAAGTCACTGTTCTCAATTATTCAGGAAGTGGAATTGAAACCACTTTTACGCAAGGTGAAGATGGTGCTCTAAAAGCCTTGATTCCTTTAATGGAACCAAGCCAAGAAGAGCAACTTCTCCTAGTTGGAACCTTGGCAAATGCCGTTGAAGACAGACTATTTACTCTTTTTAAGCGTCTTGATATTCCTAAAGTTGCAAGTCTTCCACCTAGACAATCAACTGAACTCCCAACAGTAGGCCCTAACACTAGGGTTCTTCTTACCCAGCCATACTTAACTGAAACAGCCAGATGCCTAAAAGATAGAGGAGCGCAAATAATCCAGGCCCCTTTCCCCTTAGGAGTAGAAGGAAGCAAAATCTGGATGGAAGCAGCCGCAAAGTCTTTCAAGGTCTCCAATTCTTTGGTGCAAACCACATTGGAACCTTTGGTAAATCGCGCCAATGAAGCTTTAAAGCCCTACAAAAATCAACTATCTGGTAAAACTCTCTTCTTACTTCCTGAATCTCAATTAGAGATTCCTCTAGCTAGATTTCTTCTACGGGAATGTGGAATGAAGCTTCTAGAAGTAGGAACTCCTTATCTAAATAAGGAGTTAATGCAAAGTGAACTAGATCTTCTTCCTGAAAATATTCGGCTAGTAGAAGGCCAACATATAGAAAAACAATTAGACAGAGTGAGGCATCATTCACCTGATCTAGTGGTTTGCGGCATGGGACTAGCTAATCCTCTGGAAGCAGAAGGGATTTCTACAAAGTGGTCAATTGAACTTGTTTTCAGCCCAATCCATGGCATTGATCAAGCAGCAGATCTCGCAGAGCTCTTTGCCAGGCCTCTTCACAGGCACGAACTTCTTCAAAAAAACAACAAACTCTTTGCTCAAGTATAAAAAATGGAATTGACACTTTGGACATACGAAGGTCCTCCTCATGTAGGCGCAATGCGAATTGCGTCTTCAATGGAAGATATTCATTATTTGCTTCATGCTCCTCAAGGTGATACCTATGCGGATCTCCTTTTCACAATGATTGAAAGGAGAGGGAAAAGGCCTCCAGTAACTTATACAACTTTTCAAGCAAGAGATTTAGGAGGAGACACCGCGGAACTTGTTAAAGGTCATATTCGTGAAGCTGTAGATCGCTTCAAACCTAAAGCTCTTTTAGTGGGGGAAAGTTGTACTGCTGAACTAATTCAAGACCAACCTGGCTCCCTCGCAGCAGGAATGGGTCTAAATGTACCGGTGGTCAGCCTAGAACTACCTGCATATAGCAAAAAAGAAAACTGGGGGGCCTCAGAAACTTTTTACCAATTAGTCAGAGGTCTTCTTAAAAATAAGACCAAAGAAGAAATTCACATTTCAAGGGACTGGAAACAAGAGGATCGCAAACCAAAAGTAAATCTTTTAGGAGCATCATTGCTTGGTTTCCGTTGTCGTGATGATGTCCTTGAAATTAAAAAAATATTAACTGAATATGGAATTGAAATTAATGTTGTTGCGCCACTAGGAGCCACAACAACTGATATAGAAATGCTACCTGAAGCTGATGCAAATATTTGCCTTTACCCAGAAATTGCTGAATCAACTTGCCTATGGCTAGAAAGAAACTTCAATATGCCTTTTACTCATACGGTACCGATTGGAATAAATGCAACAAATGATTTCCTAAATGAACTATTTGGGATATTGGGAATGCCTCCAATAGACCCAAACAATGTTTATAACAAATCAAAGCTTCCTTGGTATTCAAAATCAGTTGATTCTAATTACTTAACAGGCAAACGTGTGTTTATTTTCGGAGATGGTACACATGCAATGGCTGCCGCTAGAATTGCCAATGAAGAATTAGGATTCCAAGTTGTTGGGCTTGGAACCTATAGTCGAGAAATGGCGCGGCCTGTTCGACTGGCAGCTAAAGAGCTTGGGTTGGAAGCATTAATTACTAACAATTATCTGGAAGTTGAATCAGCTATTGAAGAAACCGCACCAGAGCTTGTCCTGGGCACGCAAATGGAAAGGCATAGCGCAAAACGTCTTGGCATTCCATGTGCAGTAATCAGTACCCCAATGCACGTACAGGATGTACCAGCTCGATACAGTCCTCAAATGGGATGGGAAGGTGCAAATGTGATCTTCGACTGCTGGGTCCATCCACTCATGATGGGACTAGAAGAACATTTAATTGGAATGTTCCGTCATGACTTTGAATTCATCGATGGACATCAAAGTCATCTTGGCCACTTAGGAGGGAATGAAAAACAAACAAAATCTCTAAAACAAAATAATGATGATGAAGAAAACAACCTTTCTTCTACAAATTTAAATTCCCCAATATGGACTTCAGATGGAGAAGCAGAATTAGCTAAGATTCCATTTTTTGTCCGTGGAAAAGTTAGAAGAAATACAGAAAAATATGCTCGGCAAGCTGGATGCAGAAAAATTGATAGTGAAACAATTTATGACGCAAAAACGCATTTCCGAGCATAGGTAGTCAAAAAAAAATAAATAAGTATTTTGACCTATATCTCCTTGAAAACTACTAATTTCATTAGGTTATTCGGGAAGTCTAAATAAATTGCATGTTTCGAATTCCTAACCAGTCTTCAATAAAGCATATCTAGGCTTTAAAAAGTAATTAGGACAAGTGATTATTTAATGACTTCAACCTTGGTACGACCAGCAGATGGAGAAGGAAGTGTACAAGTTCAACAAGATCCTTCCGCTCAAATTCAAGAAGGGGCTCTTGTAATAGCCGTATACGGGAAAGGGGGTATTGGGAAATCCACTACATCATCCAATTTATCTGCGGCATTCTCAAAACTAGGAAAAAAAGTACTCCAAATTGGATGTGACCCTAAGCATGACAGTACGTTTACATTGACACATAAAATGGTACCTACGGTAATTGATATTCTTGAGGAGGTTGACTTTCACAGCGAAGAGCTAAGGCCCGAAGACTTTATGTTTCAAGGATTCAATGGGGTAATGTGTGTTGAAAGTGGAGGTCCGCCAGCTGGTACAGGGTGTGGTGGATATGTCACTGGACAAACAGTAAAGCTCCTGAAAGAACATCATCTACTAGAAGACACAGACGTGGTTATATTTGATGTTTTAGGTGACGTTGTATGCGGAGGTTTTGCAGCACCTCTTCAACATGCAAATTTCTGCCTGATAGTTACAGCTAACGATTTCGATTCAATTTTCGCAATGAATCGAATCGTTGCCGCAATCCAAGCCAAAGCAAAAAACTATAAAGTTCGTCTTGGAGGAGTTGTTGCCAACCGTTCCGCTGAATTAGACCAAATAGAAAAGTTTAATCAACGGACAGGACTTAAAACAATGGCACACTTCAAAGATGTCGATGCCATCCGTCGATCAAGACTAAAAAAATGTACTATTTTTGAAATGGAGCCAACAGAAGAAGTTCTAGCTGTGCAAAATGAGTATCTTTCTCTGGCTAAGAAACTTAGTGAAAATGTTGAGGCATTAGATGCAGAACCTCTAAAAGATAGAGAAATATTTGATTTACTCGGGTTTGATTAATCTAATCTCTTGATCCTCTCTTAAGTCCTACTAATTCCATTGTCAGTTCCCATACAAGACGGGCAGTTTTCGGATCTGTAGCTTTTTCAGAGAGTTCTTGAGAAAATTGTCTACTGTTTTTACTTTGTCGATTTCCCCAACTCCAATGAACTCCAGAAATTGCAAATTCTGGATCTGCTACAACTTGGGCTACTCTTTTACCAGCTAAATTCTGACTAACAAATCCACCAGTAATAAGCTTCTGAAACCAAGGAAATAGCCATTGAAAAAGCTTTGGCGTGTTTCTAAAAAGCTTCGTATTTGCAACGCAACCTGGATACAAAGAACTAAATAATATTGGAGAATCTCTGTATCTTCTATGGAGCTCCTGAGTGGTGATCATATTACATAACTTACTATCTTTATATGCTTTACCAGGTTTAAACCTCTTTCCACTAGCCATACTAATTGGCGAAAGAAATCCACTTTTAAAACCTGAAAGATCACCAAGATCTGCAGGCGCAGGAATAGGGATTTTCCCCCCTAATTCCTTATAATTAGCAGTAACAGTGCCTAAAATAACAACTCTTGGAGGTTCTAACCCCCATGAAACACCTGTCCAAACAGGTCGATGTGAGGTCCTTAAATTATCTAAAAGAAGTTGAATTAATAAAAAATGTCCAAAATGATTAGTCGCCATTGAAATTTCATAACCTTGTGCAGAACGTCTTGGACGACTCAATCGCGGCAAGTAAACAGCTGCATTACACACCAATGCATCAAGAGGTTCATCTAAAGAATCCAAAAGCTCTCCAACTCCTGCTCGAATACTCTCAAGATCTCCAAGATCCATAAACATATGTCTAAGCTGCCTTGGCCTTCCTGAGGGAAGGCCAAGGTTGACTGCTGCATCTTCTGCACGAAGTGGATTGCGATTAGCAGTAATTACTCTCCATCCCCGTTCAACCAACGCCTTAGTGGCATACAAACCCACCCCTGAAGTGGTTCCAGTTATCAATACAGTGCCTGGTGCAGCCTGGAAGGAAGCCATCGGTAGAGAGATGATTCAAAAATCTATAAAAAATCCACAAAGTGTCTTTCAAGCAAAATCAACGCCAAATAACCCTCATTCTGTTAGGTGCGATCCACTGATCCTGTTCATTCATTAAGCGTCTGCCACCTCCAAGAGTAAAAAGGCTGTCAAAACGATTTCTTAATGTGGTTAATTTTGATGATTCCAAATCAAGAACAGCAGCCAATTCACCATGTCGGTCTAGTCGTTGTTCATAGGCAAAACACAACTTGAACAGGCTTACAACTCCTAAAGCAAGTAAACCAGTTTTCATAGTCAGACCTAAAACGCTACAAACAAACTCCCTTCGCTGCTCTTGAAGCTGAAGATTAGCTGCCAAAGTTGCAGCATCTAATCTTTTAGGAGCCAAAAAAGCAGAAGGACGCTTCTTATAGCGATTTTGCTGGTTACTTCGACGTGTAGGGCTGGGCTTAACCAGAGGGGAGGGCAAGGCTAACTAACAGTTAACCGCTTTTATCGCAAGAAACTGAAACTGCCAAGTCCCTCCATTAAGGGTCTATCAAGCACGCTGAAGAGTTATGCCTAAGCGTAGAGCAAGAATTCCTGCATGGAATACAACTACTAGAAGAAGGCCAGCAAGGTCGATTGTTGGGTCCATTTAACGGAGAAACTGGTACAACACCATTCTCCTAGCAAAGTTGCTCACAAGCCCTATTTTGCAAAGCGCTGTCACACCTTTTCATTCAACAGCCCCAGATCCACAAAATCCCCAGGCAGTCAATCCAGATATTGCGATTCTTCCGAATCAATAGATTTGGTCTTGCATCTACTTACATCTTTGCTAAGGGTCAAGTCCAAGCCAGTCACAAAAAAAGACTTAAAAAAAGCTTGGGGGACAGTTAAAATCAATAAAAATTTCTTAATAATAATCAATCAAAAAGATCTAGAAAGGATTCTCATTTATATGAGCCATCAACACTATATTTACAAAAAACAAATAGGCAGAAGCCTAGGCATACTTTTAATTCATCACAAACTCAATGGCATCAACTTCAAGCTTCCAGTTCAACCGCCAAGGAAACAAAGGTCGTCTAATCCCTCATCTAAAACTTCCAGGATTTAAGCAAATGGCTATAGATATGATGCTATTAGAAAACTCACTTAATCCAACAAACCTCCACCCAACTTTGCGTTTCTATTCATGGGAAGGCGCATGGCTATCAGTTGGAAAGAATCAAGGCGAATTACCTAATAGATGGAAAAAACTCGCCAAACGTCACAAAATTCAAATAGTTAATCGTCCAAGTGGAGGTGGTGCAGTATTACATAGTGGTGGACTTACTTATGCATTAATCTGGCCCAAACCACCTATAAAACGTCATCAGTCTTACTACCAAGCCTGTAAATGGCTTGTACAGGGTTTCCAAGAACTTGGAATATCCTTAAGTTTTGGGAATCACAAGACTCAACATGGAGAAGAAAACTGCTTTTCCACTTCAACCCCAGCTGATCTAGTTGATATAAATAATCAAAAAATAATAGGAAGTTCTCAACTATGGAAACGTGGAAATCTTCTTCAGCATGGTGAAATCCTCTTAAACCCGCAGAAAGATCTTTGGGAAGAAGTATTTCAATGTAATCCTCCAAACTCATTGCATAAGATAATAAAAACAGATGAGCTAGAAGACTTTTTAACAAAATCTTTTTGCAAAAACTGGTCAGAATTTACTTGGGAAACAATTCCACTAAGAACATCAGAATGGGCAGACGTATCTATCAAATTAAAAGACTATCAACTATCAGAAGAATCATTAGAGTATTTGACCAAACCTGATGCAACCATAGACTCAACCACTTGAGGAAGGGCAATCCCCAATGGATATATATCCTGACTTCTGGCTGCCTCAAGAAGAGAAGATGGAAGTTTTAAACCAATACTCCTAAGGACAGCTTCACCCAGTCGAATACGATCAATCGTTCCACAAGGCAATCCGGCTAAGTTATAAACCAATAACTTGCCAGCTTTAGATTCTTCAAGGGCAATTACGGCCTCCCATAATGGTGATTTCTCACTAATAGAAGGAAGATCATCAAGAGGCTGAAGATGATCTGCTAATCGTTGCTGATCCCATTGTTGGACAGGCAACTCTTTAAGAGGCTTATCCGTCACATAACCAACCCACCTACCTGAACTACATACAAGAACCCACTCAGACAGAAGAGAATTTTCACCTTCAACCATTCTTAGCTGACTAAGACGACGAAGTGTCTGATCATCTTCAAGTACTCGAAAACCTCTTCCAGTGGCTTTGCCCACATTTAAATCACACAATGCCTTCTGTAAGGTCAACATCTGAGCTTCCGATCTGGAAGCAGTCAAACCAAACCAACCAAGCATTACCAACCACAGGCCTCCGACACTGGGACCTTTCATAAAAAATAAAGACCAAATACCCAAACCAATTGACAAGAACGAAAGGAAGCGACCAGATGTCAAGGCAACTTTCAAACCTTTGCGTTGACTACCTGTCCACTGCCAAACTAAAGCCTTAAGTATTAATCCTCCATCTAAAGGGAGCCCTGGCAATAAATTGAATAGCCCCAAAACCAGATTTAGAGAGCCAAGCTTACTTACTAATTGTGATAACAATGGACTCATCTCAGAAGTCAATTGAACACTTCCAAGCAAAATTATTGCAAGAAAGAGACTTACCAGAGGGCCAGCAATAGCTACACGCAAAGCCGCCATAGGGGTGGAGCATTCCCGCTCAACCTTTGCAACACCACCCATAAGGAACAAAGTAATACTCCTGACTTTGACTCCTTCATTTAAAGCAGCAAATGAATGCCCAAGTTCATGCAAAAGAACAGAGAAAAATAAGAGCAAAGAGGTCAACAACCCAAGGAACCAACTCATCAAAAGAGAAGGAGGCTGAATAGAACTAGAGATCTGTCCCTGAGAAATCCATGTAAACAAAAGAAGAATTGCAAACCAACTTGGATGAACCCTTAAAGGGATCCCTCTTATTCTCATAAGCTCCCAACCGTCCAAAGTCCTTTCTCCTCAATCTGGCCTGAAATTGGCCATCATTAACTCAATCTTAGAAAGTTCCCCAAGCAAAGGCAAAAAAAAATGGGATATAACTCATCTCTCGCAGTAAAGATCTGCGGAATCACACAAATATCTCAAGCCAAAGCAATTGCCTCCTTAGGGGTAAATGCAATTGGAGTTATTGGAGTAAAAAGGTCTGCAAGGTTTATTCACGAAGAAAAGAGGAGAGAGATTTTTTCTTCTCTTAAAAAATCTCATCCCAAAATTCAACGAGTCTGGGTAATAGCAGATTTAGAGGAAACAGATATACAACGGGCTCTTCAAGGTGAAGGAACTCCATCAGTTATTCAACTTCACGGAGAAGAACCCAAGCTCCTTTGCAGGCAACTAAAAATTAAATACCCCAAACATCAATGGTGGAAAGCTGTTCGACTTAAATCAGCAGAAGACTTACTTAAAGCGAATCAGTATTTAGGTTCTGTTGATGCTCTTCTTCTAGATGCTTGGTCCAGCAATCAACTAGGAGGAACTGGGAACAGGCTAGAACTTGAATGGTTTAAGAAATTTCCTCCTCAATTACCCTGGTGGCTTGCTGGCGGCATTTCACATGAATGGATCCCTGAAATATTTAAAAATGTCAATCCATTTGGTATTGATGCATCTAGCCGGCTTGAGAAAGAGCCTGGCATTAAGGACTTAAATCTTGTTAAAAAGTTAATTGAAGCAATTGAAAACCAAACAAAATAATACCTAATTTAGCAAATAAAAAGAGATCAAAATCATAAGGATTCAACCAAGGAACTCAATCTAATGGAAATATTTTTATGAGCTTAATTTTAGAACCATTATCTTGCTAAAGCAGTTTCTTGCTGTTTAACAAGCTAAAGAATTCTTGCTTAAGGCTAGAGTCATGCCTAAAATCTCCTCTAACTACTGAATTAACCATGCTGCAATGTTGTTCTTTAACTCCGCGCAATTTCATACAATAATGCTGTGCCTTTAAAATTATTCCAACTCCTTGAGGCTCACATAACCTCTCTATTTCGTCAGCCAAAATCATTACTGCCTCTTCTTGAATATGCGGCCTAGAGAAAACCCAATCAGCCACCCTTGCAAACTTTGAAAGACCTATAACTCTGGAGCCTGGCTTAATACCAATCCAACAGCTTCCCATGATAGGCACAAAGTGATGAGAGCACGCTGATCTAACAGTAATAGGTCAAACTGTATAGATCTCATCTAGATTCTTTACGTTAGGGAAGCTGGTTACTTTTGGCTGTTGATGATATCTACCTTTAAAGACTTCATGTATATACATTCTGGCAACTCTCTGAGCTGTTTCTTCAGTATTATGATCATTATCTATATCTATTACCAGACTCTCCAGAAGATCTCTCATGCGTTGTTCCACTTCTAATTAAAGCTCGGCCAGTTCTCCTGGCTCTATGCAATTAGAAACATTATCATTAGCAAAGAAAGAAACCCCTTGGGCTTGCAATCGTAAGCGAATACGTTCAGAAACTTTTGCTACTTTATTGAGCGATTTATCATCTAGCATATTTTTTTGGTTTGAAAAAGAAGGAGAAGTCGATGTCATAACAGCAATTTAAAAAGCACCAGCAGATGGCATTAATGTCAAGTCTTCAATTACCTGATTAGGCGGTTGTTGTGACAGGTAATATAGAGCTTCGGCAACCTGTTTTACAGGAAGCATTGCATCCCTATCAAAATCACTTTTCACGGTCTCAGACTCCCAAAGAGTACTGTTTACAGCACCTAAGGTGAGAGTACATGCACGGATTCCATTTGTACGTTCCTCTTCAGCTAAGCACTTAGTAAATGTATCTAATGCAGCCTTTGAAGTGCAATATGCGCCCCACTGAGGAAAAACATTTCTAGATGCATGACTGCTGACATTAATAATCAATCCCCCTTTACCTCTCATAAGGGGTACAACTAAGGAACAAATCTGAAAAATACTGGTCAAGTTCATCTGAAAGAGCCACTGCCAACTATCAACTGGCATGGAAAGCAAGTCTCCAGTCCACGCCACGCCAGCATTATTAACCAATAGTGAAGGACGTTTCCCTTGTGCAAGAAGATTTTTCAAACCTGAAAGGACCAATTCCGGCTTGGAAAGATCAATACACTGATAATGAACAGTTCGACCAATTAGCGAGAGCTCCTGAGAAAGAGACTGAAGAGACTTTTCATTTCTAGCCACCAAGAGTAAATCCCAACCTTTTTCTGCAAATAGCTTTGCTGAAGCTCTCCCTATCCCTCTTGATGCGCCTGTAATTAGGGCCGTAGCCAAAGAAATTCCGCAACCAAGATGACTCTAGGCAGACTTTTCAGTTTCTGAGTCTCTTGATTCAATTACTCTTCCCATGGCTCTAAATTTTCTATATCGAGCTTCAAGTAAACGATCTGTAGAAAGCCTTGTAAGTTCATCAAGATGACGCTCTATCGCATCCCTAAGAACCTCACCAGCACTCAAAGGTGCCCAATTATTGCCACCAGCTGGTTCAGGCAAGACCTCATCAACCACACCAAGATTTAATAAATCTGATCCAGTGATTTTTAATGCAGCAGCAGCCTCAGGAGCCTTTGCTGCATCCCTCCATAAAATCGAAGCACAAGCTTCGGGGCTAGCAACTGTATAAACACTATGTTCAAACATAAGGAGTCGATCAGCAACTCCTATACCCAAAGCTCCTCCTGAACCTCCTTCCCCAATAACTGTTGCGATCACAGGAACTCTCAGCCTGAACATCTCACGAAGATTGACAGCAATTGCCTCCCCTTGCCCTTGTTCTTCAGCCAAAAGGCCTGCATAAGCTCCTGGAGTGTCTATAAAAGTCAATATTGGCAATTTGAATCTATCCGCATGCTCCATTAGCCTCAACGCCTTTCTGTAACCCCCTGGAGTTGCCATCCCAAAATTTCTTGCGACATTTTCTTTGGTATCTCTTCCCTTCTGTTGTCCAATTAGCATTACAGCTCTTTGACCAATTCGACCGATACCTCCGATCAAAGCTTTGTCATCGCTTCCACTTCTATCACCATGCAACTCAACCCAGTCTTCACAAAACATTTGGATAAAATCTAAAGTACTGGGTCTATGAGGATGGCGAGCAACTTGAATTTTCTGTGCAGGTGTTAAAGCCTGAAAAATTTCTTCCCTTCTTCTAGCTGCGAGAGTTTCAAGCTGTAATAACTGCTGACTAACATCAACTTCTGAATCTCGAGCAAGTTCACGAATCTGCTCAATCTGCTTTTCTAGCTCTACAAGAGGCTTTTCAAACTCCAATAAGTATCTGCGAGCCATAAAAGAAGAATAAAAAAATAATAATCAGGCCATTGCTGCCTGAATTTGATTTTTTAGATTAAGTGTCGAGAATCCATGTCTAACAGAAGCTTCGCCAATAAAATCCATCTTTTCAAGTGTGATGTTATTTCGCCCCCAACTGAAATTGGTATGACATTCCTCAAACTCAAGAATCATTGCTTCTGCAAAACAAGCAAACATCTGCCGATGAGGTCTTTCCATCTCAGCAAGCTGCATCATATTCCAACCAATATCCTTAAAGAATTCAACGATCCCTCCTTTTAAAATATGTATTCCATCTCCTGAGAACTTGGAATCCAAATTCTTCGGATAACCACCATCAATCATCAAACAAGGCCTTTGAAGGCAATTTGGGTCTATTTGCAGAGTCTTAGGCATACTTGCGACCCAAATAACTGCATCAGCCTGAGGCAATGCATCTTCTAGGCTCATAACTTGCCCTGATCCAAGCTGGTTCTGAAGTTCTAATAAGGGTTTTTGCTGCCTTGCGACTAATAAAAGCTCACCAACTTCTGTTCGATTATTCAGCCATCGACATATTGCACTACCAATGTCACCAGTTGCTCCAATCACAGCCACTCGGGCTTTTTTTAAATCAATTCCAACCATTGGAGCATTAATTTCTAATTGACGGCATATAACCCAAGCAGTATGAGTATTGCCTGTAGTAAATCTTTCCCATTGAAGAGTGGTATTCCTCACGTGCTTGTGCTGGAGAAGATTGAAGTTCTCAAAAATAATCGAGGTAAAGCCTCCTAAAGCTGTTATGTTGATTCCCTTTTTCTGAGCCAACTCCATAGCATTGAGAACTTTACGCCTGGCAGTTTTAAATCTGCTGAGCATTTCAGGAACAAAACAAGAATCGATATAGGCACCTTCTATAGTTTTTCCAACAGCACTTGTAACGGTTACATGCTCAACAAGCTGAGGAGGTGCACTACACCAAACATCTAGGTCACCATCAGCTATATGGTCATATCCAAGTTCAAGAGCCTTTCTCTTGGCGTCACCAAAATTAGTTGAGTGTCCTATAAGGCCAAACATTTAATGTCAATAATCATGTGGACTTAAGAGCTAAATCGTTAGCCGAAGTGTTGGAGGATAGTCCACGATGCCTCATTTTAATGTTCTGCAAAGGAACATGGTTTTTAAAAATCCACATTCCTTGAATCAAAACCTTAGATATTTCAACCTATCAAAGCTGATGCAGCCATACGAGCTATCTCCCTGGTATTAAAGCCAATATCAGTTAAGGCCTCTTGATAGGCAATTAAAAAATCCTCAATAAGGTCCTCTTTCTCCATGTGGAGAACAGCTGCATCTTTTGAAACCTGCTCAAGCATCGAGCGAATCAACGGGAGGTTTACTTTGTTGGCTTCGATTAATTCATCTTTGCATGTCTCAAAATTGGCTTTCAACCATTCCTGCCCATAATTGAGATGTAAATATTCATCTTGAACCACTCCTTCAGTAATTTTACGGGCAAACGGATCCGAAACAGGGATGTAAATGTGATAAGCCGAAATAGCAAAAGCCTCAATCAATATTGCCTGGATTAGGAAACAGGTAGGGAGCTTATCTTTTGAAAAAGCTTCTTGAAAGTTGTTATGTAAGGGAGAAAAAAACTTCTTAGAAAAGTCCATATCTGCCTTAACACCAAGATTTCTCCCACAGGCAGTGAAACCTCGCATATGACTGAGCTCCATTCGAGCAAGTTTTTTAAGCTCTTCCTCCTGATCAGGTAAGAGCGAAGCAATTGCCATGTAATTGTCGTGAGCCTCTTGCTCACCCTCAATTACGATTGCATTAATCCTGCTATAAGCATCTTTATAGAGCTCGGTAGTGAAGTCAGGAAGTAGGGCTGTAGCTGAATCCTTTGCCTCAACCAGATCAACCGAAGACGATTCCAGAGTCTGCATGAACCTCTTTAACTAGTAGCTAATGTGGAGGACTTTAACCACTTATACGGAAAAAAGTCTTCAGAATGTCGTTACTTAGACAGTTCAAAATATTTATTCGCCTTGTACAGGTGGCCAATTAGTCAATAAAAGACTATTTAACATTTCAACCCAATGATCTACGAGCACCTTCTCGAGGTCCTTTCCTAAGGAGATATTGGCATCTCGACTGTCTCCAATTACACCAGTTTTACTAAGGTCTTGAGTAAGCCAAGCAAAAGGGGAATCTCCTTCAAGGCTCCAACCTTTTGGGGGCGTAGCTTTGCTCTTGGGAGAATGATGCTCACCATCGCAAGGACGTTGATCTCCTACTAATTGAGGGGCAAGCGCAAGCATCAAGCTGGTTTCAGCAAGTCCAGCATGAAGTCCTCTCTCAATTTCACATGATGAAATCAAATCTTTTAAAGATGCAACTCCACTCCAAAGGAAACAAGGCATCACAGCCATTCCAGGACATTCAGCTCGTAACTCTCTAGCGGCTGATTGCAATAAACCTATTTGCCCTCCATGTGCATTAAAAAATAACAATCTGCGAACTCCTATTTCAGACAACTGATGACCAACTTCAAGAACAACCTTCAGAAAGATCGATGCTGACAGAGAAATAGTGCCTGGGAACGAAGCATGCTCAGGGGAAAATCCGAAACTCTGCGAAGGCAACCGCCAAATAGGAAAAGAAGATGGCAACTTAGCCAAGACAGCATCTAAAAGGCTCTCTGCAAAAAGATTATCTGTTGCAAGTGGTAGGTGTGGGCCATGCTGCTCACAAGCTCCAAAAGGCCAAACCACCGTTGAACCTTCTCTGTTGGCAGCCTCTGCAGCTTCTAACCAACTGAGGTGATCGAAGCGCCTTGAATTGATAGACATCTCCAAGATCTACAAAAAACTCTCCTCGCCTGTCACAATGGCCTATCGAAGAAAGAAAAGGCCCCATGGCCGAAACAGGCAGTCAGCAGCCCAAAAAAGCAAAAGCGCCGAGGCCTCAAGCTGAAGCCCCTCGCAAACCCTTGCAGGTGCTTCATATCAGCCGTCGAGAAGAAAAAGAAAAGCTTGATGCAAGCGATTCAATTTCCACTTCTGACGATCTCAAGAAGGCCAAGCAAGGTCAATCCAATTTAAATCCAGGCATCAGTCAAGACAAGTCAATTAATGCTCCTGGTCCTCAGAATCCAATATTGGACAAAGGATTCTTGAGCCGTGAAGGGTTGGAAGATCTTGAAGGCATATCAATGGCAGACCTTCTTGGGCCCAATAGCCTTAATCCAAGGAAGTCTAGAAATGAAATAACTAAAGTAAATGTTTCAAGAACCGTTGATGATTTTGACTTCGACGAAGAAGCTTTTCTAGCTGCGCTAGACCAAAACGAACCAGTAGGAACCACTGGAGAAGTAATAAATGGAAAAGTTATTACAACAGAAAGTGATGGGGTTTACGTAGACATAGGAGGGAAAGCTCCTGGTTTTATGCCTAAAAACGAATGTGGGCTAGGAGTTATAACCAACCTCAAAGAAAGATTTCCAAAAGGATTAGGAGTACAAGTTCTCGTTACTAGAGAACAAAATGCTGACGGAATCGTAACTATCAGTTGCCGTGCATTAGCTCTCCGTAAAAGCTGGGAGAAAGTTAAAGACCTAGAAAAAGATGGAAAAGTTGTAAAGGTTCAAATCAATGGATTCAATCGTGGGGGAGTCACATGTGACCTGGAAGGCTTAAGAGGATTTATACCAAGATCTCAGCTTGAAGAAGGAAATGAACATGAAAAACTTGTAGGAAAAACTCTTGGAGTAGCTTTCCTGGAAGTAAATTCAGAAACTCGTAAATTAGTCCTTTCTGAAAAAAGAGCAAAAATTGCAACTCGTTTTTCTGAACTTGAAGTTGGACAATTAGTTGAAGGTAAAGTTGTAGCAATAAAACCTTATGGTTTCTTTGTTGATATTGGAGGAGTCAGTGGGCTCCTTCATCAATCAATGATCACTGGTGGGAGCTTAAGAAGCCTTAGAGAAGCTTTTGATCAAGGGGAAACCTTAAAAGCACTAATTACTGAATTAGACGCCAGAAGAGGACGCATAGGCTTAAATACTGCATTATTAGAAAACCAGCCTGGAGAACTATTGATAGAAAAAAACAAAGTAATGACAGAAGCCATTGAAAGGGCTCAAAAAGCAAGGTCTCTCCTTCATAAAAACGACACTCCTAACGACGATCCTTCAAACTAATCAGAAGAAAAATATGTCTAAAAAAACAGCTGACTGGGAACTTGACTTCTATTCACGACCAATCCTTGAGCCTGATGGCAAAAAGCGATGGGAGTTACTTGTTAGCAGTTCTGAAGACCTTTCTGGAGAGCCTCCCTTTCGTTGGGAAAAAAGGTGCCCTTCAAATGAAGTCAATTCAATCTGGCTTACAAGTGCTCTACAAGAAGCACTTGTAAATGCGCAAAGCCAGGGCTGGGAATCACCTTTAAGGCTTCGTTGCTGGCGAACATCAATGAAAACTATGGTCAAAAAAGCCGCTACAGCGCTTGGGATTGAAGTGATCGCTAGTAGACGGACCTATAGCCTTATGGAATGGCTAGAAGAACGTGAAAGAAATGTATACCCTCTTGAAGAAGGTTATATGGCTGGTCCCTTAGCGCCGCCTCCAGCTCCAATTCTCAATGAGCCAGTTCCTTTACCTGAGGCAGTAAGGGGTGACGCATGGACTCTGGCATCACTCCCTCTGGGATCGATTAGTGAGGCTAAGGATTGGCCGATTGAATTTAGCGGGCTTTTACCTATAGGTAACTCATACGACAAAGCGACTCCAGTACCTGGCCTAAGAATCTTTAGTAAGAGACGTGCTCTAGCTCTAGCTGCATGGTTAGGGGGTCTCGAGCCAGTCAGGCTGACTATTGTTGACCAAAGACTCTTATTAGAAGCCGGACAAGATGATCGTTGGCTGGTCACTGATCTCGATCAGTCAAATTTACAGGCAGCCAAGCAAACTCTTGAGGATGCAAAAGAACAAGTTGGAGGGCTGCAATTTATTGCCGTTCAGGCAACCCCAGACGAACAACGATTTGCAGGCTTCTGGCTTATGAAAGATATGAGAGAAGCATGAGGAAGATTCCAGAGTGGAAAAGATTGCAACACAGAATCACATCTACAAAGAGATAAGTGGCTGGCAATGGGTAGAAAAAGACCTTGGTGGATTCCTTCAAGCAGAGTGCTTGCTAGATGCTTCTTTTCAACATGCATTTTTCACTAAAAAGTGGCATGGCAAAAAACCTAATGAACTATCTTCGACGCTAGATAATCAAGCAAGTATACATTATCTAGACCAGATTCATAGTTTGGAAATCATAGCCGCATCGAAAAGCAATACAGACCCAAAGCGCAAAGGAGATGGGCTCATCAGTGACAAAAAGAATCAGAGTTTATGGGTATATACAGCAGACTGTATGCCCGTATTTATAGCTGATCCGATTTCAGGTCATGTTGCAGCAATTCATGCAGGATGGAAAGGATTAATAAATGGTATCTTAATTAAAGGATTAAAAAGATTTATAAAAAATGGATCTCGAAAAAATAACTTATTAATAGTTCTAGGTCCTTGCATAAGCAAAGAGAATTATTCGTTTGATAAAATTCATGCGGAGTCCCTGGCAACGAAACTTCACCCTAAAATATCCAATAAAAACAATCCGAAATCAATTACAAAGTATGATCTCTATGACAGCAAAGTCTTTAGCAAAGATCAAGATAAAAGCAAAGTAAAACTTGACCTTCGTATGGCTGGTCAATATCAATTAACCAGACTGGGTTTAGAAGAGTCTCAAATCACTATCTGTCCATTATGCACATTTAAGGAGAACGAGATTTTTCATTCTTGGCGTCGCGAACAAGTTAAATCATCTCAATGGAATGTTATTTATACTCAATCTAAATATTAATCACACAAGGCCTGATTAATCAATGATTCGGCAACTCGAATCCCATCTATTGCCGCCGAAAGAATCCCACCTGCATAACCAGCCCCTTCTCCAGCAGGGAAGAGGCCTTTCACATTTAATGACTCAAGAGATGTATCTCTTGAGATCCGAACTGGTGAAGATGTTCGAGTCTCAATCCCAGTAATAATTGCATCTGGTTTGTTATAACCAGGGATACATGAATCAAAATAGAATAAAGATTCCTTAAGCGACTCAGCGATGTAATCAGGTAGCAATCTATTTAAATCGGTTAACTGAACACCAGGCAAATACGAAGGTTTTACATCTCCTAAAGCCTTTGAAGGTTTTCCTGCTAAAAAATCTTCCAGTCGTTGGACAGGAGCAAAATAATTACCACCGCCTAGATTGTATGCATTCTTCTCAAGCTTTCTCTGTAAAAAAATTCCAGCAAGAGGGTCTCCTTCCCACCTTCCATATTTACGCCAATCATCTGGCTTCAAATTCACTACTAAAGCAGTATTTGCGTTACGTTCATTTCGTGAGTGCTGGCTCATCCCATTAGTTACCACACAATTTTTTTCAGAGGATGATCCAATAACTAAACCTCCAGGACACATACAAAAGCTATAAACAGTTCGACCATTATTTGCATGATAAACAAGCTTATATTCAGCATGTCCAAGCCTTGGATGACCCACCATTTCCCCCCAACGAGCTTTATCGATTAAAGGTTGAGGGTGTTCAATTCGCAGACCAACTGCAAAAGGTTTAGCCTCGAGATGTATACCAACATCCTGAAGCATTGTGAAAGTATCTCTAGCAGAGTGTCCTAGTGCTAAAACAATATTCTTCGTATGAATTATCTTTCCATTAGCTAGTTTTAGTCCGACTACTTCGAAGGGTTTAACTCCTTTCAAGCAGGAAGCATTACTTTCTAATATCAATTCATCCATGCGAGTTTGAAAATATATATCCCCTCCTAGCTCCTTAATTCTAGATCTCAGACCACGAACAACCGTTGCAAGTTTAAACGTACCTATATGAGGATGATGGTCTATAAGAATATCAGGATTTGCTCCACTTAAAACAAGTTCTTCCAACACCTTACGTCCATAATGTTTAGGGTCAGAGATTTGACTATATAATTTACCGTCTGAAAAAGTTCCTGCACCGCCTTCACCAAACTGAACATTAGACTCTACATTTAAAGGACGATTTCCCTTCCAAAAAGAGAATGTCTCAACTGTTCTTTTCTTGATCTCTAAACCACGCTCTATCAATAAAGGTCGACAACCCATTTGAGCCAAAAGCAAGGCTGCAAAATAACCACATGGACCAGCCCCAACAACAACAGGGCGTTCAACTTCTGAGCCAAAGAGGCCTTCTGGAACATTAATCTCATATCGATATTTTGTATCTGGCGTTTGTCTAATTTGCTTTCTTTTCCTATTCTTCTTAAGCAAATAATCCTCCCCTTTGACTTGTACATCAACGCTATAAACAAGGAAAATATTATCTTTCTTGCGTGCATCTACACTTCGCTTTACTATTTCAAAGCTTATTAAATCTTCGGGAATGATCCTCAAATAACTAATAATTTCCTTCTCAAGATCACCTGGCAAATGACTCAATGGAAGCTTTATCTCGGTTATTCGCAACACTTTTAGACCTCAAAGAAAGCAGATGATCTTTTGAAATACATCTATTATGAAAGCTTAAATCTAATTCAAAGCAAGCTTTAGATATATTAATCCATAAGTATTCATCCCATAAGCCACATCAGAACAAAAGAAAATAATTAATTAAAGGAAATTTTTAATTATCATTACTAGCACAGTCAAAGTGACCTAACCCCCTAGAGATCAGCTCACTACTTAAATCCATATCCTTGCCTAATGGTGTTACTCTTGCTAACAAAACTCCTTCTTCAATTCCCACAGGACGGAAATTCACTTTTGTTCTTCTTGGCAATTTGTCTTTCAACCAACTCCTAGCCTCAAATTCATTCTCTGGATCAACTTCTATACAGAAAAGTTTTAAAGTATATGTACGATTCTGATCCCCAATCCTTAGCAACGTTGAACTACTTACTTGAAGAACTTCTGCGGCAAGTAAAAATCCAGGATAAAGAAAAAGAAATAAGATTAAAAAAACAACTCCCCATTGCTTCTTAAATTTCTTAGAAAAATTCCGCATTCAGAGTAATGCTAATAATATTCAAAGATTCTAAAACTATATAGACCATAAGGCCCGGAATTGATTACGGTTTCAAACCTCAGGTTGTGATGGCAGCCCAACCATCTGTGCATTGCTTTTCCCTGGAGGGACCATTGGATAACAATTTTCTCCACGTCTGACATGTACATCTATCAATGCTGGCTTAGGGGTGTCAAAAGCTTTCTTTAATTGAGACTTAAGATCCTCACGATTTCTAATCAAATATCCATCAACTCCAAAGGCTTTAGCGAGACCTATAAAATCAGGCATCCCAGGGCTCATATCAGAAGCAGAATATCTTTCCTCATAAAAACTCTCTTGCCACTGTCGCACCATTCCTTGCCATTGGTTATTAACTATGACGATTTTTGCTGGCAAATTGTACTGAGCCATAGTTCCCAACTCCTGAATATTCATAAGGATGCTTGCGTCTCCAGCTATACAAATCACCTGCTCTTCTGGTAATGCAGCTTGAACGCCCAAAGCCGCTGGCATTCCATACCCCATTGTTCCTAATCCAGCACTACTAATCCATTGACGAGGACCATTACGCAGATATTGAGCAGCCCACATTTGATGCTGACCCACATCAGTCGTTATATATGCTCCTGGAGCTAGATCTCTAACGGCAATTAATACCTCCTGTGGATATATTTCACCCTCAGGAATTGGAATAATAAGTGGATAACGTTTTTTCCAGTCTCCAATTAATTCTAACCATTCTGAAGTATTTGGTTCCACTTCCCTTTCATAGCTTAGCTCTAACATCTTCTTAAGACTCTCACCAACATCACCAATTATGGCAACATCTACATTCCTATTTTTGCAAACTTCAGCAGGATCTATTTCAAAATGAATTACTTTTGCCCGAGGAGCAAAAGTATCTAATTTTCCAGTAACCCTATCATCAAAGCGAGCCCCAATTGCAATCAATAAGTCACACTCAGTAACCGCAAAATTTGCATATGCAGTTCCATGCATTCCCAGCATTCCTACTGATAAATGGTGACGCTCATCAAACGCTCCCTTACCCATTAAAGTAGTTGTAACAGGTAACTTATGTCGAATTGCAAGCTTAGCCAAACTTTCATGAGCTCCTGCAGATATAACACCTCCACCTACATAAAGAAGGGGGCATTTAGCTTCCTCAATTAGATTAAAGGCATCATTAATAGATGAAAAATCTGGAGAAGAAGGCAATTGGAACCCATTAGGAACAATTGAGCCTGGCTTTACAGGTTCATAATCAAATATTTCCTGTCCAACATCCTTAGGAATATCTATCAAAACAGGGCCTGGTCGTCCTGACGCAGCAATCAAGAAAGCCTGAGCAACAACAGATGAAATATCTGCTGGATCTCTAACGACCCAAGAATGCTTAACAATTGGCAGCGTAATTCCAAAAATATCAGTCTCTTGAAAAGCATCTGTGCCTATAGCCGAACGAGGCACTTGGCCAGTAACAACAACCATAGGTACAGAATCCATCTGTGCTGTTGCAATCCCAGTCACAAGATTTGTAGCCCCTGGTCCAGATGTACCGAAACAGACACCAGTCCTGCCTGTGGATCTTGCGAAACCATCTGCAGCATGAGTCCCCCCCTGCTCATGCCTAACAAGAAAATGCTTCAGCCAGCCTTCTTGCTCCGCCTTATGAACCGCATCGTAAATCGGAAGAATTGCTCCACCGGGATAACCAAAGATCGTGTCAACTCCATGCTGACGAAGCGAATCCATTAAGGCT
Organism: Prochlorococcus sp. AG-363-B04; assembly: GCA_003278465.1. GTDB lineage: Bacteria > Cyanobacteriota > Cyanobacteriia > PCC-6307 > Cyanobiaceae > AG-363-B04. Next base: position 56,205 of record QCFC01000010.1, read on the forward strand.
TCTGCGCCAGAAATTCTCCTAGTGCTCTTACGATCTGAATCACCTAAGACTTTTGGTGAAGAGATCAGAGTCATGGCAAAGGCCAAGAATGTTCTAATCATCAACACTAGAGGCCCAACCCTAATTATGACCAACGAGTTTTCATCATCAAAATCAGACCTTTATTAGAAAGGCTGTGAGAACTAGGTTTTTTAAAATTTAAGCGTAGTAAAAATTAGAACAATTCATCATCTCCTTTGATTTAACAAAGAAACCAACAAAGGGAGTTCTGCCTAGTCACAACAGACCTAAAGAGTGGAGTGGCCCATGTCCACTTATAACCTCAAGAAGAAAGGCCAAGAATCCAATCATTGCTATACGGCCATTCCAAGCTTCTGAACTATTGTTCCAACCCCATTGCCATTTCTCCTGAGGATAAAATTTCACTTTGGCTGGCAACTTAGCTGCTTCATCCAAATTAATCTCAGGTCCCTCAAGACTTAAGCTGACAAGATCTGCAAGTCCTTTAATAAACTCAGGATATAAGTCAAGGGCCCTGACTCGGCGAAAATTAACCACACCAGAAGCTAACGCAAGGTTTTTATAATCAATATCAATTTCTCCTAATGTCTCAATATGTTCACTAACAAAACTAATTGGCACCACTACTAAATCATGGACCTTTTCATTACCAAGTCTTGTTAAGACTTCATCAGTATATGGTTTTATCCACTCTTCTGGTCCAACTCTACTCTGATAAGCAAGCGTAAAAGAATTCCTATAACCAAGAAGGCTTTCCAATTCATTCATAATCAAACCTGCCCCTCCCTCAATCTCCTTCTGATAAGGATCTCCAGCTTCTTCTATATAACTTCTAGGAACTCCATGGGCACTAAAGAAAACATAAGCATCTCTGGGCTTATCACATAAACAAACCTGCTCAGCAATTAACTTAGCCATTGAGCGTACATAACCTGATTGGTCATACCAACTCCTAATACAGCGAATTGAAACTTTTTGGAAATCAGGATCCGATTGACGTAATCGTTGTAACTCTCGAAAGCTTGACCCACTAGTACTTAAAGAGAAATGAGGATAAAGCGGCAGTACAACAACCTGATTAATGCCATCCGCCTTGAGATCAGAAACAGCAGATTCTGTAAACGGATGCCAATAACGCATCGCTACATAACTAGTGGCATCAATCCCACGTTGCCTAAGTTCACTTTGCAATTCTCTTGCCTGTTGTTCAGTAATGCGGCGAAGAGGAGATCCCCCACCAATAGCTCTATAGGCCTCCTGAGATTTACTTGTACGCAAAGTACTTATAAACCAAGCCATAGGCTTCTGAAGCGCAGGGATTGGCAACCGAATAATCTCTGGATCAGAAAAAAGGTTGTATAAAAAAGGACCTACATCCTGAATCCGCTCAGGTCCTCCCAAATTCATTAAGAGGATCCCTACACGATTCATTTCAGATGAAATCCCTTAGGACTTGAGCGTAACTCCAATAAACGTCATGGTAAGCATATCTGAAAATTATTATGGACCTTATTCATGAGCTAAGAAAAACCAACCAAGGCTTAGCGGATCGAGGAATACGCTTAAGAATTGAGCAACGAGGCAGTCGACTCAATTTAAGAGGACCTTTACCTTGTAAATCTAAAGAGAGTTTAATTCGGACTCAAAGGTTAAATCTTGGCCTAACTGCAAATCAAGATGGTCTAGAAGAGGCTCAAAAAGTTCTTGAGCTTGTCCTCCTAGAGCTTCATCGCAAAAAGTTTGATTGGTCTAACTGGTCTAAAAAGACCTTACAAAACAGCCCAAAAAGAAATCTAACCTCTATAGAAGATCAAATAAAAAAATTTGAGATAGTTTTCTTTGATGATCCTTACCGTAGAAAATCCATACCAGGATGCCTTTCTACCTGGAAATCTTCATATCTTCCATACTTAAGAAGACTTCTCAAGTTAGCGGGGAAAAGTCAAAGTCAAATAAATGTCAATCTTCTCACAAAAACCCTATTAAGTTATCAAGAACAAAGCCGCAGTCGCCTCCAATGTGCAACAAGCCTAGGAGCATTTGCACGTCACTTAAATCTTACACTTCCAGAAAACTGGTATGCAGAGGCGGCTGGTTATGGAATGCATAAAGCTCGTTTTCGAAGACTGCCAAATGATGAACTAATAATCAAATCTTTCTATCAAATTCCAAATCCTAAATGGAGACTTGTATACGGTCTTATGGCTACGTATGGTTTACGCAATCACGAAGTTTTCTTTTGTGACCTTTCTACTCTTAATCATGGGTCTGACAAAGTATTAAGAGTCTTACCATTAACAAAAACTGGCGAGCACCAGACCTGGCCATTCCATCCCCTTTGGTTTCAAAAATTTCAATTAGAAGAACTTGGCAAGGGGTACAACGCTCTACCCAGAGTAAATATAGATCTGAAAACAACTACTCTGCAACAAGTAGGCAGAAGAGTAGCAGAACAATTCAAGAGATATAAACTCCCACTTACTCCTTACGACCTGCGCCATGCCTGGGCAATTAGGACAATTCACATTGGATTACCTGACACGGTTGCAGCAAGAATGATGGGACATTCAGTTACTATACATACAAAAACCTATCACCACTGGATAACACGTAGGGACCAACAAAAGGCGGTAGATGATGCACTCGCAAGGCAATTTAATGAGTCTTGATAATACGAGTTAAATTCAAATATATAGTGATCGAAAAAATCAACCATGATATTATCCTGTACATCTTAAACTAATAGAATAAGATTTTTTTACTAAGTAATTCCTTAAAAATTTCGAATCAATCACCTAGAAAACACTATAGATTCGTATTAATGGTCACTATCCTCTAATGGGAATGTTCTCAAAGGAAGCGCCTTCTGAATCAAAAGATCTAGATCAACAAGCACAAGAGCTAGGGATAGGGGGTCATCTTGCTCCTGAATCTGATGAGTGGGGATACAAGAAAAGAATGCAAAGACGCCAAGAAATCCAAATAAAGCGAGTAAGTGAAAGGAACCGGGAGAAAGGTCTTGTAATTCTTTTCACCGGGCAAGGGAAAGGAAAAACTACCGCAGCACTAGGATTGGCCTTGCGCATGCTTGGGCATGGTGAAAAAGTTGCAATAGTGCAATTCATCAAAGGTGGATGGGAACCAGGTGAAGCAAAAGCACTAAAATCTTTTGGAGACAAATTGCAATGGCATAGTCTCGGAGAAGGCTTCACATGGGAGACACAAAACAGACTTCGAGATAAGCAATTAGCCTCTAAAGCCTGGCAGAAAGCAATGAAATACCTAGTAAATAAGGAGCAAAAACTAGTTATTCTTGATGAAGTGGTGATTGCTATAAAGCTTGGTTACCTTGATCTAGAAGAAGTTTTAATGGGAATTTCAAAACGACCTCCACTCACTCATGTGGTCCTCACAGGCAGAGGCGCACCAGAAAAATTAATTAAATATTCTGATCTTGTCACTGAAATGACACTTGTTCACCACCCATTTAAAGAGCAAGGAGTCAGAGCACAAGCAGGTATTGAGTACTAAAAATAAATACCAAGCCAAGGGCTAACCCGAGAAAGCTGTCAAAATATTTGCAGCCAAGAATTCAAGCTGAGTCGCCAATAGCGAAAAACTTGCTACTGTCAAAAAGATATGAACTTTGAATGGCTTACGCGCGAGTACTTCTAAAACTTAGCGGTGAAGCCCTTATGGGTGAGCAGGCTTACGGCATTGATCCTTCTATTGTTCAGTCCATTTCTGAAGATGTCGCAAAAGTAGTGGCCAATGGCACTCAAGTAGCAATTGTTGTAGGTGGTGGAAACATCTTTCGTGGCCTAAAAGGTTCGGCAGCAGGTATGGATAGAGCTACTGCTGACTATGTAGGAATGCTAGCCACTGTTATGAATGCAATAACCCTTCAAGATGGCTTGGAACGAACAGGCGTCCCTACAAGAGTTCAAACCGCGATAGAAATGCAAGAAGTCGCTGAGCCATATATTCGACGTCGAGCAATTCGGCATTTAGAGAAAGGAAGAGTCGTCGTATTTGGCGGTGGTTGCGGCAATCCATTCTTCACAACTGATACAACAGCAGCTCTTAGAGCTGCTGAAATTAATGCAAATGTTGTTTTCAAAGCAACAAAAGTCGATGGAGTGTATGACCAAGACCCCAAATGCTTTCCTAATGCAAAACGCTATCAAACCCTTACCTTTCAACAAGTCTTAAGTGGAGAACTTGCTGTAATGGACAGTACTGCTATTGCACTGTGCAAAGACAATAATATTCCAATTATTGTCTTTGACCTTTTTGAACCTGGAAACATAAGCAAAGCCGTTGCTGGTGAACCAATAGGTTCAAGAATCAGCAATTCCCGCTGATAATGCTAAGAATTTAACTCTCTCTACAAGAACCCAAATCTAGTCACAAAAATGTCAAGCCAAGATCTGGAATCAAGCATGAAAAAGTCCGTTGAGGCTGCTCAAAGGACTTTCAATACTATAAGAACTGGACGAGCTAATCCTTCACTTCTAGATCGACTAACTGTCGAGTATTACGGTGCAGATACTCCTCTAAAATCTCTTGCAACAATATCTACCCCTGACTCTCAAACAATTGCTATTCAACCTTTTGATTTAACGTCATTAAGCCAAATAGAAAAAGCTATTTCAACAAGTGACCTTGGTTTCACTCCCAACAATGACGGTAAAGTTATTAGAATTAATGTCCCCCCATTAACAGAAGAAAGGAGGAAAGAATTCTGTAAGCTAGCCTCCAAATATGCTGAAGAAGCAAAGGTTGCATTGAGAAATATTCGACGTGATGCAATTGAAAAGGTAAAAAAAATAGAAAAAGATGGGGAATTATCAGAAGACCAGAGTAGAGACGAACAAAGCAAAATTCAGAAGCTTACAGATAAATTTATCGTTAAAATAGAAAAACACCTATCTGAGAAAGAAGAAGAGATTTTAAAAGTGTGACCATTAGAGATGTTCTAATAATCGGTGCTGGTGCCGCAGGTTCTACTGCAGCCTTTCATTTAGCCCAATCAAATTACAAAGTAACACTTCTCGAGAAAGAAGAACAAAACAAACTCAAACCATGTGGCGGTGGAATGGCCTCATCAGTTCAGCATTGGTTCCCATTTGATTTAAAACCAGTAGTAGAAGAGGTAATTGAACGAGTTGAATTCTCCTGGTACCTAGATGATCTGGTAATGGCTGAACTTCCAGGCAACTCTCCATTTTGGATTGTAAAAAGAGAGAAGCTTGATGAATATCTTGCAAATAAAGCAATTGATGCAGGAGCAGAACTAATTAAGCCCTTTGAAGTAAGTCAAGTAACTAAAACAGCAAAAGGCTGGATAATTACCGACAAAAATTATAAACAATTGAAATCTCGAGCACTTATTTTGGCAAATGGTTCTAATTCTCTTTGGCCTGCAAACTTTGGCTTAGGACCAAAATCAAAGCATCTCGCAACAACAACCTCAATACGCTTGCAAGGTAGAGGTAATTTAACTAAAGGAAGTAGTCGGTTTGAATTTGGATTAGTCCACCATGGTTTTGCTTGGGCATTCCCATTAAATGATTGCGTAAATGTTGGTGTGGGTACTTTTATCGGAAAAAGTTCATCAAATAACGATTATATATTAGAGAAACTTTTACCAAATCTCGGATTCGATCCCAAATCTGGATCTCGCATCCATTCTTCTTTAAGTGTATGGAATGGCAATCACAAAATAAATGGAGAAGGAATTATCGCAATAGGAGATGCCGCCTCACTATGTGATCCATTCCTAGCAGAAGGATTACGACCAGCATTAATGAGTGGTTGCGAAGCTGCTAAAGCCCTTAATGAATGGCTCAGTGGAAACACCAGCAATCTGGATGGGTACTCCCAAGCAATGCAAAAGCGTTGGGGCAAATCAATGGCATGGGGCAAGAGAATTGCTCAAGTCTTCTATCGATTCCCAAAAGTTGGTTATCAGCTAGGAATCAAAAGGCCAACTGCTCCGCAAAGAATTGCTCAAATCCTTTCTGGAGAAATGGGATATGAAGACATTGCCAAAAGAGTTATCAAAAGATTAATGCTACAAAGATTCCACAAAGAATGAACTAGAACCCTAATAAGATAAAAACAGTTAGCACCTATAAAAAGTCAGATGAAGACTTTCTTTCACAATTAATCATTCAAATTGTATTAATATTTTTTTGAACAATGAAAAAAGAAAAAGTCTGGGTTTGGTTTAAAGGAGGACTAAATGGAGGAAGCTGGATAGATGGCTTCATTGCAACCACATCTCCTGAGGGAGGAGTCCTAATTGAACGTCCAGACTTCGTTAGCTGCAAAGTTCCAGAATGGAGGATCAGACAATCTGAACCTAGAAACAAAAAGAATGCTCCGGATATACCTGAAGGTGCTATTTGGAAACTATAAGCAAATAAAATTATCTTCTATGATGAGCGAAGCCTAGGCATAAACGGCACTAGAATTTAAAAGATCTTAGTTTGAGTTTTATGATCAATCTTTTTTTCATAGGAGAAAATATTAATTAATTAATTAATTCCCTATCTTGTGCTAAGAGCTAATGCTGCACCGAGTCCTGAAAGAACATCTGCTTGTAATAATCGACCATCATGATCCTGATCCAATGCATCAAAAACTGCGTCACTTCCAAGCCATTCTTCACGAGTGATACACCCATCACCATCAAGATCATTGAGCATAAAAATCTCCTGAACAACATGACCAAAAGCAGATCCGCCTTCTAAGACAGCAAGTCTATGAGCAAGTTGTGCTTCAAGTGTTTCAATTGCCTTACTAAACCCGAGTATCCCTTCCTCCAATTTCTCCTTTGCCATTAAATCTTTAGACATCATTTGATTAAACACATCTTGATTAATAGGACTTGATGAGTCCTGACCCAAGAGTTCTCCAGGCTTTAATTTACGATTCAATACCCCTTCTGTAGAACGTAACTGATCAAGAAGTTTTGGTGAAATAGTTAGAAGATCGCAACCGGCTAATTCAATAATTTCATCTACATTGCGAAAACTCGCTCCCATAACTTCAGTTTTATATCCATGAGCTTTAAAGTAATTAAAAATCTTAGTTACTGAAATTACTCCAGGATCTTCGGAACCTGGATAAGAATCTCTTCCTGTAGAAGCCTTATACCAATCTAGAATCCTGCCAACAAATGGAGAGATCAAAGTAATCCCAGATTCAGCACAGGCTACAGCCTGACAAAAGCTGAATAAGAGAGTTAAATTACAATGAATCCCCTCCTTCTCTAACTCTTCAGCAGCTTTAATTCCTTCCCATGTTGAAGCTATCTTTATCAAAACCCTACTCTTATCAATGCCAAAATCACTATAAAGATTGATTATTTTTCTTGCCTTTGCAATTGTTGCCTCAGTGTCAAAGCTTAACCTCGCATCCACCTCTGTCGAAACACGACCAGGAATCAACTTCAGGATTTCAGTTCCAAAAATTACACATATTTCATCAAGTGCCTCATGCACGACTTCTTCTACAGGGGACCCAGTACCTATTACTTTTCTAGAAGATTTCAAGGCCTCATCTATCAACGTCTGATAGGCAGGAATTTGTGCGGCTGCCAAAATCAAAGAAGGATTAGTCGTAGCATCCCTAGGGGTAAACCTACGAATAGCTTCTAAGTCTCCTGTATCTGCAACAACAATAGTCATTGCAGAAAGCTGATCAAGAAGTGAAGGCATTAAAAAGCATCTCTCATGAGCCGTAAGGTAGCTGCCTTTTTTTAGATGACATCAATTTCTCTTTATCCCCATAGAAAGCTGTTGCCTTACTTAGCTTTTGCTTGGTTAAACTTAATTTCATTGAGACTAGGCGGAATTTTCTCCAAAACTATTAGTCCATCAATGATCTCCTTTGCCACGGGCACAGCCACAGTTGAACCATATGCATTACTCCCAGAAGGTTCATCTATAGCCACAAGAACAACATACCTTGGATTATCAACAGGCAAACTGGCGACAAAACTGCAAATCTTTGCACCTTCTTGATAAATCCCATTCAAAGCTTTTTGAGCAGTGCCAGTCTTACCAGCTATTCGGTATCCAGGTGTTTTGACTCCTTTACCACTACCTTTATCAACTACAGTCTCCATCCAAGTAAGAACTGTTTTTGTAACTTCAGGACGAAATATCTCGTATCCACCAGGCTTTTTAATACTCGAAGCTAATGAAACACCTGCTCTCAAACCTCTAGTGATATGAGGACTGACCATTTGACCTCCATTAGCAATCAAGGCATGTAACTGCACTAACTTTAAGGGGGTCAGCGAAAACCCCTGTCCAAAGGAAGCTGCCGCAGGCTCGATTGGTTGGTTTACGAAATTTTCTTTAGTCTTTAAATGGCCTCCAATAGCCCCTGGTAAATCAGTATCAGGACGAGAATCCAGCCCCAATCGCCTTAACCATTCCCAATAAAGAGAAGGTTTAAGGTTCCTCATAGTCTTTACCATTCCAATATTGCTAGAGACTTGTAATAGTTTTGGAAAATTAATTACTCCATAAGTCGCTCTATCATTGTTATAAATTGACCATCCTCCTATTCTTAATGAACCCGTGTCGTTAACGGTTCCATTGGCATCAATTACCCCTTCTTGTAGTGCTATTGCTAGATTAATTGGCTTAAAAGTTGAGCCAGGTTCAAATAAATCCTGAACAGACCACTCACGAAACCGAGCATGTGAATATTCCCAATAATTATTGGGGTCATAAGTAGGCGTAGAAGCCAGCGCAAGCAACTCTCCATTCGTTATATCCATAACGATCGCAACTCCTTTTTTTGCATTCCATCTATCTACCTGAGCCGAAAGAGATTTAACAGCCAATTCTTGCAATCTTGCGTCAAGGGTGAGCTCTAATCTCAAATCATCTCCAAAGAAAGCACCTGGTGCTAAATCATCTGGCAAAGGGGTCCCATCCGCACCCCTTCTCATACTTCTTGGTTGTTCATATCTCAGAAGATCTTCATTACGACTTTGCTCTAATCCAGCCTGCGGAACTCTGTCTTGATTTAAAAAACCAACTACATTTGCAAACAGAGAGCCCTGAGGGTAAATCCTTTGCGGATATGGCTCTAAATCCAAACCACTAATTCCAAGAGCACTAATTTCAGCTGCAATTTCCGGGGCTATAGATTCTGCTAACTTCACACCAGAAACCCTTCCATTAAGACGACCTAATAAATCATCTATTGTCATACCAAGAATGCCTGAAAGTCTTGTAGCCACATCTCTAGGATCTCTTATATGACCAGGCTTATCACCAGGTAGATGAAAATATCTTGGATGAGCCCAAAGACGAAAACGCTTCTCATCTAAAGCAACAATCCGACCCGTTCGCTCTACGATTGAACGGCGTTTCCCTAATGGTTTCGTACGCTGAGTTTGAAAGGCTCTTGCTTTGGCTTCTAAAATTGGTGCCTGAAGTATTTGCAGCCATACCATCCGTCCTACAAGGCCTGAAAGGCCAAAACAAAGGATTACAAAAACCATAATCATCCTTACTGCAGGGACTTGCCTTAAAGCAATTACTGCATTTCTTTTTTTTCTACCCCTTCGTGAACGCTTAACACGAAAATCCTTCATCAATAACCCTGATTAATTGTCTGAGGGATCAGCACATTCAACCAACCGATCTCTGAAGAATTCGACTTAGAAATAGGGCGTTCGAGATAAACAAGATTAGAGACTTTCGTAGGAACCATTGCCATGGGCAAACTTGCTCTCTGCAATAGATATCTTTCAAGCATTGCTGTTGACTCAGTAAGCCGATTAGACAAAGTACGAGTTGTATCTAAGCGTTTATAAGCTTCAGTCCATCGATGTTGCCAATGCAATGTAAGTGTTGCCATAAGAGCAACAGCAATCAACACCCCCGAAAGAGCTCCATCAACACTTCTATGTAGCCCCGCTAAAAATGGCGATTGACGTGAGACCTTGCGAGAAGACAAAGACCCTTGAATCAGCTCCAGTGGGCCTCTTGAAGGAGTAGCCGAAACAGAAAATCCTGAAGTATCAGCACGCGTTTGATTAACAGCGGCCACAAAAATTGAGCAATATATTAAGTGAACCACTCTAAAGAGTACCTAGCAAGGTTAATTGTGTATACCTATTCAGACTGAAACTAAGTACGAAGCACTAAAAGATTAATGAAAGTAACTCCATTCCAAAGAGCATGCATAAGAACGCATGGAAAAAGTCTCCCAGTGCTTAGACGGAGCACTGCCAATCCTAAACCCAGCACAAATAATGGTGGCAACTCTCCTACACTTAAATGTGCAAGAGCAAAAACCAAAGCACTCAAAATAATCCCCCAAAGGTTCCCATAGGATTTCGCCAAGACAGGAAGAAGAGCCCCTCTAAATACAACCTCCTCAAACAGAGGGGCCAACAAAACAGTTGTTAAAATAAGAAGTGTAATGGGAAAAAAATCTTTACTCTTAAGCACTAATTCAAGAAGAGGATTACTACCACCTTGATCTCCTACTATCAAATTCATTAACCAACTTGTAAGTAGTACTATTGGCATAATCATTAGCCATCCTTTTCCAGCAGAAAAGAAAGCTGTAGCAAGTGGTCTAATTTTCCATTGAAGCCATCCTTTAACAGGCCTTTGGGCAATATCAACATTTTTCAATTGTGCCCGAAGAATAAATAATGGAGGCAAAGTCATTGCTATATAGCCAATAATTACCCTTACCGAATCAGAGATCGGTGCAGGGAACTCTTTGGTTAATGCAACAATCAACGGAGTTGCAAAAATAGGTGCAACAACCTCACCTAAGACAACAAATCCTCCTCCCACTAGCAACACCATATCAATAGGCAAAAGTGGGATTCCCAAAAGCTCAGGCCATGGAGTTATTCGCTTACTAATTAATAACCAAATCTGTCTAAATAAAAAAACAATCCCAGTCAGCAACGCAACAATAGGTAAAACTTGACTAAAAGAAAGCCGAATGGCCATTCTTTCTGCAATTGTTCTATTAACACAATTTTGTTCATTCTTATCAAAAGCAATACATAAAACTTTCTCAAGCAAAGGATCTCCTTTTAGTTTGGGAGCCTCATTCAACAAATCTGAGAAGATTAAACTCCTCGGTTGAGCATTAATAAGAGATTCTTGAATCTTGTAAAGAGAGGTCTCCTTAAGAGGGGCATCCAAAACTTTTTTACGATCTTCCAAAGAAGGTTCAAGACCTGCCAATAAAAGTCGTTTTCGATCATCCATTTCATCAAAAGGAATCTCACGCAAAGAATCTCTAAGCGCTGATTCCGGGTTGATTCCTACCAAAAGAGATTTAATAGAAGACGGTATAGCAGGTTCAGCAAGGTAAGCAATCTCCTGCTGCTGAAGAGATATAACCGGAGTTACAGATGGTCTGTCAAAACTTTGCTCGAGACCACTTTTCCAGACAAGCACTGAAAGAATTAGAGAAAGTATTGATAAGAAGAGTTTCCAACCCGGATACGCACTTGGCATAGGAGATAAGCCTTAACAAAGAATGATCAGCAGATTCTGATTCACCTTGTACATAAATCACGAAATAAGTCCCAAGCACCATACGATGTTCGCTCGTAAGCTCTGCTTGATCCAGCCATGCGTCTTGTACTTGTTCGACATGGTCTGAGCAGCTTTAACAGGCTTAACAAAATCCAAGGGAGAAATGACCTCTCTACTCTTACAGAAGAAGGGAAACAACAAGCTCAACGAACGGGGAAAGCCCTTGCAAAGCTCCCTATAAAAGCAATTTATAGTTCTCCTCTTCAAAGGGCGGCTCAAACGACAATCAACTTGCTGAATGATCAAGTTGATTGCCTTAAGCCAACTTTTGATAATGATCTACTAGAAGTAGATCTGGAGCCATGGAGCGGTCTAACCCAAGAAGAAGTTAAAGAGCAATACCCTGAAGAATACAAAACATGGCTCAAAGATCCTCATCAACTTTTCTTAACCAAAAAGAATGGCCACCAATATGAACCAATTAAAGAGTTACTCAATCAAGCGCAAAGATTCATAGACGGTTTACTCGAACGTCATAACCCTCAAACAGATGAAACAGTCGTTGTAGTAGCCCACAATGCAATTCTCAGATGTCTTGTTCTTCTATTAATAGGAAACAAAGAAAAAGGAATCAGAAGAATTCAGCTAAATAATGCTTCAATTTCAATATTTAATCTAACTCAAACAAATACAAAGAAATTACAAGTACAAATAGAATGCCTTAACAGCATCGCTCATTTAAATCCTACTATCCCTAAAAAAGGAAAGAAATCTCGGATTATTTTAGTTCGCCATGGGGAGACTGACTGGAACCTTCAAGGAAGATTCCAAGGTCAAATAGATATCCCACTCAATAGCAAAGGTCTAGAGCAAGCAAGCTCAGCAGGACAATATTTAAGCAACCTAAAAATAGATCAAGCATTTAGCAGCTCAATGACTAGGCCCAAGCAAACTGCACAAGCTATTCTTAAATATCATCCAGGGGTAAAAATCGTTTCTGAAGAAGATCTAATTGAAATTGGCCATGGTTTATGGGAAGGGAAACTCGAATCCGAAATTCAAGCATCCTGGCCAGAACTTCTTGAATCCTGGAAGAAATCGCCCGATAAAGTTCAAATGCCCGAAGGAGAAAACATCCAAGAAGTTTGGGAGAGAGCTGTTCTCTGTTGGCAAAGACTTTGCAACAGCCTTTCCAAAAACGAAACTGCACTTGTAGTTGCCCATGATGCAGTTAACAAAACCATCCTTTGTCATTTACTAGGCCTTAGCCCTGCCGACATTTGGATGGTAAAACAAGGAAATGGTGGGGTCTCTGTAATTGACCTAGCAGACAATCAAAACGAGTCTGACGTAGTGACTTGTCTAAATCTCACATCTCATCTTGGTAGTGTGATAGACCAAACAGCCGCTGGAGCACTCTGACAAAATGTCTGAGTCTCAGTTTTATGACCAAATTCAGATTCTTCATAGTTCACAGGAATCTTTAATTCAAGATGCAGTCTTAATTTCAAATAATCATTTAATTAGTTTCGGTGACAAAGCAAGAGAAGAAGCTAGAAAGCTGGATTTAATCCCCAAATCAGCACCCCAGAAACTTCTTGCTCCATGTTTAGTAGACCCTCATTCAATCCTAGATGAACCAATAACAGGCCTAAACGAAACTCTTATAAGTCTTCGGGCTGCAGCTGCTCGCTCAGGTTATGGACATATAGCACTGCTCCCAAGAAGCTCATCATGGCGAGACCAACCTGAAAAACTTCAGGGATTTAACAATCCTAATAGTGACGTTTATATTCATCTTTGGGGTGGCTTTAGCAAAAATGGTCTTGGCCAAGAATTAAGCCCTCATGCCCACCTTCTTCAACACGGAGCAATTGGATTATCAGAGGATGAATTTATACCACCCCTCGAGCTTTTACAAAAAGGTCTCTTATTAGGAGAGATGAAGAAAGCACCTTTGCTTCTTGCACCAAGAGACATAAATATTCAAGGTGATGGAATAGTTCGCAGTGGAATAGAAGCTCTTAGGGCCGGCTGGGCAATAGATCCATTAACCAGTGAAACACTCCCTCTTACACAGATTCTGAATCTATACGATCAGCATCCAAACCTCTCCTTAAGGCTGATGAATTTATCAACAGCTAAAGGTGTAGAAATCCTTTCCTTAAAGGACAAAAGACCAATGGCAACTGTTTGTTGGTGGCATCTCATTGCTGATAGTGCATCACTTGAGCCAACAGAACTTGGATGGCGAGTCTCTCCTTCAATCGGAGGTAGTGATGACAGGGAAGCACTTACCAGAGCCCTTCAACAAGGAATATTAACTGGGGTAGCTGTCCACGCAGTACCACTAAGCGATGAAGAGACCAAGCAGCCTCCTGACCAAAGGACTCCAGGACTTGCTGGCCATCATTTAGTTCTTCCTTCCTTATGGCAAAAACTCATAAAAAAAGGTGGGTGGCCAATCGAGAAACTTTGGCAAGTCATCAGTTTTGGCCCATCTAGAATTCTAAATCTTCCAGAAGAAAGGCTTACTTGCGGAAGCAGGCGATGGTTAATTTTTGATCCAAACAAAACATGGATTCAAAACCGAAATAATACACAGTTCTCCAAAGCTTCTAACCAACCTCTCGAAGGTCAAAAAATAATTGGCCAGATCACTGCTTGTGGCCTCAGAAACTAATCGGACCACTCCGATTCAAAGGCCAAAACCTCCAAATAGCTCTGCCAATAATTTCCTTCTCTGGCAAAAATGCTCCTCCTGGCCAAAAGCGTCCATCCCAACTATTTCCCCGATTATCACCTAAAACAAACACGTGATCTTTTGGAACAATATCTACAATTCGTCTACAATTAAGCAACCTTTGTCTATCCATAAGGCAGTATTGATCAACATAAGGCTCATCAATAACATCATCATTTAATTTTAGTACTCCTTTATGGTTAATCATAATCTTGTCCCCTTCCACTGCAACCACTCTCTTGATAAACGCATCACAAGCAGGATCCCCTATCCCGGGAACCCAGGCAAGTAAGGGGAAAGTAACAAGGGCGCATTTTAGTGGAGAAGATCTCCCTGAAGGAG
>QCFC01000011.1 GCA_003278465.1 Prochlorococcus sp. AG-363-B04
AAAGGATTAAAAGAACTTAGTGAGCTCGTTGGCTCATACCAACAATTAAGAGAAAGCGGGAGAGGAATTCAAATAGTAAATGCTATTATAGAAACTTCTCGCCAATGTAACCTTGATCAAGATATTGATTTTCCGGAAGAAGATATTTCAAATTTAAGCATTGAAGATCGTGACGTAATAGTAGGTGCTGTTTATAGTCAATTAATGGAAATTGAAGGACGCCTTCTACCATGTGGACTACATACAATTGGTAAACCACCTACAGCACAGGAAGCGATTGCAACCCTTGTAAGTATTGCAGCATTAGAACGCGAAGAAGATAATTTACGCTCACTACCAGGCCTACTGGCTGAAGCAATAGATAGAAAAATTGATGACATATACAAAGGCAATGATAATGGAATACTTACAGATGTTGAGCTTAATAGAGAAATTACAGAAACGTCTCGACTAGTTGTTGGATCAATGGTGCAATCGTTAACAGGAAATGATGGCCGAGTAAGCATGAATAAAAGTTTAGCAACTAAATGCAATGATCTTTTGAAATTAATTGGATTTAAATTACCATCTCCTTGGCAAAATGTTTGTAATAAATCACGCTTTAAAAATATTAATTCAACTGAATTAGAACAATTATTTAGCTATCTGAAATTCTGTTTAGATCAGATTTGTGCTGATAAAGAAATGGAAAGCCTTCTTAAAGCTTTAGATGGTGACTATGTTTTACCAGGTCCAGGTGGAGACCCTATAAGAAATCCTGGAGTACTTCCAAGTGGTAAAAATATTCATGCTTTAGATCCTCAGTCAATACCTACTACTGCAGCAGTTGCTGCAGCAAAGGGTGTTGTAGATAAACTTATAGAAAGGCAGCGTCAGGAACAAGGTTCTTGGCCGGAAACTATAGCCTGTGTTCTATGGGGAACAGATAACATAAAAACCTATGGGGAATCTTTAGCACAAATTCTTTGGTTCATTGGAGTCAGACCTAAGCCTGACTCTGTAGGACGTGTTAACAAGTTAGAGCTAATTCCGCTTGAGGATCTTGGCAGGCCAAGAATTGATGTAGTAGTTAACTGTTCAGGTGTTTTTCGAGACTTATTTATAAATCAAATGGCTCTAATTGATCAAGGAGTAAAACTAGCTGCAGAAGCAAATGAGCCACTTGAACAGAATTTTGTGCGTAAACATGCGCAAGAACAGGCTCAAGCACAAGGCACATCTATTAGAGAAGCTGCGTGCAGGGTTTTTTCTAATTCAAGTGGAAGTTATAGCTCTAATGTTAACCTTGCAGTAGAAAATTCAACATGGGAAGAAGAGAATGAACTACAAGAAATGTATTTATCTAGAAAAACATTTGCATTCAATTCAGATAATCCTGGAGAAATGAATCAGAATAGAGAAGTATTTGAGTCTGTCATGAAAACAGCAGATGTAACATTTCAGAACTTGGATTCGGCTGAAATATCACTTACAGATGTTAGCCATTATTTTGATTCTGATCCTACTAATCTAATAAAGAATCTTAGAGAAGATGGAAAAGCTCCTAGCAGTTACATAGCTGATACAACTACAGCAAATGCACAAGTAAGATCACTTAGCGAAACAATTAGACTTGATTCTAGAACTAAGTTACTTAACCCTAAGTGGTATGAGGGTATGCTTAATTCTGGTTATGAGGGGGTTAGGGAAGTTTCCAACCGTTTAAATTACACTTTAGGATGGAGTGCAACAAGTGGTCAGGTTGATAACTTTGTATATGAAGAGTCGAATGAAACATTCATCAATGATCCGGAAATGAGGAAACGTCTTATGGAATTAAATCCCCATAGCTTCCGCAGAATTGTTGGTACATTACTAGAAGTTAATGGGCGAGGCTACTGGGAAACATCAGAAGAGAATATAGAACAATTGAAAGAGTTGTATCAAGAGGTAGAGGACAGGATAGAAGGTGTTGAGACAGGTGAAAATTAATCTAAAATATAAATTTATATCTCTAACTTAGAAGATCTTATTAGCCATAGTAAGTAATTGAACTGTTTCATTAACATCATGTGTCCTTAGAAGTGATACCTTTTCAAGCGCACATTTACAAGCTACAGCTAATGAGCCCCAGATTCTATTCTTAGGATCTGGTTGATTAAGTATCTCACCTATAAAACGTTTTCTAGAAACACCAATAAGTACTGGGAATTTGTCATTTACCAGCTGATCAATATGCTTAAGTATCAAAAGATTTTGTTCTGTAGTTTTTGCAAAGCCAATTCCTGGATCCCAAATCAAATACTCTGGTGAAATACCAGCAGAAATAGCTTTATCTGTCCTACGTAATAATCCTTGGTGAATATCATTAACAAGATTATCGTAATTCGTAAGCGATTGCATTGTCTGGCTATTTCCTCGACTGTGCATCACGACAAATGGGCAATCACATTCGGCTATTATTTTATACATATTGGGATCTCTATAACCTCCTGAGATATCATTTATCCAATCTGCTCCAGCATTCAAGGACTGACTAGCAACAATTGAAGAGAAAGTATCAATTGAGATAAGTAAATCTGGAAATTCATCTCTAATCAAACTAAGTGCTGGTAAAAGCCGATTTAATTCTTCCTCTACTTCAATTTCGTCTGCTCCGGGCCTTGTACTCTGAGCTCCTATATCAATAACATCAACATTTTGTTCAACAAAGGTCCTAGCTCGAGATAGAGCGTCTAAAGGACTAAAACAAAGTCCACCATCACTAAATGAATCAGGAGTTACGTTGATAACTCCCATAACACATGTCTTATCTCTCCACCCATTAGGCCAGGGTGATTTAATTTGTTTGGTAATTGGCAATTCTTGCAAAACTCTTAGGGTCTAAGGAGGCTCCACCTACAAGTACACCATCAATATCACTCATGCTCATCAACTCATCAATATTTCCTGGTTTTACTGACCCTCCATATTGAACGATCAAATCATCACATCCAACCCACTTTCTTATTAAGCCGCATATTCGGTTGGCTTCGTCAGCTGCACATGTTTTACCAGTGCCGATTGCCCAAATAGGTTCATAAGCAACAACAACCACATTTGGGTCGGTGCCCTCTAATCCTTGTTCTACTTGACGGCGGATAACTCTTTCTGCCTCACCACGCTCTCGCTGCTCATCACTTTCACCTACACAAACAATAGGTATTAATCCATGAGCCTGGGCTGAAATTGCTCTTTTATTAATTTGTTCATCGCTTTCACTGAAATATTTGCGGGGTTCGCTATGGCCAACAATTGCATACTTAACATTATGTTCTAAAAGCATTATTGGAGAGACTTCTGCAGTGAAAGCTCCTTCATTCTCCCAGTGTATATTCTGACTTGATAGTTCTATTGAAGAGCCAACAACACAATCAGCCAAAGTAGAAATCGCGGTAAATGGTGGGGCAATAACGATATGACGATCATTTGTTATGTCAGAAATCAAAGGTAAGAATGATGCCATGTAGTCCTTAGAGGCCATACAGGTCATATGCATTTTCCAATTTCCTGCGATTACTGGTTTGCGCACGGTCAATGCCTCTGGGGATCTATAAGGAGCAACTTATGCCATTAGGCGACATTCTCGCCCACAACAGCTCTATAGGCTCCAAATAAAACAATATCCCCAGAGGTCAACTGACGCCCCCTACAAGTCTCTATAGATCCATTTACTGACACATGCCTAGACTGAATCTGCCTTTTAGCTTCACCACCAGTAGAGACCCAACCGCTCCATTTAATGAACTGATCTAATTTCATTGATAGAGGGGGATACTTAATATTGATAATGTTATGCGATGCATTCAAATAAAAAAACTGAATTCCATAGGCTGCTGCCCCTAATAAGGCCTCACCACAGGAAAATCACAGGTGGGATCTGCTGCATGCTTTTATATGTATTTTGCTGGCCAATTCTGGCATGGTTAGCTGGCCAACTAGTCCCTGCTATAGGCGCAGGTGATTTTAATAAAGTTTCTCGAGTAATTTTTCAATCATTAGCTGTTTTCTTACTTCAGAAAATAGCCCAATATGGACAGGACTCGCTTTTAGCAGAGCCTGCCCTATATATAAGTCAAACATTAAGAAAAAACATCTTTGCTAGTTTACAAAAAATAGAATTAAGCAGCTTAGTGAAATTCTCTTCTGGAGATATGACATATCGTCTTACAGAAGATGCGGATCGTATAGGTGAAGTTATTTATAAGAGCATACAAGACACAGTACCATGTGCTCTTCAATTAATAGCTGTCTATTCTTATATGTTATGGATAGACTGGAAATTATCATTAGCCACCTTACTTCTTGCACCATTTGTTGCCTTATTAGTCAGTATATTTGGATCTAGAGTTATGATTGCGGCAGAAAATAGTCAAAAGAGAGTTAGTGATTTAGCTGGGCTATTAAACGAATCAATCCAAGGATTACCTCTTGTAAGGGCATATGCTGCTGAACCATGGTTGCAAAAACGTTTTGAGCAAGAAATTAAACATCACAGAAAAGCAAGATATAAAACACTGCAACTGTTAGCCTTACAACATCCAATAGTTGGCTTTATCGAAGCTGCAGGGATTCTAACCATATTAGCAATAGGAGCATTAAGAATACAAAGTGGAAATCTTGATGCACAAGGCTTTAGTACTTATGTCGCAGGCTTGCTTATGTTAATAGATCCAATAAGCCATCTAACCACTAATTACAATGAATTCCAACAAGGAAAAGCATCTCTTCTTCGATTAAGAGAAATCGAAAGAATGCCATTAGAATTGCCAGATAACAATATGGCGAAAGACATAGGTTCGATCAAAGGGAATTTAAAAATTCAAAATTTAACTTTTGGATATTCAAAAGAATCACCCGTCTTAAAAGATGTTTCAATTGAACTAAATAGCGGGAAGATGTTAGCAATCGTAGGAGCATCTGGCGCTGGAAAAAGTACTTTATTTTCTCTTATACTTAGATTTAAGAGACCTCAGAAAGGTAGTATTACTATTGATGATAAAAATATAAATGATATTAAAGTTAGAGAATTAAGAAAACAAATAGCAATAGTTCCTCAACAGATAAATGTATTTACAGGATCTATATCAGACTGTATTTGTTTTGGAAGGAATGTAGAAGAAAATAAAATAATTGAGGCCGCTAAAATTGCGAATGCCCATAATTTTATAAGTGAATTAACAAATGGCTATAAGACACAAATAGAGGAGAGGGGATCTAATTTATCAGGAGGTCAGCTTCAAAGAATTGCTATAGCCAGGGCAATTTTAGGTAATCCTTCATTGCTTTTATTAGACGAAGCAACCAGTGCTTTAGATGCCGAAGCCGAAACAGCAGTTCAAATAGGACTAAAACAAGCCATGAAATCAAGAACTGTCATTGTGATTGCACATAGACTTGCAACAGTTCAAGAGGCAGATAATATTGTAGTATTAGATAAAGGAATAATTAATGATATAGGGAACCACGAGGAATTGATTAAAAGAGGAGGACTGTACCGAGATTTCTGCAGGAAACAAATAATTAGAGATGTGAATGGATAACCATCATAAGCTTCCTCCTGAAATTAATACACTTTAGATACATGTAGTGAATACTCTATAGACGAATCACAAAAACTGAATAAACATGGTCTAGTAATTCAAGATAGAAATGACTGAACTTTCCAACCAAAACCCCGATCCAATTTTGACCTTTGAAGGGTTGAAATATGATCTCAACAAACTTCCCAATGAACTAAAAGAATTAGTAAGGGCTATGCAAGTTGCCGATGCACAACTAAGAATGCATGAAGACACTCTCAAAGTTTTAGCTATCGGACGACAAACATTAGCGATGCAACTTAATGAGAAACTAAAAGACGTTAAACCAATTGAATAAGCAAAAGTATCTCTAATGAGCAAGCTATAGATCAAATTTATGCTCCTTGGTAAGCTTAAAGACTGTCCCTGAGAGTAATATCAATGCAACCAAATTAGGAATAGCCATTAAACCATTTAGAGTGTCAGCCACACCCCAAACTACACCTCTGTCACCTGCTATAGAGCCAATTAAAACAACTGCTACCCAACAAAGTCGAAACGGATATATTGCCTTTACACCAAATAGATATTCTGTACATTTTTCACCATAAAAACTCCATCCTAATATAGTTGTAAAGGCAAATATTACTAATCCAAAAGTCACTATCCAACCAGAGCCTGGTAAACCGCTATTAAATGCAATTATTGATAAATTTGCCCCTGATTCACCACCTAAATAAGCACCAGTAGTTATAATTACCAATGCTGTCATCGTACATATTATTAATGTATCAATAAAAGTTCCTAGCATTGCAACTGTTCCTTGACGAACTGGATCATTAGTTTTTGCTGCTGCATGTGCTATTGGTGCACTTCCTAATCCAGCCTCATTAGAAAAAATTCCTCGTTTAAAGCCCATCAATATAACCTGAGTTAATGTACCTCCAACGGCTGCCTTACCAGTAAAAGCTGTAGAAAAAATAGTGGCAAATGCTGCAGGAACAGAGGCAAAGTTAACCACAAGTATTGATAGACAAACAAAGATGTAAACCAATGCCATTATTGGAACAATTGCAGAGGCTGCCTTTGCAATTCTTTTAACACCTCCAATTATTACGCCAAAAACCAATATTCCCATAACTATTCCAGTTAAAAGACGAGGGATGCCTATAGCTGCCAGTGCACTTGATACTTCAAAACATTGGACTCCATTACCAATGCCAAATCCTGCAAACATACCAAACAAAGCAAAAGAAGCAGCTAAGAATGACCATTTAGGGCCTAATCCATTCCTTATGTAATACATCGGACCACCAACATAGTTACCTAAAGAATCAACTTCCCTGAAATGAACCGATAAGACTGCTTCTGCATATTTTGTTGCTATACCAAATAGTGCAATTAACCACATCCAGAAAACGGCACCGGGACCACCTATAGCAATAGCTGCTGCTACACCAGCAATATTTCCAGTACCAATCGTTGCAGACAATGAAGTCATCAAAGCCTGAAAAGCTGAGATGTCTCCTTTAGCCTCTAATTTCTCTGATCTAGATATAGTCATACGAATTCCATATGGAATTCGTATTAACGGCATAAAACCAAGACCAACCATTAAGACAAAGCCCGTTAGAGCAATCAAAATCAAGGTTGGCCAACCCCATGCGAAGGAATTAATGGGATTATTGATCGCTTCAATAATTGTTTCTATACTTCCATTTGCTTGAGCAAAGTAAATCATCTGGTTATCGTGAAAAGGCTGTAAATTCACCTTCAATAGAAATCAGTTGATCAATAATTACATGGTCCTATTAATGATGCAAGAATAAATTCAAAGATTTTGAAGATCAGTAAATTTAAATAAAACCCTTGTAGAAGGTAAATCCTCTGATTTTTCCATATCAACTACTCTCTGAGAAAGAACCCAGTAGTTGCTATCAGATAGTTGCACAAATAAATCCTCAAAGTTAGTTAATTGTTTAATGGGATTTTTTGTTTTAGGGTCTAAATATTGACTACTATACATGTTACTCAAATATCCATGACCCGTATCAATGGTTGTTTTTGTCTCTATATTTATTAAGCTACCATGAATATGACGATAAACCAAATTTATTTTATTATCCTTCACTCTATATCTATCTCCTTTATTTTTACCTCCAACGATAATCTCAGTTCCCATATCATTAATCTCTCCAAATTCAAAAGTATTCAGTCCATGGACTTCGTCAAAGGTTCTCCTAACACGATGAATAGCAACTTCCCATAGTTGTGATGTAATAGATTTCACGATTTGATCATCCTTTACACCTGAAACTTTTGGTTTTAAATCTGAAGCTATAGTAAATAATCCATTTACAATTTGATGATTATCTTCAAAGGTAAAGTTACCTTTGTACCCCTTAAAATTTTCATCCCAGGTGTATCTGTTTTCATAAGCAGCACGGAACAATGATTTAGAGTCTGTTGTTGTTGATCCTTTCAAGACATAAATAAATAACTTAATCGATTATATAATTAAAAATCAAGATCTAGGAATCCTTTGGATGAATGTCCTGCAATGCAGTAACAGAAAATTTCTGCTGTTGAAGAGCCGTAATTCCTTCTACAGCAGCCTTGGCTCCAGAAAGTGTAGTAAATATTGGCACCGAATAATCTAATGCAGCCCTGCGTAAATACTTATCATCATATTTTGCCTGTCGGCCAATCGGAGTATTTATAACCAGTTGAATATTGCCTGATCGTATTAAATCCTCAATATTTGGACGCCCTTCATGTACTTTTAGGACCCTTTCAACTTCTAGGCCTGAATGACTTATAAAATCTGCTGTTCCTGAGGTTGCTGTTATTGAAAAACCAAGCTCTATTAATCTCTTTGTTACTGGAATAATTGATAATTTATCACGGTCGTGAATAGATATAAAAACAGTTCCTGATATTGGCAGAACATCTCCTGCAGCCAATTCTGACTTTGCAAATGCCATTCCAAAAGTAATCGCAGAACCCATCACCTCTCCTGTTGAGCGCATCTCAGGTCCTAAAACACTATCTGAACCTGGAAAACGTCTGAATGGTAAGACAGCCTCTTTAATTGTTTGAATAGGTGGGACTGGTTCATGAGTAAGTCCTATTTCTTCTAAGGTTTGACCAGCCATTAATTTAGTTGCGATTTTTGCTAACTGCACCCCTGTGGCTTTAGAAACAAAAGGCACTGTTCTTGAAGCTCTTGGGTTGGCTTCAATAATAAAAACTTTTTCATTTCCATTAGAGTCCACTTGAACAGCAAATTGCAAATTTATAAGTCCTTTGACTTCTAATTGTTGTGCTAAAGATTTAGTCCACTCTCTTATGGTCTTGAGAGCTATTTCGCCTAAGGAAATAGAAGGTAAACAACAAGCAGAATCTCCAGAGTGAATACCAGCAGGCTCAATATGTTCCATTAATCCACCAATTACAACTGCTCCTTGACTATCACACAGTGCATCTACATCCACCTCAACAGCATTTTCTAAATATTGATCAATAAGAACTGGTTTCTCTGGTTCAACATTAACAGCTTCCTCCATATAAGTTTTCAATTCATCTTCATCAAATACAACTTCCATGGCTCTACCACCTAAAACATACGAAGGTCTTACAACAACTGGGTATGAAATACGACTAGCTATTGATATCGCCTCGCTTTCAGAGCGTGCAATGCCATTTTTGGGCTGTCGAATATTTAATTGACGTAGTATTGATTCAAATTGTTCTCTATCTTCTGCTTTATCTATTGACTTTGGTGATGTTCCCCAAATTCCAGTACCTACTCTTTTACCTTCTGAACTATTAAGCCAATTAAGCAACGGTATTGATAATTTTAAAGGGGTTTGACCTCCAAATTGTACAATTATAGCTTCAGGTTTTTCTACTTCTATTATATCTAAAACATGCTCTAAGGTTAAAGGCTCAAAATATAATCTATCACTTGTATCATAATCAGTTGAAACAGTTTCAGGGTTACTGTTAACCATTACTGTCGAATACCCGAGGGACTGAGATTGAAATGATGCATGACAACAACAGTAGTCAAATTCAATTCCTTGTCCTATTCTGTTAGGGCCACCTCCTAAAATCATTATCTTTTTCCTGGAATCTTCAGAGTATTCACTTTGAGGTGATTTACTTATTATATTCATATCGAAATCAATCATTTTTACAGGTCTCTCATATGATGAATAGTAATAGGGTGTTGAAGAAGCAAATTCTGCCGCACAAGTATCAACTGTTTTAAAAACAGGATTGATCATATATTTTTTCCTCAATTTTCTGACTGATAACTCCTCAGAATTAGTTGCCCAAGCTATTTGCTTATCTGAGAATCCATATTGCTTCAAAAGAAACAAAATATCTTCATTTAATTCATGTAAGTTCTTATTTTGTAGAAAAGTTAATTCTATTTCTATTAAATTTCTAAGTTTAGTAAGAAACCAATCATCTATATTACTTAGTTCCTGAATCTGTTTATTGGAGCGACCATTAATCATTGCAGTTCGAATGTGCATTATCCTGTCTGGAGAAGGAGTTCTCAGATTCCTATCAAGTTCTGAATCTGATACTTTAGGTTCAGAACGATCACATCCCCAACCAGAGAGACCAATCTCTAATGATCTAATCGCTTTTTGAAAAGATTCTTCGAAGGATCTTCCTATTGCCATGGCTTCTCCTACAGATTTCATTGCTGTAGTCAAAACTGGTGGAGTTCCACGAAACTTTTCAAACGCAAAGCGAGGGATTTTGGTAACTACGTAATCAATAGTTGGTTCAAAACAAGCTGGGGTTTTCTCTGTTATATCATTAACTATTTCGTCTAATGTATAACCTACAGCTAATAATGCTGCTATTTTTGCTATTGGAAATCCTGTAGCTTTGCTAGCAAGTGCTGATGACCTGCTAACTCTTGGATTCATTTCTATAACAACTACATCACCATCATCTGGATTTATGGCAAATTGTATATTGCTACCACCAGTTTCAACTCCAATTTCCCTAATTATACTTATAGCTTGGTCACGAAGTCTTTGATATTCCTTATCTGTAAGAGTCTGTGCTGGCGCTACAGTTATTGAATCCCCTGTATGAACACCCATAGGGTCAAGGTTTTCAATACTACATACAATGACGACATTATCAGCGATATCACGCATTACTTCTAATTCAAACTCTTTCCAACCTATAAGCGATTTCTCAATTAGGATTTGAGAAGCAGGACTTGCCTCTAAACCACTCTTACAAATTGATTCATACTCTTCTTGATTAAATGCAATCCCTCCACCACTACCACCTAGGGTAAAAGCTGGTCTAATAATCCTTGGAAATGTCCCAATATCCTGCCCAACTGCTTTAGCTTCTTCTACATTACATGCAATACCCGATGGGCATACTTTTACCCCTATCTTCTCCATAGACATTTTAAAAAGAAGACGATCTTCAGCTTTTTTTATTGCTAATAGATCAGCACCTATTAATTCAACAGAATACTTGTCTAATATTCCGTTATCTGATAAGGCTACTGCCAAATTCAAAGCAGTTTGCCCACCCATTGTTGGTAATAAAGCGTCTGGTCGCTCTGTATCGATCACACGAGCAACAACATCTGGAGTCAATGGCTCGATATAAGTACGATCTGCCATATCCGGATCAGTCATTATTGAAGCCGGATTTGAGTTAATTAATACAACTTCATAACCTTCAGCCTTAAGTGCCTTACAGGCCTGAGTACCTGAGTAATCAAATTCGCATGCTTGTCCGATAACTATCGGGCCCGACCCAAGAATCAAGATGCGACTTAAATCGGTCCGCCTAGGCATGAGCTCTAAAAAAATTGTCTTTAATTAAAGTTTTCACGAAAAAGGATCTATACATAAGGAACGAAACGCATTAAGGTTAGCTAACTCCTACCTTTGGTAAAAGAACCTAGAAGGAAGCTATGAGCGAACTTCAGCGCCTAAAGGGGCTGCTGCCGCCAGAAAATCAAAACTGGGTATTCGTAGAAGCGGCAGCAGCTATAGATCCCCCTTTAATAACCCTAGAAGAGATAGGGCGTGATGAAGTAGAAATTCAGATTGACCTTGAGAAATGGGAAAACTTTGCTCTAGATCATAGGAACATGCTCTTCTGGCATGAAGTAGGTCGAATTCAAAACGACACCATTCCAAGAGACGGATGGGAAATGGCTGCTTTAGCAATAGGACTTGGTGGTGCAATAGGAGAATTATGGGTTCAAGATGGTTTATTACTAATAATGGCCCTTGGCCTATCAGGTTTTGCTGGTTATCGCTTATATCTAAAGAACAATTCAGAAAAAAGGCTCCAAGATGCAATCGCTGCAGATGAACGAGCAATAGATCTGGCATGTAATTTTGGATATAGCGTCCCAAATGCATATAAGAGCCTAGGGGGAGCACTTAAAGAACTTGTAGAACAAACCAGGAAAAAGAAAAAGAGGAGTTATTTTGAAGATCGTCTAGAAGCCTTAAGAAAAAGTGCAGGCAAAGCAAGAGCAGAGATGGCCGAGCAGCAAGGCTCCAAGCAATCAGTAAGTAGTGAAAATGTATATGGATAGCGAATTACTCGCTGAACTAGCGGCAGAGGCCTGTGATGATAGAAAAGCAAATAATATAAAATTAATTAAAGTTGATGAGGTAACTTCTCTCGCTGATTGGATGGTTTTTGCAGGAGGATTCTCAGATGTTCAAGTTAGAGCAATAGCAAGATCAGTTGAGGATAAGCTTAATGAGAAAGCTAACCGAATTCCAATTAGAAAGGAAGGTATAAATGAAGCCAAATGGGCACTATTAGACTACGGCGAGTTAATAGTTCATGTATTACAGCCAAGCGAAAGAAATCATTATTCATTAGAGGCTTTTTGGAGCAATGGAAAGATTCATAATTATCCATTACCAAAAAAGGATGTTAAATAAGATCGTTTGATGACAAAAACCAACTGTCCTGTTCCTTTATATCAAAGACCTGTTGAAGAATATAAAGAACTTAAACAGTCTTGGTTCTTCTCATGGCCAATCCACAATGAAAACAATAGCAGATTATATAAATATTTAATAATAAGTTGGCTACATACAATACCAGCTATTCAAATTATATTAACTGGTAGTATTCAACTTAAAAATAATATTGAAGCCCAAATATATACAAGTCTACTCTTAAGTTTTTGTTTACCTATTATTCTTATTATAAGGCAATTAATGGGTTGGTACCACATACACAAAAGACTGATCTCCGAGAAAATAGAATATGAAGAGACAGGTTGGTATGATGGTCAAACATGGGAAAAGCCAGAGGCCTGGAAAGAAAAGGATTTATTAATAGCGAAATATGAAGTAATCCCAATCATTCAATTACTTAGAGAATCATTATGGAAAATAATATATATCATTATAATTGGGATTTTAATATTAATGATAATTCACATATATAGCAGATGAATTTAAACTCAAATCTTTCACTTCAAACAAAATCAACTAATCTTCCTTTAAGAGTTTTTTTAAAGAGATCGGGAACCATTGAGTCAGTGCACAGGGTTCATGTAGTTGTTTGTGATAACAAAGGACGTATATTAATGAGTTCAGGTGACCCTAATTATGAAAGTTTTATTCGTTCATCTCTAAAACCATTTCAAGCTCTCCCTTTCATAAGTAGTGGCGCATATGAACAATATAAATTCAATGATAAATCTATTGCAATAGCATGTTCATCTCATTGTGGAAGCAAAGCTCATTCAAGAGAAGTATTTAAAATCCTATGGAACTCAGATATAAATGTCAGTTTTTTGCAATGCCCTATTCCACATGGATTAAAAAGTCCTCTGGAACACAATTGCTCTGGTAAGCATGCAGCATTCTTATCTACATGCAGAAAATTGAAATGGCCAATAGACAATTACCTAAATGGATCTCATCCTTTGCAACAAGAAATCATAAGAAGGGTTGCAGATTTTCTTTGCATTCCAGCCGAAGAATTAGTCGCTGCCAGAGATGACTGTGGTGCCCCAACCTTGACATTGAGACTCTCACAAATGGCTTTACTATATGCACTTCTTGGTAGTTCTAATCTTGCTGAAATGGAGCAGATTTGTAGAGCTATTTTAGCCAATCCTTTGCTTATTTCTGGAGAAGGACGTTTTGATACAGAATTAATGTATCGTGGCCATGGTCAGTTAATTAGTAAGGGTGGAGCCGAAGGAATTCAATGTATTAGCAATTTAGGAGAAAGAATGGGTATCGCAATAAAAGTGGAGGACGGCTCCAAAAGAGCAAAACATGCTGTTGCTATTCATTTATTGAATCAACTTGGTTGGATAACACCAATTGCCCATCTAGAATTGGAAGAGAAGTTTCTCCTTAAAGGCCCAGGGTTA
This sequence comes from Prochlorococcus sp. AG-363-B04, assembly GCA_003278465.1. Classification (GTDB taxonomy): domain Bacteria; phylum Cyanobacteriota; class Cyanobacteriia; order PCC-6307; family Cyanobiaceae; genus AG-363-B04. Next base: position 13,957 of record QCFC01000011.1, read on the forward strand.
AATCTGGAGGTAGATGGATCTCTTGGATTTCAGGAGACATAAACAAATACATCGTCTTCATCATTTAAAGATGTATGCTGTTTAGGTCAACGCGGGGTAGAGCAGTCTGGTAGCTCGTCGGGCTCATAACCCGAAGGTCGGGAGTTCAAATCTCCCCCCCGCCACCAAAGTCACAGCCCCGTTTTTCGGGGCTTTTTTAATGCCTGAAAGGGTTTCTAGGGGATTGCAAGTGCCCCAAAGTTCACGAAAGATTTTGAAAGATTAAGAAGGTTGCACTATGCTGGGGCCCACTTTGGGGCCCACTACCAGTGTTGGCTTTTGATGATTACGTCCATTTACTGGAAAAGAATACACATAGGTGGATGATTTACAGGAGAGGCAAAGAACAACATAAAGACTGAATACTGCTTAACCAGGCAATTTTTGACGAGGGCTGTCGTTATCTCCTCAGAGAAAAACGAAGAAGAACAAGAAGACAGGAGATACCTTTTTGTTAAAGACAAATTGTAGTTGTTTAGGCACTAAAATATTTTGCATTACTATGCAAGGCAATTATTGCTGTTGTACTTTGCTCAGGATGCAATTGATCTGACGAATCCATTGAAATAGCAATATTTTTAGCATTTAACCAATTAAGTTGTTTCCTAGAATCAGAGACATTAGGACAAGCTGGATATCCAAATGAAAATCTTGCACCCCGATATCTCTGAGCAAGAATATCTTTAATATTATCTGGCTCTGATTTACTAAAACCACATTGTTTTCTTATCATTGAGTGAGTCCATTCTGCTAAGGCTTCTGCCATTTGAACAGCAAATCCATGGAAGTATAAATAATTAGTATAATCATCATTATTGAAAAGACTTTGAGCATATTCACTAGCTTTAGAACCAACAGTTACAGCCTGCATAGGCAAAACATCAATTGGTTGACCATCTGATAAATCACAGAAGTAATCAGATAGGCAATATTTACTTCCACCCTTTTGCCTAGGAAAAGTAAATTCTCCTAATTTATTTTTTAAATCAGTAGAGAAGACTTTTAAATCATTGCCTTGTCTACCACACGGGAAATAACCATAAACAACAGATGGTCTGATAAGACATTCGTCTTTGGAAATTTGTATTAATTGGTCTAAAACAGGCTCTGCTTTATTCCTAATAAAGTCTTGATATTGCTCTACACTTTGTGAACTCGACTTACGCATTTGCCATTGACCAGAATATAATGCATTTTTATCTAGAAAAAATAATAATTGATCAAAATTTATAGATTCTGGGTAAATTGATTTTGCCCCTAAAAAAGGAGGTTGTATAGGTTGTTCTTCAGGTATTAAATTAGACCTATCCTTTGAGATTATTAATGGCTTATCAGAGGTAATGTTTTTTTCTCCAGAATTTTTTTTATTATCTATATTCTCTATACTTAATTTATCATGGTTATCTCCACCTAATTTCACACCTTCTGGTACGCCGGAAAGAAAACCCGTAAAATTATCCCATTCATCGTTAGACAAAGCATCTACATAAGCTTCCATAAACCGTAGATCAGTAAATGCATCTTTTCCATAAATAACCTTACCTTCATAGACATCACTGCAATCCTTATTGACAAATCTGGGGGTTAATGCAGCACCCCCTAAAATTACAGGTACACTAATTCCATTCTCATTAAATGCAGATAGATTATCCTTCATAAATGCTGTAGACTTAACAAGTAAGCCACTCATTGCTATACAATCTGCTTGATGAATTTTTTGTGCTTTGATGATTTCAGCCACATCCTGTTTGATACCTAAATTTATAACATCATATCCATTATTGGTTAAAATAATATCTACTAAGTTTTTACCAATGTCGTGAACATCTCCTTTTACTGTTGCTATTATAAGCTTTGCCTTTGAATCTTTCTGACACCCATCCTTTTCCATATAGGGTTCTAAGAATGAAACAGCCGACTTCATAGTCTGGGCAGATTGCAACACAAATGGGAGTTGCATTTCTCCTGCCCCAAAGAGTTCACCAACAACCTTCATTCCATCAAGTAGGTATTTATTAATTATTTCAAGTGGACTAAATTGAGTTAATGCACTTTTTAATGTTTGTTCAAGTCCTATTCGTTCACCATCTATTATGTGACTCTTCAAGCGCTCTTCAACTGGCAAAGATTCTAAAGAAACTCCAGAAGACCTAGCTTCTTTAGTCGAAACACCATCAAATAAAGATGTAAGAGATGTTAATGGATCATAAATACAATTACCATCTTGAAAAACTCTTTTATCATAAATCAAATCAAGGCATACTTTTTTCTGTTCATTGGTTACCTTACCCAAAGGTAAGATTTTAGCAGGGGATATAATTGCTGAATCCAACCCTGCAATACAGCATTCATGGAGGAAAACTGAATTCAGTACAATTCTTGCAGAAGGATTTAGTCCGAAACTAATATTAGATACACCTAAAATTATATGTACATCTGGAAAACTCTCTCTGATTAACTTAATTGAATCGATTGTTTCGACAGCATTTCTTCTATCTTCTTCGATACCAGTAGAAATAGGTAAAGCTAACGGATCATAAAAAATTTCAAAAGAAGGAATACCATACTCTGAAGCTTGATGAAATGCCCTGGACGCAATAGAAAATTTCCTCTTAGCTGTTCTAGCCATACCTTCTTCATCTATAGTTCCTATAACTACTCCACATCCATAATTTTTTGCCAGAGATAATACCTTAAAAAATCGATCTTCACCATCTTCATAATTTGTAGAATTTAGTATACTTTTACCTCCAGATACCTTTAGGCCAGACTCCATTTTTTCAAATTCAGTTGAATCAAGCATCAAAGGTAAATTAATGTTAGTAACTATACGTCTAACCAACTCATACATATCTCGATTACCATCTCTACCTACAAAATCAACATTTATATCTATCATATGGGCATTCTCCTTTAACTGAGAACGACCAATAGCAACGAGACCATCCCAATCCTCTTTATTTAATAATTCCCTTACTTTTTTTGAACCGCTTGCATTTAGCCTTTCTCCTATGATTAGGAATGATTTATCCTGTTTATAACTAACAGTATTATAAATAGATGAGGCAGATGGTTCAAAATTCAAAGGCTTTCTATGAATTATCTTGGTTGAATTACGGACTTGTCTGGCTGCTGGAGTTAGTTCATTAGCTAGTTCACAAAGAGATGCTATATGATCTGAAGTAGTACCACAACATCCGCCTATAATTTGAACTCCCAAATCTTCAACGAAATGCATTAACTGCATTTTTAACTCTATTGGACTCAATCTATAATGGGCCCTTCCTCCTATGTTTTCAGGCAGTCCAGCGTTTGGAATACAACTAATAGCAAAGGGTGAATTCTCTGAAAGAAATCTTATATGCTCTTTCATTTGTTCTGGTCCTGTCGCACAATTAAGACCAAGTACATCAATCGCAAAAGGTTCTAGAATTGATACAACAGCAGCTATATCTGTACCAAGTAACATAGTTCCATTAGCTTCAATGGTAACTGAAACCATGATTGGTTTGACTTCACCTAATTTAATTAATGCATTATGAATCCCTTGAAGTGCTGATTTTATTTGAAGTACATCCTGGCAAGTCTCAACTATAAAAAGATCAACACCACCTTTTAAAAGACCACATGCTTGTAGTTCATATGCATCTCTTAATTGATCAAATTCAATATGCCCCAAGGAAGGTAACTTTGTAGTAGGACCTATTGAACCTGCTACAAATCTTGGTTTTTGTGCTGATGAAAATGTCTGAGCTATTCTACTTGCGAGTAATGCTGCCTCACAATTTATATCAAATGTTTTATCTCCTATTCCATATTCATCTAATACAATTGAATTTGCTCCAAATGTATTTGTCTCTATAACATCGCAACCAACACTTAAAAAACTTTTATGTACTGATTCAACTAAATCAGGTCTAGTTAATACTAAGTTTTCATTACATCCCTCATAATCTACTCCACCAAAATCCTCAGCACATAATTCATATTTCTGAAAGGAAGTTCCCATAGCACCATCAAAAACCATAAGGGGTCTATACTTCGAATGAAGATGTTCTAAGAATCCAGGCATAGTCATATGTTTATCTTGAACAGAAGATTCCATTGAATACAAATTCTAGGAATAATACTAAATTTACAAAATAAAAATTCATTATAACTTGATACGACATATCCAGTCTTCATAGTCTGAATCCCTGCCTTCAGTAATAGAGTTCAATCGAGCTCTCAGAGAGTTCATAATAGGCCTTTCTGAATCCAAAATAGTTGCCTCCAACTTTCTTATTGGAGTTATTTTTGCAGCAGTACCAGTAAGGAAAACTTCATCAGCAATAAAAAGTTCTGTTTTATCGACAGGTCTTTCAACAACTTCCATTCCCATCCTTTTAGCTATTTCCATAACACTGGATCTAGTTATCCCTTCAAGGATATCCTGGTCTACTCCTGGAGTAATAAGTTGACCATCTCTGACAAGAAACAGATTCATCCCACTTGCTTCACTAACCTTGCCACGACTATTAAGAAGTAAAGCCTCATCAAACCCACTTTGAACTGCCTCAGTTTTAGCTAAGGAACTTGTAATATATGCTCCACTAATTTTGCCTCTTAAAGGTAAGGAACGATCTTCTTGTCTTGTCCAACTACTAATACGACAACTAACACCTTCTGGTGATAGATAGTCTCCAAGTTCCAGACCATAAATCAAAAAGTCTGTCTCTATATTGTGTAGTCTAGGTGCTATGCCAAGATCACTTGTATACACAAAAGGGCGTAAATATATTGGTGAATCGGGCTTATTAGCCTTAATAAATAATTCTAAAGCATTTAGAACTACTTCTTCTCTTAATTCCGTAAGGAGGAGTCTTGCGCTTTGGCAAAGTCTTCTGGCATGACGGTCAGGCCTAAACAAAAGGACTGTATTAGGATTTTGAGGGTCTGGTATGGCTCTCATTCCTCCAAAAGCTCCAGTGCCATAGTGGAGGGCATGAGTAGCTATAGAGACCTTTGCCTCTTCAAATGGCACACATTTGCCTTGAAACCAAGCATATGGGAGAAACTGGTGCATTTAGTTCTGTTGGATATCGCTAAATCTTCTCACTAGAACTTGCAACTTCGTGAAAGAAATCTAGGAGAATGTAAGTATGCATCGAATTGCACATCTACCAGGAATAGGTCCATCTGAGGAAAAGGCCCTCATTGAACAGCGTAAGGCACCGGTAATTTTTTTAACAAGTGCATCAACAGATATTTCAACGCTTGCATCTGCTATTGATCTTCCTGAACTCTCTCACTGGAAAGACAAGATAAGAGCTCTAGAGCTCTCATCACTAGACCACCCAGCACAAATTGACCATTACATAGCAACAACATGTTCTACTGCCAATCTTGTAACTGTCAGGCTGCTGGGTGGTCGAAGTCACTGGAGCTATGGGCTGGATCAACTAATTAGGTGGCAACAAGATGGAGAAGATCGTGAATTGTTAATCATTTCAGGGACATCAGAACAAGAACTAGAGCTTCATTCATTAAGTTCTCAATCAACTAAAACATGTAAGTTGGTTGCAGAGCTAATAAGGGAAGGTGGTATTGAAAATATAAAGTCAGTACTAGAAGTATTTGAATGTCTGACTTCAAAAAGAAAATTAAATTTAAATGATATCGATGTTTTGATATCACCTGATCCCTTTACCTGGGATTGGAAAAAAGAGGAATATAAGAAAATAGGTATAATATATTATCGCTCATTATTTAAAGCCAATGATCTTGAATATCCAAAAGCATTAAATCGTGATTTGAGAAGAATGGGACTGTCACCTAGATCAGTTTTTGTAAGCAACCTTAGAGATAATTCTGTTCAGAAAGCTATTATTGACATTTTTAAACGCGAGAATATTTCAGTTCTTCTAACAACAACCTCATTTTCATCAGTGCGTTCGTTTGAAAATGGATTAGACTCAACAATATGGGATGAAATTGGAGTTCCAGTTCTCCAACTTTTAAGTAGTTCGAGGACAAAAAAAGAATGGGAAATTAGTGATATTGGATTAAACCCTACAGATTTATCTCTTCAAGTTGTACTCCCTGAAATAGATGGAAGAATTACTACAAGGCCTTGTTCTTTTAAAGAAGTAAAAAAAATTGATAACTGTTTATCAACTACTATTTCAAAAACAATACCAAATTCAGCAGGTATAAAATGGATAGTTGACCACGCATACGCATGGACTAAATTACAGGAAACAAAAGTAGAGAATCAAAAAGTCACAATTGTTTTAGCAAATTACCCTACAAAAGACGGCAGATTAGCTAATGGTGTAGGTCTAGATACACCTAATAGCTTAGCTGAAATATTAAATTGGTTAAAAATTTCGAGGTATGACTTGGGTTTATTTGAAAATAATATGGATGGAAATTCAATCCTTAGTGTAATACTAAATAAGCGTACAAATGATCCTACTAGCAATCATAAAAAACCATTAACATATATACCTTTAGAGGAATATTTAAACTGGTGGAACAAACTACCCAGAGTAGCAAAAGAAAGAATAGAACAGAGATGGGGAACACCAGTCAATGCTGAAGATCTAGAAGAACAAGGATTCGCAATACATGGCATAAGGTTTGGGAAAATAACAATTCTAATCCAACCAAGCAGAGGATATGATGGCGATAAAATAAGTGATTTACATTCTCCTGACTTACCACCTCCGCATAGGTACCTTGCCCAATATTTATGGATTTCAGAAATCAATCGATCAAATGTGATTGTCCATTTAGGTAAGCATGGGAGTCTAGAGTGGCTCCCTGGTAAAAGTATTGGATTAAGTGAATCATGTTATCCACATATAGGCATAAAACATATCCCCCATATATACCCTTTTATAGTTAATGATCCCGGGGAAGGTACTCAGGCTAAAAGGCGTTCAAATGCTGTAATAATTGATCATCTAACACCTCCACTTTCAAGATCTGGCTTATATGGAGATCTTCTAATTCTAGAGTCATTACTGGATGAATATATTGAATCAACTAACCTATCTGCAAAAAGAAGTAAATTATTACAAGAAAAACTTATAAAACTAATAAAGGTCAACAACTTTCCAGGTTTGCCAAATCATAGCCTTGAAGGACCAAAACAATTAGATAATATATTTGATAGTATAGAAGCATATTTATGTGAGCTAAAGGAGTCTCAAATACGTTCGGGTCTTCATATATTAGGTAAAAACCCTACAATAGAATCAAGACATGAACTATTAGTTGGACTTGCAAGGCCACCTTCTCCAAATCTAGTAGGGCTAACGCAAAAAATGGCCATAATTCTAAATTTAGACTGTGACCCATGGGAAGACGAAGAAAGCAATTCATTATCATTAAAAGATAAGGAAATAGCTAAAGAACTAAACATACAAAAAGCACGAAAAATAGGTGATATAGTTTCTTACTTAGAAGATCAAGCTATTGTGATAGTTGGTCTTCTAGTAAGCGGTGATAATTATTTATCATCGCTTACTACAGCTACTAAATTAAACAATAAATTCCATCTTTGGCTTAACTCTAAACCCAGAGACCCCTTACTAGAAAGAATCAAGAACGATCTTTGGCCAAGGTTAGACTCTTGTGCTGATCATGAAAAGGACAGTTTTCTTAAGGCAGTTAGAGGTTACAGAGTTACAAGCGGACCTTCAGGTGCACCCACACGCGGAAGACCAGAAGTATTACCTACTGGGCGTAATTTCTACTCCGTAGATTTAAGAGGTTTACCCACAGAATCAGCCTGGGATTTAGGTAGGCGAAGTGCTGAGAACTTACTAGAACTTTATTTACAAGATGAAGGAGAAGATTTGAGGAAATTAGCGATGACAGTTTGGGGTACAGCAACAATGAGAAATGGAGGTGAAGATATAGCCCAACTTTTAGCTCTAATTGGAGTGAAACCTGTCTGGGACGGTCCTAGCCGAAGAATGATAGATCTAGAAGTTATACCATTGGAGATTCTTCAAAGGCCAAGAGTAGATGTAACACTCAGGATTTCAGGACTATTTAGAGATGCCTTTCCAAATTTAATTAGTTGGGTCTATAAAGCTCAATATGCTGTCTCTCAACTTAATGAGCCAGTTGAGTTTAATCCAACAATAATACATTCAAAAGAGAAAATCTTTAAAGCAAAAATATATGGTTCTGCTCCACAAGCATACGGAGCTGGACTGCAAGGGTTTATCGAGTCTGGTTCATGGGAAAAGAGAACCGATTTAGGAAACGCATTTCTAGAGTGGAGCAAATGGAGATATGATGGATCTCAAGATGCGAAATGTGATTTAGATGGTCTAAAAAATAGCCTAGATAATGTACAAGTAGTTTTACACAATCAAGATAATAGAGAACACGACATTTTAGACTCTGATGATTACTATCAATTTCATGGTGGTTTATCTGCAGCAATAGAAAAAATATCTGGGAAGAAACCAGACCTATGGATTGGAGACAATTCTAGACATCAAAGACCAAGAATGCATAAATTAGAAAAAGAAATTGACAAGGTAATAAGAACACGTCTATTAAACCCAAAATGGATAGATGCAATGAAAAAGCATGGATACAAAGGAGCATTTGAAATGAGTGCTAGTTTAGATTATTTATTTGCGTATGATGCATCTACAGACCGCATAGACGATTGGTATTATTCTGCAATTTGTGAAAGTTGGTTAAAAAATAAAGCAACTCAGAAATTCATCTCAGATAATAATCCATGGGCTCTAAAAGATATAGCTGAACGCCTTCTAGAAGCTAGCAATAGAGGAATGTGGAAAACACATACTAATTCCGAATTAGAATTGCTAAAAGAAATTATTATAGAAACAGAATCACAAATTGAAAAAGGAGAAGTATTATATCAATAGACAAACAAAATATTCCTATTGTAGATATAAATTTATCTTGACAATATATTAAGTCCATGTGTATCAGTACCACATGTAGGCAACATATCAAGATTCTTAAGATGCCTACTTATTGACTCACACAAATGAGGTGTAGGTTTCCATTCATTAGTCATGTCATAGTCATACCATACTTCTGCACCATCAAAATCAGTTTCAGCCGCCAATTCAAGCAATATCTGGTAAGGCCTGCGATAACGAGCAGGATGTGCAAGTATTGCCAAGCCTCCTGAATCATGAATTGCTTTAACCACGGTATTTGCTCTTAGGTATTCACCAGTAGCTGCCTCTCCTTGTATATAAGGGATTAATGAAATGCCTGCTAAGTTAAAATCAAAACCTAATATATGAACAAGACATCCACCTAATAAAGCACTAATTTCTATGCCATTCCAGAGCTTAGGTACATAAATTCCATTGTCTTCTTTGGCCATTATCCACTCATTAAGATAATAGTACGCACTGACTGAATGATGATCAGTAACTGATATATTTTTTATCTTATGAAATGATGCCTGTTCAATCAACTGTAAAGGTGTAAGACTACCATCGCTAAATTGTGTATGCGAATGTAAATTACAATATTTAGGGCAACTCTCAGGACCTATCGTTGATAAAATATTAATAAGTTTCATTTTCCTGGACTAATTTCAGTTAGGTTTTCTTCTCTTAATCTTCTCCATCTAGCATAGAATTGTATTGAAGCAGCCATAAAGATTACCAGAGCAACTATCAACCAAGTAGCTGCACTTGTTGGAAATTGATTTTTAAATACTACTAACAGAACAACTATGACAAGAAATAATGTAGGCAATTCATTTAAAGCTCGTAACTGACGTCCAGTCCAATTACATTCTTCCCTTTCTAATTCACCCATTAATTTATAGCACAAAAAATGATATGCTAATAAAGCTGCAACTACAAGTAATTTAAATCTCATCCAATTTTGTTCTAGCCATGAAGGTTGGGCTACTAATAATCCTATTGCCATGCTCACAGTTAAAACCATACCTGGGGTAGTAATAATATTTGCTAGTCTTTTTTCCATTAATCTGTATTGATTAGCAAATGCTTCCCTTATGGGAGGATCAAATGATTTAGATTCAACATGATAGATAAATAAACGAACCAAATAAAAAAGGCCAGCAAACCACACGACAACACCAATTATGTGAAGGCTTTTAAACCAAAGGTATGCCTCAGAGGACAAGGTCATAGAAATCAAAGTCTTGTATTCTAAGATTAGTAAAAAGTTCACTAATTTTACTATTTCCTTTATAATAATTATCTAGTTTTCTGAAAGCACAAATAAAAATCAAATTATTATTAATTTCGGTATCAAGTGAGATCATTTAAAATTAGTGTGGTAGTTAAGTTTGACTTTTCTTGGGTAACCAATCAATATGCTAGGAATTTCCTTCTGGATGAAAGTAACCCCATACCTTATGCGCTAAATTCGGACCAAACCCAGGTATTGCCTGAAGCTGATCTTCAGATGCCAATTGTATTGCTTCAATTGATTGAAAATGATTAAATAATTCCCGAATCTTTTTTGTTCCTAATCCTGGAATCTCTGTAAGTCTAGATCTATTCATTCTAGTAGCCCTTTGTTGACGATGAAAACTAATCGCAAACCTATGAGCTTCATCTCTTATACGTCGAATTAATCGCACACCAAGTTGATCAGGATTACTATCTAGAGGTAATAATGTATTGGGCAAATATATATCTTCGTTTTTCTTGGCTAATGAACAAACATTTAATTCCTCTTGAAGATTAAGTTCGTGCAAAACATTCAGAACAGATGAGAGTTGGCCTTTACCACCATCTATCACTATAAGATCTGGCCAATCATTAAATCCACCTAATGCTAATCTGGATTTAGAATTTCTAGACAATTCTTCTATATTTAAACCTTCTAATTTAGCTCTAGACCATTTCTTAAAACGTCTTCTTATGACTTCTGACAGTGCTAAGAAATCATCACTGTGCCCAGAAGTAATGCTTCCGCTTTTTATTTTATATTTCCGGTAATGTTGCTTGGCTGGTATACCATCTATAAAAACAACCTGAGAAGCAACTGCATCACTACCACTAATGTGACTTATGTCATATGCTTCTATTCTTTTAGGCGCACCTGAAAGTTCTAACAACTGTGCTAGGTCTTCTAAAGCTAATGTATTTTGCTCTTGAGCAGTTTTTGTTCTTTTAAGCTCATAATCTGCATTTCGCCTTACAAGTTCTACTAACTGTAATTTTTTACCTCTTTTAGGGCAAGAGATTTCTACTCTATGACCACATTGCTCAATCAACCAAGTTTGAATAAGACTTTGTTGAGGTAGGGTATGTTCAACTAATACATCTGATGGTATTTCAATAGGATCGACATTAGAATAATGCTCCTCTAAAACACGCTGAATAATAGAGGGGCTATCTAGATAATAAGAATTAAATGAATAGCCAAGTCTCGCTACCAGTTTTCCTGCTCGCATTTGGAATATTTGAATACATGAGATATTTTTCTCCTTTGCTATTGCTACAACATCTCTAGAAACTGATGAATCAGGAATACCCATCTTTTGATTCTCTACAAGTTGCTCTAATCCGTTCAACTGATCTCTAACCTTAGCTGCTTCTTCATAATCGAGATTCTCTGCATATGTATTCATTTGATTGGTAAGCTTGATTCTTAATTCCTCAGTTCTACCTTGAAAGATCATTGCTACTTTTTTTATTATGTTTTGATATTCTTCCGGGGTTACTAATTCTTGACAAACACCTGGACATCTACCAATAGAATAATTCAAGCAAGTTCTATCCTTATACAAAGGTCTTGGCCTCTGCCTCAATGGAAACAATTTTTTTACTAATAAAATCGTATTTCGTAGCAAACCTACATCGACAAAAGGTCCATAAAAGCGATCTAAACCATGACTTTGTCGTCTTCTTCTTGTGAGATATAATCTAGGATATGGTTCACTCCAGGTTATACATAGATACGGATATTTTTTATCATCTTTTAGCAAAATATTAAAATATGGCTTGTGGTTCTTTATTAAATTAGATTCAAGTACCAGAGCTTCTGATTCTGTATCAGTAACAATAAACTCAATATCATCTATTTGTTTAACCATAAGTCCTATTCGTGGACTAATGTCATTAGAACTCCTGAAATAACTTTTGACTCTATTTCTAAGAGATTTAGATTTACCTATATATAAAATCCTAGCATCTTTGTCAAGAAATAAGTAACAACCAGGCTCTAGTGGTATTTCATTTAATTGAGATTGTAATTTTGAATTTTGAATGTTTTTAGAAATCATATAAACCATCTAAGGTAATTTTAACCACCGTAAGTCCACCCTGTTGATGCGAGATCAAGTGCATTAGTGTCATTATGAAGAATAGCTGATTTCACTTCTCCTACAAAAACTGAATGATCACCATGTTGAACATTTCCTATAACTTGGCACTCCACACCGCCTATTGAATCTTCAAGAAGAGGAAGTCCTAAATCGCCATAGATAAAGGGTGCAGCCTCGAAACGACCACCTAATGCTGTTTGAGGTTTGAAGAAAACAGCAGCAAGGTCCTTCTGATCTGATCTTAAAAAATTCAATGAGAATTGATTAGTCCTTGAAATAATGCCATGACTTGAACCTTCTGCCCTTACAGCCATTACTAGCAAAGGCGGATCAAATGACCCTTGTGTTACCCAACTTGCAGTAAAACCATTGACCTCATCCCCCTCACGCACACCGCATATAAACAACCCATGAGGTATTTTTCGAAGCAATACCTTTTTGGATTCCATGTCAAGTGTCATTCAATAAATAAATCACTAGTATTTAATATAGAGGTAAATCGATTCATTCGAAAAACAAGAAGTGATCATACATTATGAAAATCCTCTATCCTGGTAGCTTTGACCCATTAACACTTGGGCATTTAGATCTCATTGAACGAGGGATAAAACTGTTTGATGAAGTGGTTGTAGCAGTACTAAGTAATCCAGAGAAGACTCCGACATTCTCACTAGAGAAAAGGCTGTTTCAAATAAGTGAGGCCACTGCGCATATAGAGAATCTTAAAGTTATCAGCTTTGACGGACTAACTGTTGACTGCGCTAGAGAAAACAATGTAGGGCTAATTCTTAGAGGACTTAGAGCATTGAGCGATTTTGAGTACGAGTTACAAATCGCCCATACCAACAGATCCCTGTGTAACGAAATAGAGACAGCATTCCTTGCGACTCAAGCCCATCACAGCTTTCTAAGCAGTTCAGTAGTGAAAGAAGTAGCTAGATTTGGTGGGAATGTAGAACATATGGTACCGCAGGTGGTGGCGAAAGACCTTAAAGGGTTATTTAATTAGAGAAATAAAAACAAAATTCTTATGTCCGAATTGTCTATGTCATTACTAGATCAACTGGATCAGCTTGAAGAAATTATTCTTGAAGGAACTCGAGTGCCATTTACTGGCGGAAGACTGGTTAATGAAGCTGATGCTGTAGAACTCCTTGACAACATTAGAGAAATAATGCCAGAGCAAATAAATACTGCTGATAAAATTGTACGGACACGTGATGAATTTATTAGTAGTTACAAGCTTAAGGCTGAAGAAATTATCCAGAATGCCCAACAACAAAGGGAAAAGTTAGTAAATTCGGTTTCTATTAGACAAGAAGCAGAAAGGCAAGTCGCAGAGCTTAAAGATCAAACCAGGCAACAATGCGAACAACTATTAATGACAACAAGACAACAATCCGCACGTATGGATCAGGAAATACAAACTAAGATAGGACAATTAGATCATCAGTTTTCTCAGAAAAGACAACAATTAGAACAAGAATTTGTTGAGCTTAATAAACAACTAATGAGACAACATGATAAAAATAGGCAGGAAGCCATGACTGAATTAGATAACATAAGACAAGAAGGCTTCAACATTAAAAGAGATTCTCAACTGGAAGCTGAGAGAATTAACAAAGACTCCCTGCTATTTAGAAAACAAACTCAACAACAATGCGAGTTACTGATTAACCAAAGCAGACAGGAGGCAGTATCTGTCCAAGATGGGGCAAATCGCTACGCAGATCAAACTCTTGCTGAATTAGAGCAAAGGTTAAAAGAATTAGTTCACATTACTTTAGCCGGTAGAAAAGAAATAAACAAAATCCAGGCAATAGGGACTTCATCTACAAGGAGAAATCATAATGAAAATATTCCGAATAGTGTTGCTCAAGTCAATACAGGTTCGACATCAATGCGTAACAAAAAAACTAAATACATGGACTAAATCTGTATATTGAATTTATAATTCTAACTATTGTAGAATCAATATTTTCAGGACCATAATAAATAATACTTATGAACTTGGATCCGGAAATAGTATTTAAGACACCAGATATAGATCTAACACCATTTAATGTTCCAGTCTTACCAATAAATTTTCCATTAAGATTAGAAGGAAATGGTATATAGCGTAACGTACCTCTCTGACCACTGATTGCCATAGTTGACATATATTCCTTACCTAAAGGGTGTTTATCCATCAGAGCTAGCAATGTAGCAAGTGTCCGAGTTGATACTGCATTACTTCTCGATAGACCACTTCCATCTGTAATTTTAAGTCCCCCAATAGGGAGATTAAGACTAGATAACCATTGTTCAGCTTTTGATGTTGCTAATCCATTCTTCCATGAACCGGCAGCCTGCCTTAGAAGAACTTCAGATATGAAATTATTACTTTCAGTATTTGCAAGACTCAATAACGAAAGCATAGGAGCTGAATCCTCAATATGTAGTTTTCTCATGAGAGAGAATGGGGAAATTTTACTGTTATTTTCTATAAATTGATATTGTATGTTTTGATTATATTTTCTTAGTTCATTATCAAAATTATTCAAAAGATTAATTGTTGGATTTGCTAGTGAGGTCTTACTCGAATTACTATCTAATGGAAGTCTAGTTACAGGCGATCCATAAACATTCATCCTATCAGAAGGATGCCAATCCTTAGGCCACCAATTTCGCATTGGTTCTTCTCGAAAAACTAACTTAATAAGTTTATTTTTTGGATTATATTTATTTATGGTTTTACTAATTCTTACAATATGACTTAGGCCAAAATCAGGATCCCCCTCACCATAAAGCTCTAGTACCCCATCCCGCCTGAGAAATAATATTGATTGTAACTTATAATCCAATCCAAGCCTATCGATAGCAAATGCTGTTGTTATAAGCTTTTGATTTGATGCTGGAATTCTGACTAATTCTCCATTAATGTCAGCTATTAAATTTCTACTATTATCAACAACGCTAATACTCCAATTATTCTCCTTAACTCCAGCAATATAAGATATTTCATTTTGGAGTGGTAAACAAATTCTTAACTTTTCAAGCCCTTGCCATTTAAAAACTAATCCAAGTAATGGTCTATAAATTGTCCTATAAAATAATGATCTATTATTTACTAATAACCATAGAGGAATAGTCAAGATTATTATTAATAATTTCTTTCTCATTAGCAAAACCAGTAATCACATTAGTTATTTATACTAGCTAATAAAAGATAATACTCATTCTACATAATAGTTAGTAATCACATCAAATCGGTTGTTATAGTTTCATTATTTGGCTTCTCATCATAACATGAAGCCAATCTATACCCATCGTCACAGACTTTATATGTGAACCAATCTCCTGGGTAAATATGCATTAATGCCCCACCTGATAGAGGCTGTAACCAATACAAATACTTCCACTTGCTAATAAAATCTCTTCTTCTTTTTCTCGCAACACTTCCTATTCCTACAGCAGGATCTTCTAGACGCCCATTTAGAGTAACTATAAAGCCAGGAAAATAATTACTAAGTGATTCTAGTTTACTATAATCAGATGGATCTGGTTTAACTACTATCAAAATATGACCATCATAAGACACCTTATCAATTTTCAGAAATTCATCAATAGAAAAGATTTGTTCTGACAGATCAGGTCGTTCTCGTTTAGCAAGAGCTGTAGCTCCAGCATCTGGCCATAAAAGAATTGAGTTAATCTTAAAACCATCTAAGCCATCCTTAAGCCTCAAGGCAACAGGCATAATTCGAAGACCTTCAAATTTTATCGCGGCTGCCCATCTTCCTTCGGGTCTATCTCTTAATGCACTTTTAAGAGAGTGCAGGAGTGACATCTCTGCTTCGCGAAGATCCGCTGGTAATCTTTGTTCCATATACAAGATTAAATTTCTGATTTCATTAAGCATTATTGACAATTCTAGCTGTAATTGAAATAGCCTTTTCAAGTATTGAAGGAACCTCAATCAAATCATCTTTATTTAACCAAGGTCCTAGGCTTAACCTTAACCCTGACCTACACCATCTTTGTTCAATATTTATCGCAGCAAGAACCTTGCTATCAGAAGGAATTCCGTTGCTACATGCAGTGCCACTACTTGCTGAAATTCCAAAATAAGATAATTGTCTAACAATTTCCCGCCCAGGTAGTGGATAACCATTAGAAGTTGATACACACAAAGAAATATGGTGGGGTAATCTCCTTTCTGGATCACCAGTAAAAAAACATCCCTTTAAATTTGCCAAACTTCTTTTTAATTGATGGGTAAGAATGAAGATTGCTTGATTGTCTATTAAATCGAGGGAAGAATTAATATCAAATGATCCCTGTATATTATGCAATGCTTTAGCCATACCGGCTATTAAGGTCACAGGTTGAGTACCAGATCTTAGGCCAAACTCCTGACCTCCTCCACCCAAAATAGATTTCAAATCTATAGTTGAATCTTGCTTTCTTAATAGAATCCCAACGCCCTTAGGACCTCTTAATTTATGAGATGAAGCTGATAATAAATCACAAGGCAAATTATTCCAATCTATTTTTGATTGACTTAAAACTTGAGTAGCATCTGTATGAAAAACTATACCACGATCCTTACAAGCATCACCAATTATTTTTATAGGCTGAAGAGTACCAATTTCAGGTTGTCCCCATACAACAGAAACAATTTTTGTTGGAGGTTCAAGGATCTTGTCTAGAAGATCCATTTTTAATCTTCCTAGGTTATCTACAGGCCAGTAAAACAACTCCCAGCCATAATTAACAAGATTATTTGCAGCTGATATAACTGCTGGGTGTTCAACGGAAGATATAACAATTCTCCCTGGTGTTAAGGAAATTCCTACACCTATCAAACCAATATGAACTGATTCAGTTGCTCCGGAGGTGAAAATGATCTCTGAAGGTTGTGCATTGAGATCATTTGAGATACTTAACCTACTTCTTTCTAGAATTTCTGCTGCTTTTATTCCTTCGGAGTGTAGACTTGATGGATTCCCCCATGCAACTTTCTGAACTTCATTCATATAATCTAAAGTTTTATCCTCAATCGGAGCAGAAGAGCAGGCATCTAAATAAACTTTTTTATAATTTTTTTGCATAATTCAGAGCAACTACTCAGAGTATAATGAGGAATCAAGGAATATGGCTTGGATATTTTTCTTTTTATATCTATAGTTCTTTTTTTATGAACAAAATAGTAATTAGATATGGATTAATTACTAGGCTTAAATGAAGATAAATCTAACTCACCATTATAAACTTTAGATGAAGGGCCGATCATTTGTATAGGCAAATTTACGCCAGGCCATATAATTTTTAATTTACCACCTGGTAAATATACATTAGCTATCTTATTAGAAAGACCTATTAAATGAGCAGCGACAAGAGTCGCACAAGCTCCTGTTCCACAGGCCATTGTTGGACCTGCACCTCTTTCCCATACTCTTATTTTTAAATTATTAGGATCTAAAACTTCTAAAAAATGAACATTAGTTTTGGAAGGGAATGCAGGATGATCTTCTAAGAATGGGCCCCAGCTTTCAAAAGGTATGCTAGAAACATCCTTAAGTGGAATTATCAAATGTGGATTTCCCATACCTACAGCATATATATCAAATTTAGTTCCTGAGAATTCAACAGTACCTTTTGGTAATCCCAAGGAACACTGATGAAGTGTTGTGGGTATCTTGTCTGCCTCTAAATATGGCCTACCCATATCAACAGAAACATTACCATCATCTTGAATTACTGAAGATATAATTCCTGCCAAGGTCTCAACCTTAAGAGTCGAAACTTTGTTATTACTGTCTAAATCACAAATGAAACGACTAAGACATCTAATTCCATTGCCACACATTTCCGCTTCTGAGCCATCAGCATTCAAAATCTTCATTCTTATATCACCATCTCTTAAAGGGTTAAGTCCCAAAATTATTCCATCTGCTCCGATTCCAAAGTGGCGGTCACATATTTGACTGACAAGTTTAGTATTTTCTGAAAGAAGAACCTCAATGTGTGCTAATCCTCTAGCATCAAATAATATGAAATCATTACCTAAACCTTCATATTTGGAGAATTTCAACATTTGATCTATCAGCAAGGTGAGTGAGTCTGAGATGTTGGTTAAGTAGCCTTATAAGGATCTCATACCAGTCTGATAATCCTCAGAATTCTCATTAAAGCCACTAAAACCATCAAACTATGTACGATCACATAACTGTGTTCTATTGAAGTGAAGGAGTCAACCACCCAAAAAATCTCAATAGGTTCTTCAGAGAACCGATATAACCCAATTGAGATTGAGGCTAGATGGCAAGAAAAATGGAACAAAAACCAATTACATCTGACACAAGAACCCTTTGAGGGCCAGGAAACCTTTTATGCCCTATCAATGTTCCCATACCCATCTGGGAACCTACACATGGGTCATGTACGAAATTATGTGATAACTGATGTTATTGCACGCCTTCAAAGAATGCGAGGTAGTGCTGTACTCCATCCGATGGGATGGGATGGCTTTGGATTACCTGCTGAGAACGCAGCTATAGAAAGAAAAATTAACCCAGCCGAATGGACCTTCAAGAACATTGACCAAATGAGAGCTCAATTAGATCGATTAGGTCTTTCGATTGACTGGGATAGACAACAGACAACATGCCATGAGAGTTATTACAAGTGGACTCAGTATTTATTTTTGGAGCTCTTTGAAGCAGGATTAGCATTCCAAAAAGAAGCAACTGTCAATTGGGATCCTATTGACCAAACAGTTCTTGCAAATGAACAAGTAGATTCAGATGGACGTTCATGGAGATCCGGAGCAATTGCTGAAAAAAGAGAACTAAAGCAATGGTTTCTCCGAATAACTGATTATGCAGAAGATCTATTAGAAGGTCTAAAAGAATTAAAAGGCTGGCCAGAAAAAGTAAGGACAATGCAATCAAATTGGATAGGAAAGTCAAAAGGTGCAGAAATAAAATTTAAATTAGAAGTAGAATCACAACCAACAATTAGCATTTTTACAACTCGGCCAGACACATTGTATGGAGTTAGTTATATAGTAATGTCACCTGAACATCCTATGGTCGAAAAAACAATATCAAAAGATAATTTAATAGAATTAAGAGCTTATAGAAATAAACTAAAAAAAATAACATTGGATGAAAGATTGTCAAATTCCCATGTTATTACCGGGATGCCACTAGGGACAAAAGCTATAAACCCAATTAACGGTATGAAGGTGCCTATATGGATAGCAGATTATGTATTACTTGATTATGGAACAGGTATAGTAATGGGCGTTCCGGCTCATGATGAAAGAGATTACAAATTTGCTAAAAAATATAATTTACCAATACAAGATGTTATAGAAAGACCAGCCATGGAAAATCATATAGAAACTAGTCCTCCATGGACAGGAGAAGGCTTACTAATTAACTCTGATAAATATAACGGTACAGAATCTCATAAAGCTAAAGATTTAATAGTTGAGCAGGGCATAAAGGATGGATGGGCTGAAGAAAAAATCAAATATAGACTACGAGATTGGCTTATATCACGACAAAGGTATTGGGGCTGCCCAATACCTATAATTCATTGCAATAATTGTGGTTCAATTCCGGCCAATAGAAAAGACTTACCTATTAAACTTCCAACTAATATTAATCTAAATTCTAAAGGTGGTTCACCTCTAGAAAATGAACAGAATTGGAAAAAAGTCGACTGTCCAAAATGTGGGAAAGATGCTAAGAGAGAAACAGATACAATGGACACATTCATATGTTCTTCTTGGTATTATTTAAGGTTTGCTGATCCCAAGAATACAGAATCACCATTTACAAATGAAGAAATAGGTAAATGGCTACCAGTATCACAATATGTTGGAGGAATAGAGCATGCAATATTACATTTGCTATATGCAAGATTTATAACTAGAGCAATATATGATAGAGGCCTAATTAATATTAAAGAACCTTTCGATAAACTTCTTACTCAGGGAATGGTCCAAGGATTAACATATAAAAATCCTAGGAGTGGCAAGTATATTAAATATGATGAGGTTTCATGCAAAGATAATCCTAAAGATCCACAAACAGGTGAGGAATTAGAGATCTTATATGAGAAAATGTCAAAATCTAAATACAACGGAATAGATCCAGCCTCAGTAATCGATAACTATGGAGCTGATACGGCAAGAATGTTTATACTCTTCAAGGCCCCTCCAGAAAAAGATCTCGAATGGGATGATGCTGATGTAGAAGGTCAATATAGATTTCTGCAAAGAGTATGGAAACTAGCTGAGACGTCCAAAAATGAAATTAAAAAGATGAATTTAGATATTAATGTATTTTCACCATCAACAATATCTATTAAGGATTTATCAGTGAAGGAGCTGGAATTAAGAAGAAATGTACATTATGCAATTAAAGCCATAACAAATGATTTAGATGGATCATCTCAGTTAAATACAGCCATCTCAGAGTTAATGAAATTATCAAATAATATGGCCAATATTATTTCATATAGTAGACCTGAAGTTGTATTAGAAGCTATATCAGTTTTTATTAGACTTCTTGCACCATTTGCGCCACATATCTCTGAAGAAATCTGGTATAAACTTGGTGGTAAAGAAAGTGTTCATAAGCAAAGTTGGCCTATCTACGATAAAGATGCAACTATTCAGGACTCATTTGATCTAGTAATTCAAATAAAGGGTAAAGTAAGAGGCCAAATTAAAGTACCTATTGAAAGTAGTAAAGAAACATTAGAGGAATTAGCCTTGGCTAGTGAGGCAGCAAAGAAATGGCTGGGCAATTTACCTCCAAAGAGAATAATTGTTGTACCAGGAAAGCTAGTTAATATTGTTCCACAATAATTAATTTAATGATTTACATATTTTTATAGAAGCTGGATAACCCCAACTGCCCTGAACCTCATAATTATTATCATTGGCAGTAAGGTGACGTAAAATCCAATAAATAGGTTCTGAATTAGATTCACCTAATATCTCCCTTATATTTGAGACAGACCTAGATACCCCATCATCAAGTAAGTTTTCAACTTTGACTTGTAGTTTTAAAATCTCAGCAGCAGCTAACTTGCCTGCTTCAACTCCAGGTTGATGATAAGAATTAACATCAATTAACTCACCATATATTCCCACGGCTCGTTCAAATAATGCTATAAGTGCACCCAGTCTTCGTTCATCAATACATTGCAATGTGATTGTTAAACTCTGCCTATTACTTTCTGTTAGTGCTGAGCGTGTACCTTGTAAAAATCCCGAGAGAAAATCTCCTGGACGTTCATCATTAATAGTAGGAGAACCTTTAGAATCTTCCAATGTCTCTATAAAAGTCACAAAGAAATTATCAAGGCCATCTCTTAATTGTTGTACATAGGCATGTTGATCTGTTGAGCCCTTATTACCATAAACTGATAAACCTTGATTGACAACTTTACCTGTTCTATCAATCTTCTTGCCTAAAGACTCCATGATTAATTGTTGTAGATATCGACTAAATACCTCTAGACGATCTCGGTAGGGCAAAACAACCATATCCCTTTTCCCCTTGCCTTCTCCTGCTATAAACCACGAAGCAGCCATTAATGCTGCAGGATTTTGTCTTAAATTTATATCTCTTGTAGCCTCATCCATTTGAGCTGCTCCATCCAAGAAATTTCTTATATTGCAACCAGCCAATGCAGTTGGCAAAAGTCCTACTGAGCTCGTAATACTGGTTCTACCCCCTACCCAATCGGGCATATCAAATCTCTGTAACCAACATTCATTTCGAGCTTGATTATCTAAGCGACTATTTTTCATTGTTATCGCAACTGATTGAGCTGGCCAAATTCCACCATTTTGTTCTAGTTTTAATCTCGCTTGCTCCATTGAAACTCTTGGTTCAGGAGTACCTCCAGACTTACTAACAATAATAAAAAGGGTTTTCTTAAGTGATGAGTTAATTTGATCAAGTACATTGTTTATACCATTAGGGTCTATATTATCTAAAAAGTGAAACTTTAATCCAGATTTATTTTTGAGGGCTCTAGTCATTAATAATGGGCCTAATGCACTGCCACCAATACCTATCCAGAGCACATCTGTAAACCTTTCATTATTGGGAGGCTTAAGCTCAGCAGAAATAATTTTTTTACTAAAGTCATCAACAAGATTGATTTGTTGTGTTATTAATTCCGCTGCCTTGAAATCAGGTGCAAGGCTAGATTGCCTGAGCCAATAATGTCCAACTTGTCTTTCTTCATCTGTATTTGATATTGCTCCAGCCTCAAGAGAAGCCATTGACTTGAATGCTTTACCTAAAACTGGTTGTAGAGCTTCAAAATCATCAAAAGTGAATTGCATCCGGCTAACGTCAAGCCAAATCTTTAAGTCATCATGAAACCAAAGGAGGTCGCAAAACCGTTGCCACTGAATTTCTGGACTACTAGCGCTGAATTCTGGAAAGCTCATTTTTGCTATTAATGACTAGCTGAGGGGTAAACCAAAAAGAAGTGAATCTCTAATCATCATTACAATAATAGTTTGGTAAAAAAACTAATGTTTAAAACTGGATCAATCGAAATAAAATAAAGCCTATATGATGAAATCTAGATAAATGACATTTTTCATGATAACACCTTGAAGTATTTTTTCAAATAGTTGAGACTATATATAATAAGGTAATATTTAAATTACAAGAATTTCATCCAACTATCTCTTAGTTTAATTGAATTTTCTGATGCATGAGGAGATAATTTAATATCCCATCGTTCTACCTTATTAGCATTCAAATCTACAACTGTATCTTTAATAATACCACGCCTTGAATAAATAACAGTTACACTTCCTTGCAATGGAAGTGTATTATCAAAATCCCTAATATCTCTAATCCTATAGCCGTCTACAGCTATAATCTCATCATAAACTGCTATTCCTGCTTTATGACCAGGGCTATTCGGTTGAACTCTATTAACAACTAGATCTGAACTTTTATTCGAAAATGATATACCAGTAAAGACCTCTTCGGATGTTATTTCCTTAATACATAGTCCTAATTCATTAAAAATGTTTAAAAGAGGAAGTTGATCAGGAATATCAAGCCAATACGGTATCTCCATAGATAAGCTTTTGTCAAATCTAGCTATAACTTCTAGTATATTATCCCTAGTATAACCTTGGAATTTAATGCCATATTCATTCCATAATAAACGTAGAATTGATGACAAGGAAGACCCTACTTTCCTTAGTCGCACATCAATACATAAAGAAAGAAATGTACCTAGTCTATAGTAACTTATTTGATTATCCCTGCTATATGGTTTTGATTTATAAAGTTTAATCCAAGCTTCTCTAGAACTATCTGAAAGCGATTGAATCTTTCTACCTGGTGATTTTAAAAATAACGTAAGCTCATAAGATAAGTCATACATGTAATCATCTAAAGTCGATAGGCCAGCTATATATGTAATACACATATCAAAATAACTAGTCACACCTTCGGCAAACCACAAGCAATCACTAATAACAGGTTTTGAATAATCATATGTAAGATAATCTAAAGGCCTTAATCTCCTAACGTTCCACTGATGTAAATACTCATGACCAACTAATTGAAGAAGTTTTCTATAACCATTTGATTCACAAAGAGTCTTCCATGAGAAATGAAGAACTGCTCCATTGTTATGCTCCAACCCACCATATCCTTGCTCAAGAATAAATAATACAAACATGTAACTATTTCCTGATGGCGGTGATGATCTCATTAGCCTTGAAACTGAGCAACATATTTTTTGAATGTCGCCAATGAGGTTATTAGGAAGGCCTTTTGGAGATTTACCTATAAGTAAAAAATCATGCTTAAAATCATCAACCCTAAAATTAGTAAGGTTAAATTGACCAGCATGGATAGGAGTATCTAATAATTCATCATAACTACTAGAACAAATTGAATTTTTACTAGATAATGGAGCAAATAATCTCCAATTTGGAGGTAATAGGATATCTAGGAGATGTTCTGAATTTCTAAATCCGTTTATTTGAACAACAGCCCCTGAAAGGCAAAGCGAAGCCAAATCCGAGTCTAAATAACATGTCCTAACGGTAAGGTCTCTTGCTTCAATCTTATATTTGATACAAATCGCCTCTTTAGAAGATAAATTCGCCTCCCAAGTACTAGGATCAACTCTACTTAATGTGATATTTCTACTGTCCTGTTCCACCAAAAGCTCATATAAATTTTGAACATGATCACGAACCACGTAAGAACCAGGTGTCCAGACAGGAAGAGAGAATCTTAAAAAATTAAATTTAGGAACAAATGATATTTTGACACTAAAAACTTGGGTGCTTGGCTCACGTAAATCAATACTAACAGTTACATTGGTTGTCACTAAAAGAAATTACTAGAAAAATCAAATTCTTACAAAGATAATATTTCATATATCCGACAAAGGCAACCATATTAAGCAATCTTCAAGATTCATTAGCTTAAAACTGATGAAACTTTGAAGAAACGTTATTCAATAAATTACAATAAAATCAAGAATGATAATTGCTTTGTCAGAATTAATGACTAAAATATATTTTCTAATATAGTGAGTTCATGCCTGAGCTCATGCCGAGTTCTCCAAGCTTTGAAAGTAGCGTAATGACCCACGGAAATGATGAATCCTATTTAATCTCTCCAACCATAGACACAAGACCCAGGTTCAGTCCACTTCTGAGACTTGGTGTAATGGCATCAGGAAATGGCACAAATTTTGAGGTATTGGCTAAAGCCTGTATTAATAAGACCATAGATGCTGAAATAGGTTTGTTGATAGTAAATAATCAAGAGTGCAATGCACTCAAGAAAGCAAAGGAATTGGGTATAAATTCATTAGTAATTGACCACCGAGATTTTAAATCCAGAGAGAGACTCGACCAAAACTTAGTTTCTACATTTAATTTATACAAGATAGAAGGTATAGTCATGGCTGGATGGATGAGGATAGTAACAAATGTTTTAATTGAGAATTTTAAGGGGAGGCTAATAAATATTCATCCTTCACTTTTGCCTTCTTTTCCAGGAATAAATGCTATACAACAGGCATTAAAGGCAAATGTATCCATAACTGGATGTACTATTCATTTTGTCGAGCTTCAGGTAGATTCAGGGCCAATTATTATGCAGGCAGCATTACCTATTGAAAATAATGATGATGAGATATCCTTAAGAAATAAAATACGAAATTTAGAGCATAAGATACTACCTGATGCTGTTTTATTAGCTGGCAAGAGATGGAGAAATAATTACTTCAATTATGGATAGAATGGAAGAACGGGGAGTCCAAGCTCTTGGGGAAAACCTGACATAATATTTAAGCATTGAACAGCCTGACCAGCCTGTCCTTTTAATAAATTATCAATTGCACTCATTAAAATAATTCTCCCATTTCGATTATCGACTTGCACAGATAACTGTGCATTATTTGTCATCCTGACCCATTTAGTGGAGGGATAAACTCCCACTGGCAATACATTTATAAAGGATTCATTTCTATAAATAGCCTCTAATACAGTTCGGCAATCTTCTGCTGTAAGACCAGGGTCTCTTAAGCGTGCATAAACAGTGGAGAGAATACCTCTAACCATTGGTACTAAATGAGGAGTAAATTGAAGATCAATTTTATGACCAGCAATTTCTGTTGCTAGTTGTTCTATTTCTGATGTATGCCTGTGCCCAATAACTCCATAAGGACTAATAGACTCTGAAGCCTCAGAAAGTAACAGATTCTGCTTAGGTGATCTACCTCCTCCAGAAGTACCTGTTTTTGCATCTATAACAATTGCCTCAGTTTCGATAAGTCCTTGCTTTAAGAAAGGCAGTAAAGTCAGTAAACTTGCTGTAGGGAAACAACCTGGGGAAGCTACAAGGTTTGCATCTGGCAATGATGATTTTTGCCACTCAGCCAAACCATAAACAGCATCACTACAAAGATTAGAATCAGATCTCTCAATTTCTTGAGACTCTTTTACGTAAATATTTTTCCATTGATTTAAAGATCGATATCTATAATCAGCAGATAAATCAACAACTCTTACTTTATTTTCGAGAAGACCTGGAACAATCTGACTTGCATAACCATTTGGCAAACTCAAAACAGCAAAATCACACGATTTGCTAATTACCTTTGGATCAGGAATCTGTATAACATGATCTTGCTCTAAGGGAAGGAAAGGACATACTTCATTCCATCGCTTACCTACACTTCTATTACCTCCCAGAAATTTCACCTGAAAATAAGGATGATCAGCTAGTAACCTGATAGTCTGTAGACCTCCATAGCCTGCGGCTCCAATAACTGCAACACCTTTGCAAGTTGCTAAGTGACTCTGATTATTAGCTGGCATTGAGTTTGTCTCCATAGCAAAGCATTCGCCAAGCGAAAATCCAACTGTTCTAGATAATGACGTAAGTATGTTCAGTAATCATCACGCTGCCTACATCTTCTAACAATGCTGAACCAGTGACCATTCAATTTGACGATATTCCTGATGCACTTGCTGCCATAAGAAATGGAGAGTGTGTTGTTGTAGTAGATGATGAAAGGAGAGAAAACGAAGGCGATCTAATTTGTGCTGCAAAATTTGCTACACCAGAGCAAATTAATTTTATGGCGACAGAAGCTAGAGGCTTGATCTGCCTAGCAATGCAAGGTAATCGACTAGATCAGCTTGATCTACCACTTATGGTCGATAGGAATACAGATTCAAATCAAACAGCATTTACTATCAGTATCGACGCTGGGCCTGAACACGGAGTATCTACAGGTATTTCTGCTGAAGACAGAGCAAAAACAATACAAGTTGCACTATCCCCAGAAACTAGACCTATAGATTTACGCCGACCAGGTCATATTTTCCCATTAAGAGCACGTAAAGGAGGGGTACTTAAACGAGCAGGGCATACTGAAGCTGCAGTGGACTTAGCTCAACTTGCTGGTTTGCCCCCATCAGGAGTCATCTGTGAAATACAAAACCAAGATGGCTCGATGGCAAGGCTCCCAGAGTTATCTAACTATTCAAAACAGTGGGGATTAAAACTAATTAGTATTGCTGATCTGATTCGTTATCGCTTAGATAATGAAAGGTTTGTATATCGAAGAGCATCAGCAAATCTACCAAGTCTTTTTGGTGGTTTTAAAGCTATTGGTTATAAGAATGAAATTGATGGTTCTGAACATGTGGCATTAATTAAAGGCGATTACAGATCTCTAAAAGAACCTGTTCTTGTCAGGATGCACTCAGAATGTCTAACTGGAGATGCATTTGGCTCACTCAGGTGCGATTGCAGGCCGCAACTTGAGGCTGCTCTCGCGCGAATAGAACAAGAAGGTGAAGGAGTCTTGGTTTACCTTAGGCAAGAAGGTAGAGGCATTGGCCTTATAAATAAATTGAAAGCTTATAGTCTTCAAGATGGAGGATTAGATACTGTTGAAGCAAATGAGAAATTAGGCTTCCCAGCAGATCTAAGAAACTATGGTGTAGGTGCTCAAATATTGACTGATCTTGGTATTCATAGATTAAAGTTATTAACAAACAATCCTCGTAAAATAGCTGGCCTAGGGGGATATGGCCTTAAAGTTGAAACAAGAGAACCACTTGTCATCTGTCCTGGAGATCACAATGCAGCATACCTTGCTGTTAAGAGAGACAAACTAGGCCATCTAATAGATAAAGAAAATTCAGACAATAAATTTAATACGAATTCAGGTCCTTACATTGTAATCGCATGGGATGGAAATATTTTTAATAAAGCAATACCAGAACTAAGACAAACAGCAGAGAAGATAGCCAATAAGCATCAACTTAAACTAAATGAAGAGCATTCACCCAGATTATTAGCATTATGGGGTAGACCAATGTTTGCATGGAGAATAATACCAACTAAGGAAGGTATTCATCTAAACAGCTCTATCATTGATAGCAAATCTCTAGAATCACTCCTCAAAAACTTAGCAAACTGGACAGGAACAAGAAAGTTAGGTCTATTAATAACAAGTAATCAACAACAAGCACTACACCCACCTCAAGGGTTGGAGAGAGAAGATAGATCGCTGAGTAATATTAACAATCAAAATCAACTCATAAGTTGTAAAAAAATAAACAACCCAAAACTTATCCTATGGTCATAATAGCTAGCTTCACTCCTCAACTAATGACATTTTATTTATCCTAGTTCCATTTTTCAACTCTAAAACAACATCCATATCCTTAGTTATTCCAAAAACAGTATGCTGACCATCCAAATGTGGTTGAGACTCATAAACTATAAAAAATTGACTTCCTCCAGTATCTTTTCCCGCATGTGCCATGGAAAGTGCTCCAGGAACATGCTTCCTTGAATTGATTTCACATTTTATTGAATAACCAGGTCCACCTGTTCCTGGAGTACCTGTAGCTCCCATCCTTGTATTAGGGCAACCACCTTGAGCCATAAAGCCATCTATTACCCGATGAAAAGCCAATCCATCATAAAATCCTTCTTGTGTCAATTTGACAAAATTAGCTACAGTTTTTGGGGCATCTGCTTCATAAAGCTCCAATTGAATAGAACCCTTTTCTGTTTCCATTAGGACTTTCTTCATGAAAATCTTTATTAATATCTTCATACTATACATCAAATCGTCCTTAGTTAAACAATTCCCAAAGCGAAAGCAATTTAATTACATTTTGAGAGGACATTTCTAGTAAGTATTATAGAAACAATATTTAAATTTGAAAATCATTTCATATTAATCAACCAAAGATTCGCCAATAGACTCTAAAGCAGGCCTTAAATGATTCCCATGTTTTTCTAAATGTCTTTTTGCTGAATTAACTGACATATTTGAGGATCCTAATAACAGAGCCAACTTAACTGATCCATCACTAGCTTCAAGTAATTTCATACACTTATTCTTATCAACTCCTAGAAGTCTGTTTAGTATTCTTATTGATCTGTCAATAAGTTTTTTATTTGAAGCAGAAACATCAACCATACTGTTACCATATACCTTCCCCAACTTAATCATTACAGAGGTGGATAATATATTAAGTAGCATTTTTGTAGCTGTTCCTGCCTTTAGTCTGGTGGAGCCGGTTAAAAGCTCAGGTCCTGTTATAAGCCGAATATCAATGTCGGATATTAGATTCGCCTGTTCTGAAGGTACACAAGCCACTGCAATAGTAAGAGCTTTAATGCTTTTAGAATATGCCAATGCATTTGTTACATAAGGAGTAGTCCCTCCTGCAGTTATACCAACAAGACAATCCTCAGAAGAAAATTCCTTTGCTTTTAAATCTTTTACCCCTAGGCTGTAATCGTCCTCTAAGGACTCAGAACTATTAATCATTGATGAATATCCACCTGCAATAATTCCCTGAACCAGCTCTGGACTTGAACAAAAAGTTGGTGGGCATTCAGCTGCATCTATAACTGCTAATCTTCCAGAAGTGCCAGCACCTAAGTAAAATAGTCTGCCTCCAAACTGTAATCTTTTATAAATTAAATCAACTGCTATAGAAATTTCTTTGGCTGCATTAGCTACTGCTTGCTGTGGGATTATATCTTCTGAACAAAAGAGTTTTACTAATTCCTCAGAAGTCAACATATCTAGATTTTTGCTTAATTCATTGGTTTGTTCTGTTAACAAATGACTCCTATCTATATAGTTTTTATGAGTATTAAAAGTTTTAGTTTGATTAACCATAATTAGAGCAGACCTTCTAAACGTTTCTTAATGTCTTCTAAATTCTTCGAATCAAGATCTGCTTGATCAACATTTTCGTTGTTTAAATTATCATAACTCTGTTTATCCCAGTTAGAAACATCTTTATTAGAAACAGGAGGAGAAAGCAATAAACGGTCTTCATCAGTCTTAGGAACGAATCCAGACTCGACAAATCTAACTTCGTATCCAGCTTGAATACAGAATTCTTCGATTTCCATTCTATCTATCACTTCAACTGATGGCACGGGAAAATCTTGAGCCTCAAGAAGACCTGCATACCTAAGAGCATCATCTAAATTCTCAAACATAAGAACAACAGTTTTCCCAGATAGCTCTAGGGAATGAATGCCCTCCGAATCCTTACCAGCGTCATACAAGAGAACGTGCACTTGCATTAAATCTAGTGTTGGTATTTGATAATAATTATACGATTAAAATCAGATATCTTCTGGATCAAGAGATATTTCCTGAAGTCTCTGATAAAGAGCTCTTTCCGCGTCATTCAATTCAGTTGGGATTACTATTACAATTTCAACAAATTGATCTCCTTTACGCCCATCTAGTTCTAAACCTCGACCTCTAAGCCTCAATAACCGACCACTGGATGATCCTGGTGGAACTTGAAGAGTTACAGGACCTGAGAGAGTTGGCAAATCAACAGCACATCCCAATGCCGCATCTGGTGGAAAAAGTTCCAGTTTATATAACACTCGCAAACCATCAATTCTCAAACCTTCTTCTGTGATTACCTGCAAATGAAGGAAATGATCACCTCCACCAGGAGCTAAACCTGCAAGCCTTAGTCTCCATCCATCACCAGCCAAGGGGGGGGTATCTACCTCCACAAATGTTCCATCAATCAATTCAAGTTCTACAGATGTCCCATAAAGTGCCTCTTCAGGTGAAAGTTTTATAAGGGTCTCAATATCACCCTCTACCTGTATTGGCGGAGGAGATGGAGAAGATTTTGTGGGCCAATTAAATCTTCTATCGCCTCTATCTTCTTCTAATTCATCTTCTAATCCATCTTCTAATTCATCTTCTAATTCATCTTCTAGTTCACCATCTAATTCTTCTTCTATTTGATGATCAGAAGAATTTGTTCCCAAAATAAAGTTTATGTATTCATCAAAGGCAGGAAAACCCTCCTCAAACGGATCTCTAGATATATTATAAGAAGAATTAATTACATTTTCCCATGCTAATCTTTTTCTGGGATCACTAAGTACAGCATAAGCCTCATTTACAAGCTTAAATCTCTCCTCAGCATGTAAATCGTTACCATTTAAATCTGGATGCCACCTTCTAGCCTCTCTTCTAAATGCTTTCTTTAATTGTTCAGAATCACATCCTGGTGTCACACCAAGTAGTGCCCAGTAATCAGGGTTAACGGTTGACGTCATTATTCCAGGGATCTATTCCTTGACGACCATAAGAACGAGATCTAGATGAATCTCTTGAGGGGTAATCCCAAGGATCATCCTCCCAATAATCATCAGAAAAAAGATCATCTTTAAGAGATCCAAAGGTATTCTTTATTCCTTGTAAAGGATTTGAATCTGTTCTTCTCTCGGCAGAAATACGTCGATTCAAGCCAAATAATGCCTCCTGAAGTGAAGCAACACATAACTCTAATTCCTGTAGATCATTTTGTTCCAACATATCTTGAACATCTCTCATTGCCATTTCAACAGCTCTCTGTTGTCTTTCTGCTCCATATGGTCCAAGTTCAAGGGCTGCATCTCGGAGTCGTCGTTCTGCTTGTGCAACCAAAGTCAAAGCTGAGTTTCTCCGGTCAATTGATGCTCTCCTTCTGCGGTCTTCAGATGATTTAGCTTCAGCCTCAGCAAGAAGAGCTTCAACCTCATCTTCATTAAGTGTTGAGCCACCTTGAATGCTCACAGACTGTTTACGTCCAGTAGTTCTATCAGTAGCACTAACTTCTAAAAGGCCATTCGCATCTATATCAAAAGCAACTTGCACTTGAGGGACCCCTCTAGGAGCTGGAGGAATTCCTGAAAGCCTAAAACGACCCAAAGATTTATTATCATTAGCAATTTGCCTCTCACCTTGCCAAACATGAATTTCTACTGAAGATTGATTAGGTTCAGAGGTACTAAAAACATCCGATTGGCGAACAGGAATAGATGTGTTTCGAGGGATTAGAACCTTCATAAGTCCACCTACAGTTTCCAAGCCTAATGAGAGAGGAGTTACATCATTAAGCATTAAATCTCTTAGTTCACCTGTGAGGATGCCAGCCTGGATAGCAGCTCCAATCGCAACAACTTCATCTGGATTTACTGTCTGACAAGGTGGGTTGGGAACTAAGGTTTTTACTAACTGCTGGACCATTGGCATCCTGGTCCCCCCTCCTACTAAAACAACTTCATCAATATCATTTGGATCCCAATCAGCGTCACTTAAAGCTGTTTGTACAGGCTTTAATAATCGATCTAACAAATCAATGCAAAGTGATTCAAAAGTTTTTCTAGTTAAAGAAGTCTCAATATGAAGTGGTCCTGATGGGCCATTTCCAATAAAAGGTAAAGATATTGGCGTGTTTTGAACACCTGATAACTCTTGCTTTGCCTTTTCTGCTGCTTCTGTCAACCGTTGCAAAGCCTGCCTATCTCGTCGTAAATCAATTCCATGTTCAACCTTAAAGGCATCTGAAAGCCAATCAACTATTCGTTGATCAAAATCATTTCCGCCAAGTTGAGTATCACCACAAGTTGCCTTTACATCAAATACACCATTAGCGATTCTCATTAATGAAACATCAAAAGTTCCACCTCCTAGATCAAATACCAAAACTCTCTTTGAAGAACTTCTATCAAATCCATATGCAAGTGCCGCTGCTGTCGGCTCATTAAGGATTCTCTCAACCTTTATGCCGGCTAACTTGCCAGCGTCCCTAGTAGCTTGTCGTTGGGAATCATTAAAATAGGCAGGAACTGTTACTACAGCAGCTTCTATATCCTCACCTAAATAACGCTCAGCATCATCTACAAGTTTTCTAAGGATAGACGCAACCAACTCTTCAGGAGCGTATTCCCTCTCAGTAGCAGGGCATGTAACACGAACATTACCTTGAGAATTTGCTCGAACCGTATAAGGAACCGAAAGAGTATTTTCTTCCAGCTCATCCCAAACGCGACCAACAAATCGTTTGAGATTTGAAAAAGTATTTCTAGGACTTAGTACCAGTTGTCTTCTAGCTAACTGCCCAACCAGCAATTCTGATTCCTTGGTATATCCAACAACTGAAGGGGTAGTTCTACTCCCCTCAGCATTAGCAATCACTTGAGGTCTACCAGCCTCTAACACGCCAACAACGGAGTTGGTGGTTCCTAAATCGATTCCTACGATCCTCCCCATAATGACTAAAAGAGAGACTCCACCCTAATCATCTGAAACTAAGACCTCTACCCAATCGAGTGTAGTGATCCTGACTTATTAAGGGTCGATTAATGAAATAGTCCTCACAAAGACCTAAGTTTTGTATGACTGCGCACATGAGATGAAGTCAAGTGAGCTGGCTGTCCTCTTCAAGCATAGAAGACGTAAAAATCGCGAAAAGCTACTGGATCGTGGCTTTAAAACTTTTTCAGTCGCGATGGCATCCAGCGTAGCAATTATCTTGTTTGCAATTTTAATTTTAATATTTACTGGTTCACTTGAATCCATAAATAAGTATGGAGCAGAATTTCTTGTCACATCAGAATGGAATCCAGTTACAGATAAATATGGTGCATGGGCGGCAATTTATGGAACTATAGTTACATCAATATTATCCTTAATAATTGCTATTCCATTAGGAGTAGGCACAGCTATCTTTTTAACTGAAAACATCATTCCATCAAGCATTACTAATTTTGCGGGAATGATGATTGAACTATTAGCTGCTATACCCTCAGTTGTTTTAGGTTTATGGGCAATATTTGTTATGGAACCTTTTATTCGACCATTTCTATTGTACCTATATCATAATTTTGGCTGGTTACCAATTTTTAGTTCAGAACCAATCGGACCTGGTATGGCACCTGCAATTTTAATATTATCAATTATGATACTTCCAATTATAACATCAATAGCTAGGGATTCTTTAAATCAAGTTCCGCAAAATTTAAGGCAAGCAGCCTATGGAATCGGAGCAACAAGATGGACAACAATATTCAATGTAATTCTTCCAGCTGCTATATCGGGAATAACCGGGGGGGTATTGTTAGCCTTAGGTAGGGCCATGGGTGAAACCATGGCAGTAACAATGATTATAGGGAACTCCCTTAGTTTTAACCTATCAATTCTTGCTCCTGGAAACACAATCGCAGCAATGCTGGCTAATCAGTTTGGAGAAGCAGATGGGAGTCAAGTTTCATCGCTTATGTATGCTGCACTGATATTAATGATACTTACCTTAACTATTAATATGTTTGCACAATGGCTAGTCAAAAAGCTTAGCCTTAAGTACTAAAAAATGAAAGAAAAAAATCACAATTTGTACAAATTCAATCTCTCTTATAACTTGTTATCCAGGAGAAATATTGTAGACAAGTTATTTTCTATTCTTGCTGGCATTTTTTGTTTGATTGTTATTGCGCCACTCTTCCTTGTAATAATATATGTAATTGTCAAGGGAAGTTCACAAATAAGCTCTGTCCTTTTCACACAATTACCTGAGCCTCCTGGAGATGATCTCATAAATGCTGGAGGTATAGGGAATGCAATCCAAGGAACATTAATTGTAACTGCAATATCTACTGTGATTTCTATCCCTATAGGAGTCGGAGGTGGAATATACTTAGCAGAATATTCAACAAATGGACCTTTTGCAAGGTTCATAAGATTTGGTGCAAATGTTTTAGCTGGTGTTCCATCTATTATTGCAGGTGTTTTTGTTTATGGATCAATTGTATCTACAAAAATCCTTTTCAATAATAGTTATAGCGCGATAGCTGGCGGGATTGCTCTTTCAATACTTATGCTGCCAACTGTACTTAAAACTACAGATGAAGGACTAAAACTTGTTTCAGATAATCTACGAAAAGGTTCACTAGCTATCGGCGCATCTAAATTTACAACTATCACTAAGATTATATTACCAAATGCATTTACACCTATAGCAACAGGTATCTTATTAGCTATAGCTAGAGCCGCTGGAGAAACAGCTCCCCTTATATTTACCGCATTGTTCTCTTTTTATTGGGTTGATAACATAAATTCAATATTTGAACCAATAGCTTCTCTTTCAGTCTTGATTTACAATTTTGCACTTGAACCATATGAAGCCCAAAATGAATTAGCTTGGGCTGCTTCCTTTGTTTTAGTATTATTTCTACTTATTTTAAATATTATTGCTCGTCTCCTAGGGAGGTATACTGGAACGATGAAATAAATTAGCCAAAATTCTAAAGTTAAAACACCAAAAAAATGAAAATTTCTAACCAAAGTTCTATTCAACAACAAAATAATATAACATCAATTAGTCTCCAAGATGTAACCATAAGTTATGATAATCTTGATGCAGTAAGAAATGTATTTTGCAATATACCAAAGAGTAAAGTAACTGCCCTCATTGGTCCATCAGGTTGCGGTAAATCTACTGTATTGCGTTCATTAAATAGAATGAATGATTTGATTAATGGTTGTTCATTAAAAGGAAGAGTAATTTATGAAGGTATAGATCTATATTCCCCCAAGATAGATCCAGTTGAAGTAAGGCGTCGTATAGGAATGGTATTTCAACAGCCTAATCCCTTTCCAAAAAGTATTTATGAAAACATAGCGTTTGGTGCCCGAGTCAACGGATTTACTGGGAACATGGATGAGCTTATTGAATCTTCATTAAAAAAAGCAGCAGTATGGGATGAATGCAAAGACAAACTTAATGAAAGTGGTTGCTCATTATCAGGCGGCCAACAACAAAGATTATGTATAGCTAGAACTATTGCAGTAAAACCTGATGTAATATTAATGGATGAACCATGTTCAGCTCTTGATCCAATCTCGACTCTAAAAATTGAAGAAACTATTCATGAGCTAAAAAATAACTTTACCATCATTATCGTTACTCACAATATGCAGCAAGCACTTAGAGTAAGTGATATGACTGCTTTTTTTAATGCTGAACCAGATGAAAATAATACTGGAAAAGTAGGTTACCTTGTCGAGTTTAATGAGACTGAAAAAATCTTCAATTCACCATCTCAAAAGGCAACTCAGGATTATATTACTGGGAAATTTGGATAAAATTAAATCGCTATAAATAATTACAAGATTAATAATTTATTGAGTTATAACGGAGAGAGAGGGATTCGAACCCTCGATAGAGTTGCCCCTATACAGCATTTCCAGTGCTGCGCCTTCAACCACTCGGCCATCTCTCCAGGTTGTTTAGACACCTAAATCTAGCAGGCGATACTCAAATAGTACATGTAGGATCCAAAGACGAAGATACAATACTATTTAAAAAAATAATTCATTATGCGTAAGATGAATAAATTAATAAAATATTAAAAAAATTGTCATTATTTCCTTAATGTATATTAGTTACTTTATTAGTATATATAGAATCTAACAATACAACATTTATTTAACTTGCTTTACACACTTGAATAAAAAAACAAATCGCTACATGATAGCCTTTTATTAATATTTAATATAGTGCGAGAAAATAGGTAAATATCTGAATTATCCTTAATGCTATCCATATAAGTTACTATAAAAAGGAATAAAACCTTAATGAATTCTATGAATTGCGAAATCGCTGCCGAAGAAGCTGGTTTAAAAGCGGATAATCTAAAGGAATTAGTAAAGATTTCCCGTAAAGCCGCAACCAAGGGAGGTGAGGTTCTGAGAAAATATTATGGAAATATAAGCATGATTGAGAATAAAGGTAGAGAAGGCGATTTAGTCACAAATGCTGATTTAGAAGCTGAGAAAGTTATTCTTAAATATCTTTCTAAAAAAACAAGTCATATCTCTATTTTGGCTGAAGAAAGTGGATCTATTGGAAGTAACACTGGTCTTCAATGGTACGTAGATCCATTAGATGGTACAACAAATTTTGCTCATAATTATCCATTTTTTGCAACATCAATTGGACTTTGCTGGCAAGGGAAACCTATTCTTGGTTCTATTTGTATCCCTTTTTTAAAAGAGGTTTATTGGGGAGCCCCCGGCATAGGAGCCTTTTGTAATAAGACGCAAATACATGTTTCCTATTGTAATAGCCTTAAGGATTCTCTACTTGTTACAGGTTTTGCATATGACAGACATGTACGTTTAGATAACAATTACGCAGAATTCTGTTGGCTAACTCATAGGACTAGGGGTGTTAGAAGAGGTGGTGCAGCCGCAGTAGATCTAGCATTTGTAGCCGCAGGTCGATTAGATGGCTACTGGGAAAGAGGCCTTTCAGCTTGGGATCTTGCTGCTGGTGTAGCAATAGTTGAACTTGCAGGGGGGAAAATTAATGACTATAGAAATAGCGAATTTAATTTAAATACAGGAAGAGTGCTTGCATGTACACCTTCTCTGGAGGAACCACTCATAAAGGAATTGGAAAATATTCCTCCATTAAATGGAGCGAGTTTTGGTGCACCGGAAATCAAGGCAATAGGATCTTAAAGTTAATCGTGGTAACCAGGGATGGCCCTGCAACCTGCAACGGGTGCAAGAGATCTAAACCCAAGACAAGTTGAGCTCAATCAATTGCTGAGCAAAAGACTGTCTAAGGTTTATAAGAAATGGGGCTACGAAGAAGTCTCCCCACCAAGAGTAGAAAGAATTGACACTCTGATAGCTGGAGGAGCTATTTCAAGCAATGAAATAGTTAGATTGGTTGCGGATGAGCCTCTCGGTTTAAGACCAGAGATGACAGCATCCATCGCTAGAGCTGCATTTACAAGACTCTCAGGGAGACCTCGGCCCTTAAGACTTTGGGCTTGTGGCACTATTTTTGAAACTAAAATAGCTGCAGAGGGAGGTATTTCAATTGAAGAAAACCTCCATAGCGGTGTTGAATTATTTGGGGCAAATAATATTAGTGCCGAGATGGAACTATTATCTCTTCTTCTAGAAGCGCTAGAAACACTGGATCTGGAAAGCAGATACAAGCCAAGATTACTAATTGGACATACTGGGTTAATGGATTTAATTTTACAGGAGTTTGAGGATGAACAGAGAGAGGAAATTAAAGCATCATTAATTAATTTTGATGCTATTTCTTTAGACAAAATGGAAATATCTGAACAAAAAAGAAAATTTCTACAGGCAATTCAAGAAATGAGAGGTCTACCCATTACTACAATTAAAAACTTAAGCACAATGATAGGAAATAATGTAGTAATTAATGACTTGAAAAGATTATTTTTGATGATTGGACCAATTGCTGACTCAAAAAACGTAACTCTTCATCTAGACCCAACATTTCAACCTCATTTCGAACTCTATACTGGCCTAGTATTTCAACTTATTTGTCAAGGGACATCAGCTCCAGTAGTAATTGCGAGAGGAGGAAGATATGATGGACTGGTAAAACAATGTGGAGCAAAAGAAGAAAATTCAACCGGTGCTGGATTTAGTTTTGACATTGAAGATATTAGAGAACTTGTTACATCCTCATTTAGAATTGATAATGATCAAGAAAAAACTCTTATCGCATATAGCAAGGAGTCCTCGCTAGAAAGAGCTTTCTCTATTCAGAGAGGACTACACAAAAAAGGTACGACTGCAATAGTTGAACTTGACTACTGTCAAAATAAAGAGGAAGCTATGGAAAGACTTAAAGAGCGAGGTTGTGTCAAATTAATTTGGGTAGAAGCCTTGGATGCAAATCAAGTAACCTATTAGCCATGCCACATACTATAGTTTCAAATATTTGCGAAGGGATCGCAGATTGTCAAGATGCATGCCCAGTTGGCTGCATCCATAAAGGAGAAGGTATGAATAAAAAAGGGACAGATTATTACTTCATAAATTACACAACATGCATAGATTGTGGTATTTGCTTAAAAGTGTGTCCTGTTGAAGGGGCTATTATTTCAGAAGAAAGACCAGATCTCCAGATTAATAGTTAAATTTTGTAGAAGGTACGGAGACCTACCCAAAAATAGGGTTGAAAAATCATGCATTTAGTTACTATCTTCTTTAAAAAACAACTTAAAAATGTCACCAAAAGAAACTGGTCAGATTCAGATTCACACAGAGAACATATTTCCCATCATAAAAAAAGCAGTTTATTCTGGTCACGAGGTTTTTTTAAGAGAATTAATTAGCAATGGTCTTGATGCTATAAAAAAAAGGAGAATGGCATCTATAGCAGGGGACTGTTCAGAAGCAGATGAATCATATATAAATATCAAATTAGATAGAGAGAATATGACTATAACAATTTCTGATAATGGGATAGGAATGACTTCAAACGAAATAAAAAAATACATTAATCAAGTGGCTTTTTCAAGTGCTGAGAGTTTTCTAGAGAAATACAAACAAAATGGTGATGAAATTATTGGACATTTTGGTTTGGGTTTTTACTCAAGTTTCATGGTTGCATCCAATGTAGAAATTATTACACGCTCAGCCTCACCAGAAAGTGAGCCCGTTCGATGGACTTGCGATGGATCACCAAACTTCACCTTGGAAAATGCCTTAAAAGAAGAACCAGGAACAGATATTATTCTCCATTTAATGGAAGAAGAAAAAGAATATATAGAGCCTTCAAGAATTAAGAATCTTATAAAAAAATATTGCGATTTTATGCCAGTTAGAATACAACTTGAAGGTGAGGTATTAAATAAACAGAATCCATTATGGAGAAAGAATATAAATGAACTTAAAGAGGAAGATTATATTGAATTATATAGATATCTCTATCCCTATCAAGGCGACCCTCTTCTATGGGTACATCTTAATACAGATTATCCCTACAACCTACAGGGTATTCTCTATTTCCCAAGACAAATAGGCAGGG
This sequence comes from Prochlorococcus sp. AG-363-B04, assembly GCA_003278465.1. GTDB lineage: Bacteria > Cyanobacteriota > Cyanobacteriia > PCC-6307 > Cyanobiaceae > AG-363-B04. The sequence continues at coordinate 54,027 of QCFC01000011.1, forward strand.
CAGATTGGGACAAGGGAGAAATACAATTATATTGTAATCAAGTATTTGTTAGTGATTCCATAAAAGAAATTGTCCCTAGATACCTACTTCCTTTAAAAGGCGTCATCGATTCTCCAGATATACCTCTTAATGTAAGCAGAAGTGCACTACAAACAGATCGTAGAGTCAAGTCGATAGGTAATTTCGTTGCAAAAAAAGTATGCGACAAGTTAAAACAAATTAAATCAGAGAACCCAGAATTCTATGCAGAGGCATGGGAATCATTAGGGCCTTTTGTTAAAATCGGAGCAATTGAGGATGAGAAGTTTGCCGATCAAATAGAGAATTTAATCTTATTTGGTTCAAATAAATCTTCATCAGAGGTTACTAACGAAGAGATAAAAGATCAGAGTTATATTACTTTTAATGAGAATACCTATACAAACCTTAATTCATATCTAGAACGCATTACTAATAAATCAAACAAAAAAGTATTATATTGCACAGATGAGATAGCTCAGGCAAATGCACTCAGCCTGTGGACTTCTCAAGGAACAGAAGTTTTAAAAGCAGAAACGGTTATAGACACTCAATTTCTTCCATGGCTTGAAGCTCGTCATAAAGATGTAAATTTTGTTCGTGTTGATGCTGAACTAGATGAGACTCTTAGCGAACAATCCGATGAGATATGCGACAACGAAGGGGAAACAAAATCGGAGACATTGAGGAAGATAGTACAAGAAGCAATAAGCAACAAGAACGTAACCATTCAAGTTCAATCATTAAAAGGTGATGATTCCCCTGCTGCTCTAATACTTCTACCAGAACAAATGAGACGTATAAATGACCTAGGAGCTTTAATGGAACAACGACTTCCAGGGCTTCCAGAACATCATGTTCTGCTTTTGAATATGCGCCACAAACTGGTTGAAAATCTAATCAAACTCTCATCAGGCTCAATATTGGTCGCAAACCAAGCAGATTCCCCCTCGCAAAGTATGGCTTTAGATCTTGCGAGATATATATATGACATGGCAAAACTTGGTGTAGGAGGGCTTGAGGCCAGTGAAATCCCTCCTTTTCAAACTCGAACAGCTAAGCTTTTAGGTAGTCTCGTAGAAAAAGCTATCTAAATACAGGAATTTTGATTTGTCGAATTTGATAGAATCGTATTTATATCTGAAACCTAATCGAGAAAGGAGATCACAGATGTCAAGAGTATGCCAACTCACTGGTACTAAAGCCAATAACGGTATGGCTGTAAGCCATTCACATATACGTACAAAAAAGCTCCAACAGGCTAATTTGCAGCAAAGAAAGCTGTGGTGGGCAGAAGGGAAAAGATGGGTAAACCTAAAGGTTACTACCAGAGCACTAAAAACTATTCAAAAGAAAGGTCTGGGTCCCTATGCTAAATCACTAGGTGTTGACCTTAGCAAATTTTAAAAGATTGATTATTTACTAAAATAATAAGATTTACTCCTAGATTCTTAATTTTTAAGATATCACAAATGTTCCATAAATATTTTAATTAGATTCTCATGTGAAGTAATAAATAAATAATCTCATATTTATTTTAGTCTTCACATTTAGCTGATATAATTAAGAAAAGATAAAAGGCCTAGTAAGCTATCTTCCCCTCAGATTGATTATTAATTAATCGATTCCAATCAACCAGAAAATTATGGCCAAGCAAACAGGTTCAAGTTCATTCATACTCCTTTATCATAGAACTCCATTTGAAGAAAAGATTACTAACACAGGGGAAAGATTATGGGTTGATCAAAAAAGTCCAAATGGAATAATACCAACATTGAGAAACCTTTTCCGAACAAGAAAAGATGGGACATGGATTGCATGGAGAAAAATTAAAAACAATGAAAACGAAAAGGATGAGATAATAAAAATGGATCAACCTGCAAAATTTAACTTAAAAAGAATTGCACTAAAAGAAGAAGAAATTCAAAGCTTTTATCATGTGACATCTAAGGAATGCTTCTGGCCAATATTACATACATTTCCTACACATTTTAATGTTAACAATGCTGACTGGAAGATTTTTGAAAAAGTTAATAAATACTTCGCAGAAGCTGCTTGCCTGGAAGCTTCTGAAGGAGCCACAGTCTGGGTACATGACTACAATCTTTGGCTAGCACCTGCATTTATTAGGGTTAAAAGACCAGATTTAAAAATAGCTTTCTTTCATCATACTCCATTCCCCGGGAATGACGTTTTCGCAATTCTTCCATGGAGACGTCAAATAATTGAAAGTTTACTTTGTTGTGATTTAGTAGGTTTTCATATACCCCGATATACAGAGAATTTTGCAAGAGCAGCAAATTGCTTAATTGGTGCAAATAAAGGACCTAAAGAACCTGTAAGCAAAAATTTCATAGCAGTAGGGAGTGCTTTAACAGAACCTTATGTAACAAGCTGGTTATCTCATGCAGGAAGGCAAATTCAACTAATTTCATCTCCTGTTGGGACCTCACCAGATTTAATTCAAAACATTATCAAACAGGAGGAAGTCCAAAAACACTGTGAAGAAATTGATAAAGGAACTAAAAAGAATAGAAAACTTATAATCTCAGCAAGTAGAGTAGATTACACTAAAGGAAATGAAGAGCTACTTCTTTGCTTTGAAAGACTTTTAGAAAGAAATAAAGATCTACATGGGAAGGTTGTTTTGATGCTTGCATGTGTTGCTGCTGCATCTGGAATGAAAATATACGATGACACTCAGAGATCTATAGAGGAAATGGTTGGCCGAATAAACGGAAGGTTTAGCTGTATTGATTGGGTTCCTATTCGACTATCTACAAGACGTATTCCTTATGAAGAAATGGTTGCATGGTTCCTTAAGGCAGATATTTGCTGGATCACACCACTCAGAGATGGGCTCAACCTGGTCGCAAAGGAATATGCAGCAGCACGAAAAAATAAAGGTGGTGTTCTAGTTCTATCTGAGTTCACAGGTGCCTCCGTTCTTTTAGATGGAGCTGTCCTTACAAACCCCTATTCTCATAGGCAAATGGACGAAGCTATAGAAAAAGCCATAAATATGACCAAAGATGAACAGTTCGAAAGAATGTCTTCTATGACAACAGCCGTAGAATCATATACAGTCAAAGATTGGGCAGAAGAGCAGATGCAAAAACTTGACAATTTCACTGATTAAAAAGATATGAAACCTAAAGTATTGTTTGTAATAAGTATATTGATATCATCATTTACTTTTGTAGCAAATAAGTCAGTTGCAAAAACTTCTCCAAGTAAACACATCAACATATTAATGCCAGCACCATTTGCAGACTCAACAAAAGATTTAATCAATAAATTTAATGTGGAAAACAAAGACAATATAATTATTAATGTCACACGAGGTCCATTAGAAACAGAATCAGTCTCTGATTTGGCAATAAGTAGTCTAATGTTAGAGAAAAGCCCATTTGATATTTTATTAATTGACGTCACATGGCTTCCTAAATATGCTGCAGCAGGATGGCTATCATCATTAGACAAATGGATAACTCAGGAAGACTTAAATAAAATTGCCATAGGAGCACAAAAAGGTAATAAGTTTAAAAATAAAGTTTATAGGTGGCCATTTGTTGCTGATATGGGACTTCTATACTGGAGAAAAGATTTAATGGAGAAGCCACCGAGAACAAATAATGAGTTAATTAAAATAAGTAAGGAATTAATACAGAAAAAGAAAGTAAAATATGGATATGTATGGCAAGGAAGACAATATGAAGGACTGAGTTGTGTCTTCCTAGAAGTTCTATATGGTTTTGGCGGGGAATGGTTGGACGAGAATGGGGCTATTCACTTAGATAAGCAACCAAGTATTAATGCTGCCAAGTGGCTTAAGAAACTAATCAAAGACGGAATTACACCAAAAGCAGTTACAAACTATTCCGAACCTGAAAGTCTTCAATTATTTGAATCAGGAGAGGTGGCATTTATGAGGAATTGGCCGTATGCATGGTCTGAATTACAAAAACCTTCAAGTGTAGTAAGAGGAAAGGTTGGGGTTACAACTATGGTTGCAGAGATAGGAAATAATCCAACATCAACATTAGGAAGTTGGGGTTTTTCTATCATAAAAACATCGAAAAATCCCCAAGATGCATTCAAGGTTATAAAATATCTAACATCAATCAAATCACAAAAGCATTTATTCCTCAAATATGGCTATACCCCGATAAGTTCAGAGATATTTAAAGATGTTGATATACTTAAAAATTCACCAATAATAACTGCCCTTTACAAAGGCCTAACAGTTTCAGAACCCAGACCTCAGACACCATTATATGCACAAATTAGTGATGTTCTACAGCGACATCTTAGTGAAATACTTACAGGAGATGGTGAAGTTTCTGAAACCATGAATAGAGCTCATAGTATTTCTAATCAAATTCTTCAATCAGCGGGTAGCAATAAATGATTGGCCTACTTATTCTTCCTGCTGCATTACTAATTATTTTAATATTTGGTACACCTTTAATAAGATATATCTGGTTAAGTTTTCATGCCTCATCAGTAATCACGGGACTAGTTCCTATTGCTAACAAAGGTGCTAATTGGCAAAGGTTAATAAATGATCAAAGATTCTGGCAAGATTCATTTCAGACATTTCGTTTTGCAGCATTGTCTGTAAGCCTAGAATTGTTTATTGCGCTTGCTATTGCTCTGTTATTAAACCAAAAATGGAGAGGAAGAAACCTTGTAAGAGCTATAACATTATTACCTTGGGCCTTACCCACTACTGTAATGGCTCTGGGATGGAGATGGATTTTTAATACTCCATATGGTCCAATTGAACTAATAGTAAACCTAATTGGATTAGATCAATTTAATATTCTTTCTAATCCAAATACAGCTTGGCTCGCAACAGTATTAGGAGACGTTTGGAAGACAACTCCATTTATAGCTCTGATTCTTCTGGCCGGGCTTCAAACTATCCCTCAAGATCTATATGAAGCATTTAAACTTGAAGGAGGATCTAACAAGGAAGCTCTATTTAAAATAACAATCCCAATGCTCAAACCCTATATTCTTTTAAGTATTCTTTTTAGACTGGCACAAGCCTTTGGTGTTTTTGACCTTATTCAGGTAATGACAGGTGGAGGCCCTGCTGGAAGTACTGAAAGCCTAGCTATATATGCTTACCTTAATGCAATGAGATTCTTAGATTTCGGATATAGTTCAACCATTATGATCGGCAGTTTCATATTAATTGTATTTAGCTCTATTTTTAGCATATATTTATTTAATAAGTTCAAGAACATACAAGGTTACTCAAGATGAAAAAAAACTTAAGTCTACCTATAATTATACTGTTATTCTGGTCATTATTCCCACTCTTATGGCAGCTATACACTTCATTTTGTACTCCTGAAGCTCTTACACATCCACTAGAAATAATTGAACATCGATGGACCCTAGAAAACTACAGACAAATACTTAAATCAGACCCACCCTTTATAAGGTACCTTTTTAATAGCATATTATTAGGAATAACAACAACATTACTCACATTAGTATTTTCTTTGCCAGCCGCATATGGCCTAGTAAAAATTAAGCCATATAAAGCAAAATTAATTCGTATTATTCTTTTTGGGATTGCACTCTTTCCTTATGTTCTACTATTTCTTGCACTTTTAGAAATAGCTAGAGATTTAAATATAGGAAATAATATTTTAATGCTTAGTATTCCTTATTCAGCCCTATCAATGCCATTAGCCATATTATTACTTACCTCCGCACTAAAAGATATCCCAAGTGAACTTGAAGAAGCAGCAAAACTAGAAGGACTAAACCTAGCTCAAAGATTAAAATGGATATTAATTCCTTTAATTGCACCAGCAACCTCGAGTACAGCTATTTTAGTTTTTATTTTCTCTTGGAATGAGTATCCAATAGCATTAACTTGGCTAAGCAACCCAGATCTTTTAACCCTTCCTGTAGCAATTGCAAGAATTGCAGGATCATCAGTATATTCAGTTCCTTATGGAGCATATGCAGCTGCAACAGTGCTAGGAGCCTTACCAGTTCTATTAATTGTTATTATATTTCAAAAGCAGATCATCTCAGGTCTTACTCAAGGAGCAATTAAAGGATGACTTTAATTCTCAAAAATATTGGAAGACGCTATGGGAAGAGTTGGGTTCTAAGAAATCTCTTTCTTGAAATTAAAGATGGAGAATGCTTAGCCCTTCTAGGTCCAAGTGGTTGCGGCAAGAGTACAACACTTCGCCTGATAGCAGGGTTAGATATTCCTGATGAAGGTTCCATTTACATAAATGGAAGAGATTTAAAAAATGTTTCTCCTTCTAAAAGAAATATTGGAATGGTTTTTCAAAGTTATGCACTATTTCCCCATTTATCTATAGCTTCTAATTTAACAATAGGTTTAAAAGTTAGAGGTGCAACTGAAAGTGAACAACATCAGAAAGTAAGTTCCATCTTAACTCTTATGAAATTAGAAGATTTAGCTTATAGAAAACCTGCTCAACTTTCAGGAGGCCAACGTCAAAGAGTTGCCCTCGCGAGAGCATTACTAAGAGACCCTGAAGTCTACCTACTTGACGAACCAATGAGCAATCTTGATGCTCAATTAAGAGAAAGCCTTCGTCCAGAAATACGCTCATTAATACTTCAAGGCCAAAAGCCAGTTGTATATGTAACCCATGATCAACAAGAAGCAATGGCTATGGCTAACAAAATCGCAGTAATGCAAAAAGGGAATGTAGAACAAATTGGGACTCCTAATGAACTTTATAACTCTCCAGCATCTATATTTGTTGCTTCTTTCATCGGTCGACCACAAATAAATTTGTTGCCCCCAGAATCAGGAATAATAAAAGGCATTAGGCCAGAAGATATTATAATTAACGAAAATGGAATTAATAGCAAAATTATCTATCAAGAATGGCTTGGGTCAAGTAAACTAATCATGCTTGATACACCTATTGGGGAATTGAGGATGATCACATCCTCAAATGATCAAATCCCTGAATGCCCGAAGATTTCATGGGATATTAAAAATGAACATCGCTTCGAATTAACAACACATAAAAGATTAAATTAGGTATAAGAAATAATTACTTAATTAAACTTAAGATGATCCACTTTGATACTCAATCATTTATCACTAAAAGATTACACTCAAAACTTTATGATTATTCTCCTTTTTAATAACCTTAGTGAACTTAGCTATTTATAAGTAAATACCTGTTTTCTTAACAAGCCAATTCGAAAACAAATTCTAATTCATGTTCTTTTGTTCTTTGGTAAGGTTGCCCCTTGACTTACTAGGCTTGCTAAGTTGATAAAAAAAAGTGCACGCTCTATCCCTCGGTACTTGGTGGATACACCTGGCAACCTTATGTGAATGGACACTTGCAATTGTCCTGATATTGAGATGGGGAAGAATAATTAATCAAAGAGCCTTGTCTTGGCTTGCTATGTCAATGCTTCCCAACCTGGCAAGTGCCATGGCAGCTATAACTTGGCATATCTATGACAACAGCGATGCTCTAAAAGGCCTTGTGGTGCTTCAAGCTGGTTTGACAATGTTAGGGAATTGCTGCTTGGCATTAGCAGCTTGGCATCTTGTAAATACTGAAGAAAAAATCTCATGAACTTAATCAATCCTGGATTGGCTCTGGAATTTCTTGGCAAAATAGACCCTGGGCCATTCTTTGTACTTTCTTTAATTCCATATCTTTTCTTCCTCTATTGGGCTCAAAAAAGCAAAAGCATTCCGAAAATTTCACTATGGGGTTTCCGCCTAACATTGCTTTTCGTCTTCGTCACAATCGTTCTAGCAATCGTGGCGAAGTTACTTTTCGAAGCAGAACTTACAGAAATTGATCCCTTACATGGAACAGCAGAAGCCTTTCTAACAATCAGTGATGCACTGGTAGCACTGGGTTTCTTAGGATTCGGCCAAAAGAAAGTAGTGAATAACTCTTAAGCGAAAGAATTTTTTTGTGATTATTGAGGATCTATCAAGGAAAATAATAATGCGCTTCCATTGGTCTTCTCTTCATGTTGACAACCCTATTGGCTGCAGCTGACCCAGCCACATTCTCCTGGTCTCCAAAGGTTGGCTTGGTAATGATTGGCTGCAATGTTCTTGCCTATGCCATTGCCAGAGCAAATATCGCCCAACCAAATGAGGGCTTTGAAATTCCCAACTCCCAATTTTACGGAGGAATGAGCCATGCTTCTGTTGTGGCTGCAAATTGCCTGGGTCATGTACTAGGCATAGGCACAATTCTTGGATTGGCTTCTCAAGGAGTTCTCTAGGTCTTCAAAACGCTAATTTTTTGTTGACTTTTTATTAAGTCAGCCAAGAGACAAACTTTTAATCACCAGCAGGTGGTAGGTAGGATAAGAGCGCTGACACAATCAGCGCTCACTTGTTTTTGTGGATATCTATATTTAAATTTTAATTAGCATGCTATTACAAAAAAATGACCCTTTCCTTATTCAAAAATCATATCAAGAAACAATCATAATCACTTTGAAGGCAAAAGTTTTTAGTAGATTTGATAATATTAATTCGTAAATTATAAAATTCTTTGATATTGATATTATACAACATTCAAAATAGATAATTATAATTTTTTTTTGAACTAAGTTATATATTTGTTAATCAGATTTATTTTAGCTGAAAATAATCATTAATCCTGTCTGACATTTGTTCTGGAGTCAATCCTAATGCCTCTTTGCTTTGCTTAGGACTTGCATGATCAACCAATTTATCAGGTATACCAAGCCTAAATACAGGTACATGTATATTCTCATCATTAAGTGATTCAAGTACTGCTGCTCCAAAACCACCTGGCAATGCGGCTTCTTCCATTGTTACCAAGCGGCCAATTCGTCGCGCCAAAGGATGAATTAATGCTTGATCTAAAGGCCTTAAAAAACGAGCATTTATAACAGTTGAATTAATGCCGAATTGTTCTTGAAGTATTAGAGCTGTACTTTTAGCAGGAGAAACCATCGACCCATAAGCAATGATTAACAAGTCATCACCCTCAATAAGAACTTCGCCACTTCCAATTTTTAAAGGTTTCCAACCTTCCTCCATTAAAGCAACTCCTTCTCCAGATCCCCTAGGTATTCGTATTGCAACAGGACCATTATGTTCCAAGCATGTTACAAGCATTCTTTGAAGTTCTGATTCATCCTTTGGTGCCATAACGGTGAAATTTGGTACTGCTCTCAAATAACTAATGTCATATTGACCTTGATGAGTTGGACCATCAGCACCAACAATTCCTGCTCTATCAAGGACAAAAGTTACAGGGAGATTTTGTATGCCAACATCATGAATTACTTGGTCATAAGCACGCTGAAGAAAAGTGCTATATATAGCCACAACAGGTTTTAAACCTTCACAAGCCATACCAGCAGCAAGAGTTACAGCATGCTGCTCTGCTATTCCAACATCGACATATTGGGAAGGGATAGCCTTTTGCAATATATCAAGTCCAGTACCTGTAGCCATTGCAGCAGTAATACCAATAACAGTGCTATCTTGCTCACAAAGTTTTACAAGAGTCTGGCCGAAAACCTTGCTGTAACTTGGTGGCTTCGGGGTTTGAGAAGGCTTAGATTTTCCAGTCGTCAAATCAAAAGCAGATTGTGCATGATAACCAACTTGATCAGCTTCTGCATATGGATATCCCTTACCTTTAGTTGTAACTACATGTACTAATACAGGTCCCCCTACTCGATGGGATGCTTGAAATGTTCTAACCATTTCAGCTATATCATGGCCATCAATAGGCCCCATATAAGTAAAGCCAAGTTCTTCAAAAACAGCACCTACCTTTGGTACTGCGAGTCTTCTCATACTGCCTTTAAGTGAGTTGAATTCAGCAGGTAATTCGCCTCCCATAAACGGGAGATTTTTGACACTTTCTTGAACACTATCGCTTATAAATTGCATTGGAGGACTATGCCTCATACGATTTAAATAGGTTGAAAGTGCTCCAACGGGTGGAGATATCGACATATCATTGTCGTTCAAAACAACCAAAAAAGGTGTGTTGGGAAGATGTCCAGCATGATTAATAGCTTCTAAAGCCATCCCTCCTGTCAATGCCCCATCCCCAATTACAGCGACACATTTAAAATCTTCTCCACGTCTATCTCGCGCTAAAGCCATGCCAAAAGCTGCTGATATTGAAGTGCTTGCATGCCCAGCACCGAAATGATCAAATTTACTTTCACTTCTTTTTAAATATCCTGCGACTCCATGCTGTTGTCGCAAGGTGTCGAAATTACCAAAGCGTCCAGTAACAAGCTTATGTGGATACGCCTGATGGCCTACATCCCAAACAACCCTGTCATGATCAAGATCAAGGGTTTGATATAGAGCAAGGGTCAGCTCTACAACTCCTAAACCAGGACCTAGATGCCCCCCGCTAGTAGAAACAACCTGAAGATGTCGTTCTCGAATCTGGCATGCAACATCCTCAAGCTCAGCAGTGCTAAGTCCATGCAGCTGGTTCGGATGGGTCAACTCAATCAGACGCATTCCATTCGGCGACCAATTAATGCAATCTAAATCTTAATAGTGAACATTTGAAGCCAACCCTCCCTAATACTCAATGAATGTTGGAAATGCATTCAAAGTAAATTCTAGACTCTACCCATGAAGGACTATCTACAAAGGATTCTGAGAGCCCGTGTTTATGACGTTGCTCATGAAACACCCCTAGAACTAGCAACAAGTCTCAGTAAAAGGCTGGACAATCAAATCTGGCTAAAGCGTGAAGATCTTCAACCCGTTTTTTCATTCAAGATCCGAGGTGCCTTTAACTGCATGTCGCAACTGGATGAATCAGAATTAGAAAAAGGTGTTATTGCTTCTAGTGCTGGCAACCATGCCCAAGGAGTTGCTCTGAGTGCTTCCTATTTGAATTGCAGGGCTGTAATCGTGATGCCTCTAACAACACCTGAGATGAAAGTTCGAGCTGTTAAAGCTTTAAAGGGAGAAGTCATTCTACATGGTGAAACATATGATGAAAGCTATAAAGAAGCACTCAGAATTAGCGATAAAGAGGGACTTACATTTATACATCCATTTGACAATCCAGATGTAATTGCTGGGCAAGGAACAATTGCTATTGAGATAATGAATCAAAGTAAAAAATTACCTGACAAAATATACGTAGCCGTTGGAGGAGGAGGTCTAATAGCAGGGATCGCAACCTATATAAAAAACATCTGGCCCCAAATTGAAGTAATAGGTGTTGAACCTCAAGACGCTGCCGCCATGAAGTTATCAATTGAAGCAGGAAAGCCTCTTGAAATCAATCAGGTAGGCTTATTTGCAGATGGTGTAGCGGTAAGAAAAGTAGGGGAAAATACATTTCCAATTGTACAAAAATATGTTGATAGACTGGTAACAGTTAGCACTGATGAAATTTGTGCAGCAATAAAAGATGTCTTTGAAGATACAAGATCAATTCTAGAGCCTGCTGGTGCATTAGCTATTGCAGGTCTAAAGGTAGATGTTTCCAATCAAAATCTTCACAAGTCCCGTCTAGTAGCTATTGCATGTGGAGCAAATATGAATTTTGACAGACTTCGATTTGTTGCAGAACGGGCAGAGTTAGGTGAAGAGAGAGAAGCAATGTTTTCCATCGAAATTCCGGAAAAAGCAGGTAGTCTTCGAAAATTATGTGAGTTGCTTGGCAATCGCAGCTTGACCGAATTTAGTTACAGGATGGCGGAAGGAGAAAACGCTCAAATCTTCATGGGTATTGAAGTAACTAGTCGTAATGATCGATATTTATTTTGTTCAAAACTTGAAAAGGCTGGCTACCCATGCCTTGACTTAAGTGAAGATGAACTTACGAAAGTCCATCTGCGTCATATGGTTGGAGGAAGGTTACCTGGAAATGCAAATGCAATAAACAAAAACAAATGTAATGAACTTCTTTATAGATTTGAATTTCCAGAACGTCCTGGAGCACTAATGAAATTTGTCAATGCACTGGATCCAGAATGGAGTATAAGTATATTCCACTATCGCAACCATGGCTCCGATGTTGGGAGAATTGTAGTGGGAGTTCTTGTAAAACAAAATGATATGGAAAATTGGAAAAGATTTATAGATGATTTGGGATACCCAAGTTGGGAAGAAAGCAATAATCCTGCATATAAGCTTTTCTTAGGTGCACAAATGAGTTGATCGCGTTACCTTAACTTGTACCTCACTTAGGCCTGCTATGGCCAGCGATTCCTCAACCAAAAAAAGGGATGAGGATAATTTCATGTCTCTACCTGCTCGACTAGAAGCAATCCTTTATCTAAAAGGTAGACCTGTAGCGTTAAAAGAGATAGCAGAGTTGGTCCATGAAAGTGAATCCTCTGTCGAGCAAGCCATGCTTGCCCTAATGGCCGGCTATGCACAACGTGACACTGCTCTAAATATTCATGAAAACAAAAATCTTTATAGTCTTGAGTTGAAAGCTGGCCTTGGTGAATTGGTACAGGACATGCTGCCAGTTGATCTTTCAACTGCAACCCTTCGTACTCTTGCCACTATTGCCCTAAAGAAAAGGATTCTTCAATCGGATCTGGTAGATTTAAGGGGCTCAGGGGCATATGAACATATAAAAGAATTAATAGCCCAGAATTTCATTGATCGTAAGCGCCAAAATGAAGGAAGGTCATACTGGTTGACACTTTCTGAAAAATTTCACCGTACGTTTTCTGTAATTCCTGATATTGGTTCAACCGAACCACCTCAGGCTGCATAGAGTTAAAGACTAATTTCCCAAATCCATGCAAGACATTCTCTCAACCTTCCTCCAGGTTTTAGCTCAGACGCTTCAAATCTACTCACTTGTACTAATTGTCCGAGTCCTTCTTAGTTGGTTCCCAAATCTTGACTGGTCCAACCCTGTTCTTTCAAGTGTGAGCTCGATTACTGATCCATACCTAAACGTATTCAGAGGTTTAATTCCCCCTATAGGAGGACTTGATCTTTCTGCAATACTAGCTTTTATGGCTATAAGTTTGATGCAGCAATTATTAAACAATGCAAGCTTTGTTGTCCTAAATGGAGCTGTCAATTATTACAGTTAATCTGATTTCGAAATTCATTCAACGCTCATCTCCATCACCTCCAAGACAGTCCCTGCTTTTTCTGCTGGAAAGTTTTTCAAGATTCGCAGCAGCAATTTGA